>CAZWVM010000005.1:40878-47209 GCA_964637705.1 uncultured bacterium
GCCCGCGCCGTCGACCGCATCGAGTGCCACGGCGTCCGCGTCTGCGACGCCGGGGGCGAGTGGAGAGGCCGAGGCGGCGCGGCGCGAGGCGGAGGCGGCCTTGAGAGCGGCGCAGTCGCGAACCACGACGGCGACAACCTCGGCTTCCTCGTCGACAGCCGTCACCACATCCGCGCCCGCGGTCACGATTCCGCCGATGCGCTACCACGTGGCGGAATTCGAGAACCGGGGTTCGGGAGGCTCTTTGCCCGGCATCGAGACCCTGAAGGCGGAGATGGTGCAGTACCTGAGCCGGTCGGGAAACCTGGCGAGTTCGCTACGCGAGGCGGACCGCACGATCATGGGCGAATACTGGGTGAAGTCCGACGGCACGGTGACCTTCGCGGCGGTTCTCTACAAGGGGCTTACGGAACGCGCCCGACAGCAGGTGACGACCTCGTTCACGGCCCTGGACGATGCGGCCGAGCGCGAGAAGATCCTGACGCAGATCCTCACGGCCTTCCGGGAGTGATGCAGTCGCCTATCGGATAGAGTGATCGCCAAAAGAAAACGTCTTCGTCGATCAGGGTATTCTTTTACATGGATAAGCAGGATGGGCAGGATGATGCCTTGCAATTCAAATGGATTCAGAATGGAATCCTGAAGATCCTGTGTATCCTTGTAAATGAAATCCGAAATCGATCTGGAAGCTTCTTCTGGCACTCGGTATTGTTAGAACTTCACTCCCAACTGGACTTCGATCCTCTGCAAGTGATCCGCCCGTCGCAGGCTTTCCGGTTCGGCGGAAAGAAATACGGATGAGATCGAGACGTTGTCCCGGGGCATGTAGACCCCGTGCAGGAACCAGGCCTGGGCGTCGGTCGCGCCCATCGGCGTGCCGGCAAAGTCCGTGAATTGGCCGAGGCATGCGTCAGCCTCGATTACCCGGTATCCGCCGCCGATCTCCCATGATCCGCGTTTCGACGTGGCCTGCCCGACCGTGAGGTCCACGATCCAGCCCTCGTCTTCATTCGTCCCCGCCCAGGCGAGGGGCGCGGCGGAGAGATTGCACGCGTAACCGCCGGCCAACCGGACCGGGCGGTGTCCGAAGAAGCGAATGAAGTATCCCGAAGCCTCGAGGACCGAGAAGCCTGATGGCGAGGCATGCTGGCCGGCGGCCGGATTGGAGAGAGACTGGAAGGTCGCGTCGATCCCGTAGGGGCGCACCACGTGATGAAGACCGACCGAACCTCCACATCGGGAACCCGAGGGAGACGCGGGCAAACGGTCGATACCCAGGGTGTGGCTGAGCATGTAGGGGTCGTCAGGAGCGGCATTGTCCTCGAAGATGAACTGTCCGGCCGCGGCCGAAGCGGCCCAACGCCCGGACCGGAACTTGACGATCTCGGCGACACCCTCGAGCGAGAGGTCCGGATCCCAGACGAAGGAGGGGAGATAGCGAAAGGGCGTGGGCTGTTTTCCCAAGACGATGCGCGCGGTGCGCAGGGGTTCGGGCAGGCTCTCGACGGTTCCGAGCGGCGCGACGTCGAGAAAGGCGTGGTCGATCACGATCGCCTTGCCGGTGGCGGCGTTGTCGAAGGAGACGAAGGGAAAGACGGGATTGGCGTTCGTGCCGGTGGCGAACCGCACCGAGGCCGAGACGAAGGGATTGATCTCCTTCTTCAGTCCCAGGAGCAGCCCGATGCGGCCGCGCCCGCGATCGCTGACCCCGGAGGTTGTATCCGTGAAGACGGCGTCGTACATCACGCGGACCTCGCCGGAGAATGAGAGCCCTTCGAGGAAACGGGGGAGGGGTGACGTGTCGGCGTCGGCCGCGCCCGGGACGGCGAGGCAGGCGGCGAGCAGCAGGAGTCCATGGACGGCATGAGTTCTCAAGTGCGATCGGCCCATCATCCGTTCGCCCGGGACCACGGGCAAACGAAAAAACGATAAACTGCAGGGACGGGGGCGCCCGAATCCGCAATCCAATCGGGTTCGAGGGCTTCTGGCATGAAACAGGCCGACCTTCCTCCGTTCGTGTGCTTCGTGTCTTTCGTGGAATGCCTTTTGCCCGATTCCCGAAGGGCTGTATCCGAATGGGGAACCGCATGGTTTTCATGGTGCGCCTTGCTTTCCCGGTTCCCGCCCGTAGACTCTCCCCCATGACGGACACGAAGACATTGCTCATGCGCGGGGTCGAGGGCGTGATCGGGGACCTCGACGCCAAGCTCGCCCTGGGTCGGCCCCTGAGGATCAAGGCGGGATTCGATCCCACCGCGCCCGACCTTCATCTCGGGCACACGGTTCTCCTCCGCAAGCTCCGTCATTTCCAGGAGTGCGGCCACCAGGTCTTCTTCCTCATCGGCGATTTCACGGCGATGATCGGGGATCCGAGCGGGCGCAACGAGACGCGGCCGGCGTTGACGAAGGACCAGGTTCTCGCCAACGCCGAGACCTACAAGTCCCAGGTCTTCAAGATCCTCGATCCGGAGAAGACCGAGGTCGTCTTCAATTCTTCATGGATCGAGCCCCTCGGCGCCGCCGGCATGCTGAAGCTCGCGGGCAAGCGCACCGTCGCCCGGATGCTCGAGCGCGACGACTTCAAGGAGCGCTTCAAGCAGGGAATCGAGATCTCGATCACCGAATTCCTCTACCCGCTCCTTCAAGGCTTCGACTCCGTCGCCCTCAAGGCCGACGTCGAACTGGGCGGCAGCGACCAGCGGTTCAATCTCCTGATGGGCCGCACGCTCCAGGAGCGCGAGGGGCAGGAGCCCCAGGTCATCCTCATGACGCCCCTGATCGAGGGACTCGACGGCGTCAGGAAGATGTCGAAGTCCTACGGGAACGCGATCGGGATCATGGAGCCGCCGGACCAGGTCTTCGGCAAGATGATGTCGATCCCGGACGACCTCATCTGGCGCTACATGTTGCTCCTGACCGATATCCCCGAGGAGGAGATCGAGTCGATGCGGCTCGCGGGCGGGAATCCCCGGGACGCCAAGGCGCGGTTGGCCGAGGCCGTGACCGGGATGCTCCACGGCGCGGAGGCCGGGAAGAAGGCCGCGGAGAACTTCGACGCGATCTTCCGCCGCAAGGCCGCGCCGGACGAGATGCCCGGCATCGATCGACGAGACGGCGAGGACCTCCCGTCGATCCTCGTTCGCGCGGGCCTTCTCGCGTCGAAAGGGGAGGCGCGGCGCCTCATTGAGGGCGGCGGCGTGCGCCGCGAGGCGGGCGCGGAGTGGGTGAAGGTCGTGTCGATCGCCGAGGTTCCGCCCGGATCCGCGATCCTCAAGATCGGAAAGAAGGGGAAGTTCCTGAAGCTGGAGTAGCGGCCCGCGCGGCTCGCGGGTTCAGCGCTTCTGCGGGTATCCGCCGGTGATGAAGCGCTCGAGGTCGCGGATCTCGTGCTTCTGGCGGTGGATGACGTCGTTGACGGCGTCGCCGATCGAGACGATGCCGACGAGCCGATCCTTTTCCATGACCGGCAGGTGCCGGATCCGCTTCTCCGTCATCAAGGCCATGCAGTCCTCGACCGACGTTTCCGGCCTCACGAAGTAGACGCGGCTCGACATCAGTTCCTGCACGCATTCGGTCTTGGAGGATTTTCCGCTCAGGATCACCTTGCGGGCGTAGTCGCGCTCGGAAAAGATCCCCACCACGCGGTCGCCCGCGACGACGACGAGCGCGCCGACGTCGCGCTCCGCCATGAGCTCCAACGCCGCGAAGACGGTCGACTTGGGGCTTATGGTCGCGACGGGTCCCGGTTTGCGCTCAAGCAGGTCGCGGACGAGGGTCATGGTGTTGCCTCCGGGCGAAGCAGATCAGATTTCCGGGTCCATCGTAAAACGAAAATCGAGAATCGCAAATCGAAAATCAGAGTACGCTCTTGTACAGCCTCAGGGGTTCCGCGACGGACCACGCCTGGCAGGGGCATCCCTCGGTTGCGTGGGGTGGATCGCCCGACGCGACCTCCGAGACGTGGCCGAGCCCGACCTCCCCGAGGTGGGCTTCCACCCCGGCCAGGAACCTTCGCGCCTCCTTCTTCGCCTTCGCGCTTCCGCCCCGGACCTTCACCCAGGCCTCGACGAAGGGCCCGAGGAGCCATGGCCAGACCGTGCCGTTGTGGTAGGCCGCGTCGCGGGTGCGACGGTCGCCGCCGTAGGTCCCGATGTAGCCGGGATCGGAGGGCGCGAGCGTCCTCAGGCCCAAGGGCGTCACGAGGTGGCTCTCGCAGGCGGCCACGACCATCTTCGCGCGGGCGGCGTCCAGGAGCGGAAGGGGCAGCGAAACGGCGAAGAGCTGGTTGGGGCGGATCGCGGGATCGTCGCCCTGCGGCGTGTCGACGACGTCAAAGAGGCACCGGGTCTCTTCGTTCCAGAAGCGCTTCCGGAAGGAGGCCGTGCCGGTCTTCAGGATCTTCTCCCACGCCTTTCGCTCGGCGGAGGGAAGAGCGTTCCGGCCCTTGACCCTCTTCCCGAGCGCGAGGAGGACCGCGACGGCGTTCAGCCAGAGCGCGCAGATCTCGACGGGCTTGCCGGTGCGCGGCGAGAAGCAGGTCTCCTCGTATTTCGCGTCCATCCAGGTGAGCTGGGAACCGGGTTCGCCGGCCCTCATGAGCCCGTCGGCATCGGCGCCGATCCCGTAGCGCGTCCCGTCGCGGTAGCCGCGCATGATCGCGACGATCGCGGGCCAGAGCTTCGGCAGGTCTCGGTATCGGGTCTTCGCGGAGTATTCCCCGACGACGTTCACATACCAGAGCGAGGCGTCGACGCTGTTGAACTCGGGGGATTCGCCCTCGTCGGGGAAACGGTTCGGGAGCATCCCTCCGTCCACGGCCTTCGCCCATTCGACGAGGATGCTGCCGGCCTCCTTCAGCCGTCCGGTCGCGAGGCAGAGGCCGCGCATGGAGATGAAGGTGTCGCGGCCCCAGTCGGTGAACCAGGGGTAGCCCGCGACGACGGTGAGGCCGCGTCCCCGCTTCACCCGGTACGCCTCGGCCGCGCGCTCCAGGATCCGTTCCGGTTCGCCAACCGGCACATTCCGGCCGCGCCGCTTCGATTCGGTGCGCGCCCATGCCGCGACGGCGCGGGCGGGATCCGCGGGCGGCACGGAAGTCGAGAAGACGACGACGGCCGGCTTCTTCGCGTCGAGCCGAAACGTGAAGAGCCCGGGCGCCCAGAGATCCTCGACGGCGTCGAGGTCGCGCGACTGCTCGATGGTATAGTGAAACTGGTCGTACCAGACCGGGTTGTGGTGGTATTCGCCATTATGCCCCGCGTGGACGCGCGGCATGTCCGGGTAGGTCTGCCACGAGACCGTGGAGCCCGAGGCTTCGAAGGCGTTCACCAGGTCGGGATTCTTCAGGTGGATCCCGTGATAGTCGCGCCCGGAGAGGAAGGGGCGGACCGAGAGAAGGGCGTTCGAGCCCTTCTCGAGCGTCCACCGGACGGCGACGAACGGGTTCCCGCGCGGCATGAAGAGTTCCTTGCGCACCGCGATCTCCTCGCCCGCGCCCGTCGAGAAGACCCAGCGCCATGTCGGCCACGGCTGAAGGGCAAAGGAGTCGAGAAGTCGGTGCCCGGAGGGATAGATGACGCCGGGCTTGTAGCGGTGCGCGGAGAGAGCCACGCAGTCGCCGCCGGCTTCGACCTGTTCCTCCAGGCCGTTGACGAGCACGCGCCGCCCGGTTGGAGGCCGGAGCGCGGAGAGGAGGACGGCGTGGTAGCGCCGCGTCCGAAGGCCGTTGACGGCGCCCGAGGCGAAACCGCCCAGGCCGTCCGTCTCGAGCCATTCCCACCCCGCCGCCCGGTCGACGTCCTCCAGGAGCGACCGGTCCAGGAAGCCGAAATCGGCCTTCGCTCCGGCTGCGCGGGGCCGGGAACGGCGCGTGCCCACGACCGCGCTCAGTCCTCCGCGCCGCGCTTGGCGAGGCGGTGATCGAGCATCAGGAGCCCGGAGCCGCTGGAACCGATCATCTTGAGCTGGTTGATGATTCTCTCGGCCGTCGATTCCTCCTCGAGTTGCTCGTCGATGAACCACTTGAAGAACGAGGTCGAGAGGTGGTCCTTCTCGACGATCGCGAGATCCATCAGCTTGTTGATCCGTTTCGTCACGGACTGTTCATGGGCGAGAGTCTTCTCGAAGGCGTCCAGGAGAGAGGCGTATTTCACGCTCGGGGCGGGAATCGCCTTCAGTTCCACCGCGCCGCCGCGCTCGCAGACGAAGCCGAAGAACTTCATCGCGTGCTCGGTCTCTTCCTTGGCCTGGAGCCGGAAGAAGTGCGCGGAGCCCTCGAGGTTCGCCGTCTCGCACCAGGCGGCCATGCCCAGGTAGATGTAGGCGGACTCCA
>CAZWVM010000006.1:0-43778 GCA_964637705.1 uncultured bacterium
ATCGACGTCATCCTCATCGCGCCGAAGGCCCCGGGCCACACCGTCCGCCGCCTCTACGTGGACGGCAAGGGCGTGCCGATGCTCCTCGCGGTCGAGCAGGACGCGTCGAAGAAGGCCTGGCAGATCGGCCTCTCCTACGCCAAGGCGATCGGCGGCACGCGCGCCGGCGTCATCCGCACGACCTTCACCGAGGAGACCGAGACGGACCTCTTCGGCGAGCAGGCGGTTCTCTGCGGCGGCCTCTGCTCGCTCATCCAGGCGGGCTTCGAGACGCTGGTGAAGGCCGGCTACCAGCCCGAGGCGGCCTACTTCGAGTGCTGCCACGAGATCAAGCTGATCGTGGACATGATCAACGAGGGCGGCCTCGCGTGGATGCGCTACTCGATCTCCGACACGGCCGAGTACGGCGACTACACCCGCGGCGGGAAGGTCGTGGGCAAGGAAGCCAAGGCCGCGATGGCGAAGATCCTCAAGGACATCCAGAGCGGCTCCTTCGCGAAGGAATGGGTGAAGGAAGCGCGCGTCAACAAGAAGAGGAACTTCCTGAAGATGCGCGAGAAGGAAGCGAAGAGCCGGATCGAGACGGTGGGCAAGAACCTCCGCTCGATGATGGCCTGGCTCAAGGACGCGAAGAAGTAGTCCTCGAACGAACCGAGACCCCGCCGGGCGACCGGCGGGGTTTTTCTTTTCGCGGCCGTTGTCATCGCGGACGCGACCGCGCAGAATGGCAGCGCCATGCTGCTCCTCGTCAACACGAACCGCATGCAACCGCCGATCGCGCCGATCGGGATCGATTATCTCGCCGGCGCGGCCCGCGCCGCGGGGATCCCGGCCACGGTCGTCGATCTCTGCCTCGAAGAGGATCCATCGGCGGCGCTCCGTGCCGGGCTCGCCCGCGGCCCCGCGCTCGTCGCGCTCAGCTTCCGCAACATCGACGATTCCTTCTGGCCGAGCATGCGCTCCTTCCTGCCCGACCTCCAGCGGGTCGTCGAGGAGGTCCGCGCGGAGAGCGAGGCGCCGATTGTTTTGGGGGGCGTCGGGTTCTCCATCATGCCGCGGGAGATCCTCGGGGCGACGGGGGCCGAGTACGGCGTTCACGGCGACGGCGAGGAGTCCCTGGTGGCCTTGTACCGCGAGGTAACGGGGACGGTCGCGCGCGGGAAGGCGCCGGGCGTCATCCGGCGTTCCGGCCGGGGATGGAAGGAATCTCCCCCGGATCGGCGGCGCCACTTCACCTGCGCCACGGACCGCGACGCGGTCGACAATCCGGCATACTTTGCGCGCGGCGGCCAGGTCGGCATCGAGACGAAGCGCGGCTGCGACCGCCTCTGTCTCTACTGCGCCGACCCGCTCGCCAAGGGCCGCGTGGTGCGGACGCGCGCCGCTTCCGAGACCGCAGACGAGGCCGAGGCGCTCGTGAGGCAGGGCATCGACGTGCTGCACCTCTGCGACGGCGAATTCAACCTGCCCCGCGAGCACGCCATGGCCGTCTGCGAGGCATGGGCCGCGCGCGGCCTCGGGGAGCGTTTGCGCTGGTACGCGTATCTCGCCATCGATCCCTTCGACGCGGAACTCGCTGCGGCCCTGAGGCGCGCCGGCTGCGTCGGCGTCAACTTCACCACCGACTCCGCCGCCGCGCCCATGCTCAAGCGCTACGGTCATGCCTGGCGTGCGCCCGACATCGGGCGGGCGGTTCGGGCGGCCAGAACGGCCGGTCTCGCCGTGATGCTCGACCTTCTCATCGGCGGGCCCGGCGAGACGCCGGAAACGGTGGCGGAGACGATCGGGTTCCTCAAGGGCCTGCCGGTCGACGCGGTCGGCTGCGGCGTGGGCGTCCGCGTCTATCCCGGGACACCGATGGAGAGCGTGGCGCGCCGGGAACCCGGCGCCCTGCGCCGCCGCCACGGCGGGGAACTCGACCTGCTCCAGCCGACCTTCTATATCGCGGAGTCCCTCGGAGACCGCCCGGCGGAACTGGTGAGAGAGTTGATCGGCGATGATCCGCGGTTCTTCAAGCCCGCGGACGATTCGGGCTCCGCGCACAACTACAGCGACAATGCCGTGCTCGTCGAAGCCATCGCGGCCGGGGCTCGCGGCGCATACTGGGACATTCTCCGCCGGCGTGCCGCGGGTGCGCCGGGCGCGTCCGGCTAGCGGAAGCGGGGGATCACCGTCTCCGCGAAGGCCTTGAGTCCCGCGAGGTCGTACGGCGCGTTGGCGCAGATGATGAAGTGGCGGACGCCGACGGCCTCGTAGGTCCGTATCCGAGCCTCGATCTCCGAAGGCGAGCCGACGAGGCAGTTCGCCTCCACGTCGGCCGCCGGCTGGTTCCGCCGCGCGCTCATCTCCTCGAGGACCTTCGTCTTCTCCGCCGCCGAACCCGTCACGCGCATCTCCCCCGCCCAGGACGGTTCGATCTCGGCGAAGTCGCGGCCGACGGCCCCGCAATGGGCGCGCAGGATCTCGAGCTTGGAGCGGAAGCTCTCGACCGTGCCGAACCAGTTCCATTCGTCGGCGAACCTTGCGACGACGCGCAAGGTCTTCTTCTCGCCGCCGCCGCCGATCATCAAGGGGACGCGCGGCTTCTGGACGGGCTTCGGTTCGCAATGCGCCGCGGTCAGGGTGTAGAAGCGCCCCGCGAAGTTCACCTCGGTCTCGGTGAGGAGCCGCGTCATCACTTCGCACGCCTCCTCGAAACGCGCGATCCGCTCGCCGACCGGTGGATACTCGATGCCGTAGGCCTTGTGCTCGAGGTCGAACCAGGCCGCGCCGACGCCGAGGATGAGGCGTCCCCCTGAGGTGTGATCCAGGGTCGCGGCCATGTTCGCGAGCACCGCCGGGTGGCGGTAGGTGTTCCCGGTGACGAGCGTGCCGACGCGGACGCGGGTGGTCGCGGCCGCGAGGGCGGTGAGGGCGATCCAGCCCTCGAAGCAGGGGCCGTGGGGGTCGGAGAAGATGGGATAGAAGTGATCGAAGGTCCAGGCGGTGTCGTAGCCCGATGCGTCCACGAGGTCCCAGGCGGCGCGAAGCTCCCGCCACGTCGTATGCTGGGGAACGGTCTGCACTCCGAAGCGGATGGCGTCCATGGATATAGCATGATCCGACCGGAACACGATGTCCATGGACGCGTGGTGTCGCTCCTGCTCTCCATCCCGCGCCGGGACGTTGACCGCATTCGGCCCGCTCAAGACTCAGTAGGTCTTGTAACGTCTGCCTTCGAGAGAAAAGGTGCCGTTGTGGATATAAAAATCGCCGGTGGCGGCGTTGAAGAACCAACCCCGGTTGTTGTCGTCGTCCCAGGGGAGAGGAGAACTGTGAGAACAGGGGACGGACCAGTCGGCGCGGGTCGTCGACCAGACGCCGCGGGAATACTCGGAGAATCCACCCGTGAACACGGGCAGTCCGGCTTCGGAGAGAGGCAACTGGGTGATGAATTTCGACCATTCCGGCCCTGGATTGCCATCACCGGAATTGCCGTCGGCCCAGCGGTGATCATTGGCCGAGCAGCACGCGGTCAGCGTCCAGGAACCGACTTCGCCGGGTGGATCCATGATCAATGCCCCATTGTTCAACGCGCGGCGCATGTGGCCGCACGTGCGCAGCGTGGCCAGGTGGGCGAAGGTCCGGCCTTCTCGGGCCGACCTGAGGGCGCGCTGGAGCTTGGACATCGAGACGACGGCGAGAATGCCGATGATCGCCACCACGACCAGAAGTTCGATCAGGGTGAATCCGAGGCTACGGCGCCCCCTCCGGCTAAGAGAAAACAATTTCACATATGAAATATATATAAATCGCCTCAACCCTGTCAATCCCCTCGCCACCGCCTTCGCGGGGCCTGAACGCGACGTCCCTCGGCTCGCTCCGGATTTAGTCACCACCGCCCCGTCGGCCGAAGGGGGCCTCGAAGATCCGCGCCGTTCGGGAAACCGCTTCTCTCGTCGACCGGAAATTCGGTAAGATGGCGCGAACGAGGTCGAAACGTGAAGAATGCTCTGACGATCTACACCATCGCCGAGGCGGCGGGCACATCGCCGTCCACGGTTTCCAAGGCGCTCAACAATCGCCCGGGCATCAGTCCGAAGCGGCGGTTGGCGATCCTCAAGGTCGCTCAGGACCTGGGCTATGCGCCCTACATCAATACCCGCCGGCACGGCCTGATGCTTCCCGGAGGTCAGGATGTCGCGGTGCTCTGCGGCGGCGTCGGTTCGCACCTGGTCGCCGACTTCCTGCGCGGAACCGGCAATGCGATCAAATCCGCGGGACTGTACCAGCTCTTCTGCGGCCTCTTTCAGAACGATCCCGAATACAAGCGTGAATCCATGAGGATGTTCCTGAAGAAAGTCGACGAGGATCCCGGCGTGACCGGGTTGCTGGCGGCTTTCGTCGAGATCGACGCGGATATCCTGGATCGGTTCGAGAAGAAGAGGTTGCCGGTGGTTCTGGTCGACTGCCCGCCCGTTCGACAGAAGCTTCTCCGCATCACGATCGATCATGCGGGAGGTTCGATGCTGGCCGCCCGTGCTTTGCTCGATCTCGACCGCAGGCATATTGCCTATGTCGGTCCGGGGCCGGAGGAGGGGTGGGCCTGGGAGGAGAGGCATCGCGGCATCGCGACGGTCATGGCCAAGGCCCGGCGGCGCCTGACCGTCGAGCGCGAATCGACATGCGACATCATGCAGGGAGCTTTCGCCACCCAGCGTCTTCTCGAGCGCCACCCGGAGATCGACGGAATCCTGTATGCGAGCGACTTCCAGGCGGCTGGAGGCCTGCGGATGCTGCGCGAGATGAACGTCGCCGTGCCGGACAGAGTGGCCGTGATCGGCTGCGACGATTCGGCGCTTTGCCGCGCCCTGAGTCCGACCCTGTCGTCGTTGACCCAGCCCTACGCCCGGTTGGGCGAACGAGGTATTCATGCGCTCGTTTCGCTCCTGGGGGGGCGCAAGTCGGCCGCCCGCAACCGGATCATCAAGCCACGGCTGGTGTTGCGCGGGACCTGCGGTTACGGGCAGGGATCCCGCTGGTATCTGGGCGGCAAGAGGCTGACCGATCCGCAAAATGTCGGCGCACCCTCATCGAGAAGCCTCCCCGGGTAAAATGCCGTCGTTGCCTCGCGGATGCATCCTGCATCTCATCGAGGGTGATCGTGGTGAGGGGATCGGCGCCGGCGAGGCGCGGGACCCCGGAGGACCCCGCGCCCGCCATGGCTCCGTGCCTACAGGTGAATCAACTCGAAATAGAGACGCGTCGAGTAGGCGTCCGGCGCCGGCGCGCCGTTCTTGTAGGCGCCCAGGTAGATGGCCAACGGCGTGCTTCCCATCCCGCCCGGCTGGCCCTTGAGAATGATGTCGGGTGTCAGGCCGACGACCACCTCGGTGTAACCGCCTCCGGCCGCGCTGACGTAGTCCGAGTCGCCGGTGTCCTTGAACCAGGTCCAGGCGCCGTCCACGAAGATCGCATCGTTCGAGAGTTCAGGTCCGCCCGCCACCGGGGTGTCGTGAACCTGCCACAGGAGCGGCACACGATTCGCGGGGTTGGATCCGATCAGAGCGCCCCAGTTGGCGTTCTGGGTGTCGGTGGTCGTGCGGTTCTGCGTGTAGGCTCGCACCCGCCAGTTCGCGTAATTCGATCCGCACCCGAGTTCGATGTATTGCTGGGCCGCGATGGTGCCGTCGCTGTTGGGAGTGGGTCCGAAGACGATCGTCTCCGCGTTGGCATGGTTGGAGACGTTCTTCGCCTGGAGAGAGAAGATCGTCGAGGCTCCGATGGTCATGGTGGCCGGGACCGAGGCCACGGCGTCGGCCGCCCATGTGACCGGTACGGCCGCGAAGAGAAGGATCAACGCCCCGCAAAGGGCGCTTGTCGTGAGTTTCATGGTTGTCTCCGTTTCATTTCTGGTTTCGCGTGCGCGACGGTCGATCCCGGTCATGGACTTCAACCCCCCTCGGCTCCTTTCCTCCACGGCTCCCTTCGGATCCCCGCCGACGACGAAACAAGAGAAAATAGTTTCGCATAAGAAATATATGTGAGAGTCCGCTCTGTCAAGCCCTCCGGCGCGTTTTTTGGGGAGAGGGTTCCGAAGAGGCGCGGCACCCGCGGGATGGATGTCGTCGGCAGGTTTCCGGCTGCGCGTCGGTCGGGGCGCTCATGCGGCCCCCGGGTTCCGCGTTCTCCTGGCCTTACGACTCGGACCGTGGCAGGGATGTCGTCCGCGCCCACATCGTGTAGAATCGAAGTCGTCGGGAGGATGGGTGATGCCCAACGAACTGAATGCGAAGGTGACGGGCCGTATCGAGTTCGCCCCCGGGAGCTTCGTCCTGAGAGTCGCCTATGCGGACCGGCCCCTGCCCGAGTTCGTTCCCGGCCAGTATGGTGTCCTGGGGCTGCCCGGCGCTGCGCTGCGCACACCCCTCTCCGATCCCGAGAATCCCCCGGCTGATCCGGCGAAGATGATC
Source organism: uncultured bacterium (assembly GCA_964637705.1). Classification (GTDB taxonomy): domain Bacteria; phylum UBA8481; class UBA8481; order UBA8481; family UBA8481; genus CAZWVM01. Next base: position 6,453 of record CAZWVM010000006.1, read on the forward strand.
CGCCGCGCCTACTCCGTGGCCTCGTCCTCTCTTGCCAGGGAATACGTCGAGTTCTACATCACGCTTGTGCGCTCAGGAGCCTTGACCCCGCGGTTATATCACCTCGCGATCGGCGACGGCGTCTGGCTCGGTCCCAAGTTCACGGGGATGCTGACCATGGACGAGGTTCCTCCGGACCGCAACGTGGTTCTCATGGCGACGGGCACGGGGGTGGCCCCCTACATGTCAATGCTGAGGACCCGCATCATGAAGGGAGGGCTCGACCGACGCTGTGCCGTCATCCACGGCGCACGTCATTCGTGGGATCTCGGCTACCGGTCCGAGTTGGAGACGATGGCGCGGCTCGTGCCCGGCTTCTCCTACTTTCCGGTCGTCAGTGAACCCGGGGCGGAACCCGCGGCCTGGAGCGGGGCGACGGGATTCATGGAGGACTTCTGGAAGTCCGGTGAGCTCGACCGCGCGTGGGGAGGGCACCCGGCGCCCTCCGACACGAACGTCTTCCTCTGCGGCAATCCCCTGATGATCGAGTCGGCGCTCCGTTTCCTCGGCGCGGAGGGGTTCAAGGAGAAGACGCGCCAGGAACCGGGCGAGATCCACCTCGAGCGGTTCTGGTAGGCTCGAACTCCTCGAATCCTATTTGAGAACCGGGGCCTGACGGCTGGTTATTCCGCCGTCCAACCCTCCGCGATGAAGGCTTCCCGCGCCTCGTTGCGCAGCGTGGCCGAGCGACGGGCCCGTCCGCCGAGCGAAATGAACGGAACCCTCTTCCCCGGCTCCATCCACTCGACCGCCTGAGCGAGGGCCTTCGCCCGCGCTTCATCCGTCGCCGTCTTGACGAGAGAAACGGTGACGATGCCGCTCGCGTCCGGCGACGGCAGGCTCGTGTCCGTCTGGACGACCGTGAAGAAGGATCTCAGGGGAGCGTATCCCGGCTTCCAGACCGTGACGGTGCCCAGGGGCAGGACGAAGGCGCGCGCCATCCCGTCGAGGTTGGTCTTGTCGAAGGTTCGGCCGTCGTCGCGGTTGATGAGGTGAATCCCGAAGGAGTAGGTGCCGCTCGGGACGTTCCGGCCGACGACGAACGCTCCGTCGATCGGAGATCCGGTCGCGGCATCGACGACCTTGATCGACCCGTTCCACTTCGGTCGCTCGTTCTGGTACGAGTTGCCGGCGGCCATGACGGAAACCGAGACGAGAAAGAGCCCGGTGAAGATGAGGGTGAGAACCCTGAGCGATCTGGTCATGGGGAGAGGATAACCGACTTCGGGACGAGATCAAAGCACCGCATTAAATACGAAGCACCGCTTTAAATTCGGGACAGTATACTATTTTGGCGGCTTCCATTCACGAACCCAGCCGTTATCAGACTCCGTATAGAACGGTTGGAAATAGTATACTGTCCCGAAATTAAGAACGGTTACGGGGCTGGGTCGGATCGCGTGCGACGGACGAAATCTCCGAACCGCTCGCCGGGCCGGGCGTTTCTCAGCCATTCCTCCAGCCGTTCCACGATCCGGTCCGCGAGTTCAACGGCCGGGACCTTCGAGGCGATTTTCGTCCCGAGGTGCATGCCGAGCGAATCACCGCCCTCGAAGATCGCGTACAAGCCGCCGGCCCTCTCTCCCACGATCCCGATCTCGGCGTTGTAGGGCCGCGCGCAGCCGTTGGGGCAGCCGGTCATGCGGATGACGGGGGCGGGCCCGGGTCGCGTCGACTCGGGTACCCGCCGGTCGATCTCGGCGATGAGCGAGGGCAGGAATCGCTCCGATTCGCAGAAGGCGAGCGGGCAGGTGGGAAACGCCACGCAGGCGTCGCCGCGCGCGGCGAGCACGCTGTACTCGCCCGGCAGGACGCCCAGCCCGGCCAGTCGCCGCTCGATCTCGCCCCTGTCTCCGGCACGGATGCCGGAGAGGACCAGGTTCTGGTCCGCGGTGAACTGCACGGGCAGGGAGAAATCGAGGACGACGCCGGCGACAGTGCTCTTCAATTTCCGACCCTCCCGATCCGTCAGGCGCCCGCAGGTGACGAAGAGTCCGAGCGAGAGCGTGCCGTCGGACGACTCGGTCCATCCGAGGTGCTCGGGCACGTTCCACTCGGGCAGGGACCGGTTCTCGAAGGCAGCACCGCTCCGCCGCTCGACTTCACCGCGCACCCACGCGGCGCCCCGGTCGTCCAGGATGTACTTCAGGCGCGCATGCCGGCGGTTCGACCGGTCCCCCTCGTCGCGGTGCAGGGCGACGACGGCGTCGGTGACGGCGAAGAGATCGCGGGCCGGGATCCAGCCGAGCCAGTCCGCGAGGCGGGGATGCGTGGCGGGGTCGTTGAAGGTCATGCCCATGCCGCCGCCCGCGCTCACGTAGTAGCCCTCGATCTCCCCCGCTGCCGTGAACGTGGCCGCGAAACCGAGGTCGTTGGCGAGGATGTCGATCGAGTTGTTCCCGGCCTCGGTGAGGGCGATCTTGAACTTGCGCGGGAGGTAGGCCGGCCCGTAGAACGGCTCGTCGCTCGAGCCGGGCGGCGCGTCGAGCCAGATCTCGTCGTACGCGGAGGAGCGGAAGATGAACCGCTCGGACAGCGCGCGCGCGACGGGTTCGAGGAGCCGGAGCGTGGCGCGCCCCGCCGGGTTGGCGGGCAGGAGAACGTTGCGGACGACGTCGCCGCAGGCGCCCTTCGTGGTGAGCCCGGCGCGGTTGACGGCCGCGATGAGCGGCTTCAGGTCGGCGCGGGCGACACCGTGGAACTGGACCGTCTGGCGCGTCGTCAGGCGGATCGAGCCGCCGCCGTGGCGGTCGGCGAGATCGTCGATGATCGAGTACTGGGCGGGGGTGACGCGACCACCCGGGATCCGGCCGCGGATCATGAAGGAGTGGCTCCGCGGCAGGGCCTTCCCCTCCTCGTCCTTCCGGGGATCCCGGTTCTTCTGCTGATAGAAACCGTGGAACCGGATGATCGTCTTTTCCGCCTCGCCGAAGCCGTCGTTTCCGTCGGCGAGTTGCGCGGCCAATCCGCCCGCGAGACCCCGCGACGCGTGCTTGATCGCCTCGACCGGCGAGTCCGCCTTCTTCTCCGTCATGGATGCACTCCCCTTTCCTCGTTGACGACCGGGCGCGCCGTTCCGCGCGCCCGCGACGCGGTCCGGCGATCGACGAACGGCACGACCGCGCGCCCGGCGCGGGAGAGAAGCCGTCGCGCCTCCTCGTCGCCCGTCCCGTAGATGAGCGTCTCGGGCCAGGAACCGCAGAGATCCTCCAGGCGCTCGAGATCGTCACGGGACGTGATCACGACACCGTCGAAGCCCGCGAGCGCCGTCCGTTCCCCGGCCGACGAAGCGGTGAACGTGACCACGCGCTCGGCGATGACGGGTGCCTCGACGCCGTCCTCGAAGCGGAGCCAGGACTCGGGTTCGCGCCCGCGGCCCGCCGCCTCGCCCACGATGATGATGACGGGCGAGGCGATGTCGAACCCCGCGAGACCGGCCAGGTCGGTCGTCATGCCGCGCTCCCCGAGGCCCGAGACGTCGCGCAGGAGTGCGACCGGTGTTCCGGGAGGGAAACCCTCGGCGGCGAGATCCGCCGCCAGCTCGCGCGTCCGCGTCGCCCCCATGAAGTAGACGCGCGTTCCGAGTCCGCCCGTGGAGCCATGAAGCGTGCGGAAGGTGACGGAACTGGAGACGAGCCTCTGCGTTAGGGGCACGCCGAAGGCCGCCGCCGCCGCGTTCGCGGAGCTGACGCCCGGGACGACCTCGACGGGCACGTGCCTCCGCCCGAGGTATTCCGCCTCTTCGCCGCCCCGGCCGAAGATGAAGGGGTCGCCTCCCTTGACCCTCGCCACGCGCCGCCCCGCCCGGGCCTCGCGGTAGAGGCTCTCGTTGATCGATTCCTGGCTCATCTCGTGGCAGTGTTTCCTCTTTCCCACGTAGACCCGTCGCGCGCGGTAGCGCTCGAGCGCCGACTTCCGGACGAGGTCGTCGTAGAGGATGACGTCGGCGCGCTCGAGGATCCGGTGGAGACGGACGGTCATGAGGTCCGGGTCGCCGGGGCCGAAACCGGCGATCCAGACCTTGCCGCGCGCGAGACGTGCGTCGAGCGGCCAGAGCGCGGCGCCGACCGGTGCGTCGCCGGCGCGCGCCGCGGCGACGTACGCGCCGTCCCGCCCGCTCTCGATGAGCGCGCGGACGCGGATCCCGGAGGGCCGGGGAAACGGGAATTCACCGGCCGGGACGATGGCGAGATCGGTTTCACCGCGCGCAAGACCCTCGAGGGGGCGCTCGTCCGCCGCCCGCATCTCGAGCCGGATTCCCGCGAGAGCTCTTGCGAGCGTGGACCGGATGTCGTCGGGCAACCCGGCCGCGGTCGCGCGCAGACGCTTCACGGCAGTCTTCCCTCCTCGTCGAGCCGCCGGATCGCGTCGCGCCAGGCGACGGCCCTCTTCACGTCCGTCGCGTCGGAACTGACCGCCACGGAGATCGCGTCGCGCCGGTGTATCGCCGGCGAAACGAAGTCGCAGGCGTCGGGGTCGTCGGCGCAGCAGACGAGAATCCCGCGTCGGTGGGCGTCGTTACGGATGGAACGGTTGAGATCCCGCGCGTCGGTACACGCATAGACGAGGCGAAATCCCTCCAGCAGGGATTCGCGATACGTCTCGAGCCGGACCGTGACACCTGCCGCGACGATCTCGGGAAGCACGCGCGGCGCGACGACGGTGATCGCCGACGTGTACGGCAGGAGGTTCCTCACCTTCTGCTCCGCCACGTGTCCACCTCCCACGACCAGGATCCGGGAGTTCTCGATCTTCAGGCAGACCGGCAGGAATCTCATATCGTGTAGTCCGGTATCACGGCGTCGCGCTGGAGGAGCGCGTAGATCCGGTCCACCGCCTCGTCGGCGTCGCCGGAATCCCCGAGGACCAGGCCCGCCCCCGCCGCCGCCTCGGATTCCGTTTCCGTCGTCACCACCAGGATTTCCCCCGGCGCGTTGAGCGTCCGGAGGATCCGCACGTCGTGGGCATCGAGGTCGGGAACGGCCGAGATGAGGATAAGACCGCTGTCGGTCATGAGGCGGGCGATCTCGCCGAGGCGCCGGAGCCTTTCCTCCCGCGCCTCGCCCGCGTCCTCCACGTCGCGATCGAGGCCGGCATCGAGGTTGGAGATTCCGAGTCCGTAGGCGCGGTAGTTCTCGCGGAAGAGCCGCGCCTCGAGCCGGCGCCCGATTTCGCGTCCCCGCGCCTCGTCGCGGCCCGTCAGGAGGATGAACTTGGAACCGTGACCGTAGCGCAGCCGGCGCTGCACGGGCGTGATCGGGCTCGCCTGCCAGAGGCTCTCCCGTTCCGCGACCTGTTCGTCGAGGACCGATCGCGCCCCCTCGGCCGGCCCCAGGATGATGCCGGCGCCCGCGATCTCGTAGCGGTCGATGACGACGAACCGGCCGGTGCCGGCGATATCGGAGGCGGGATCGAAGGCGACCGGGTGGGTCGTCTCGATCACGCACTCGGCCACGTCGTGGCGATCGACCTGACCCTTCGCACCGCCCCCGGAGAGCTCGGCGGCGTCGATGACGGTGCGGATCGAGGCGAGGTAGCCGTGGGCGCGCGCCGCGCCGATCTTGAACTTGTAGCGGTGCCCGGCGCGGAACGGCGCCTGCCCCATCCAGAAGACGTTGGCGTGGAACCGGGTCGAGGAGACCGGGGGCGGCTCGTCCGCGCGCGCCATGATCTCGCCGGGCTTGATGTAGAGCTCGTCCTCGAGCGTGAAACCGCCCGCGGATCCGGCGCCCGCCGACTCGAGCGGGGGCCGGTTGAACATCTCGACCGAGGCGACGCGCGAGGACTTGCCGGACGGGTGGAAGACGACGCGGTCGCCCGCGCGGACCATGCCGCTCTCCACTCCGCCCGCGACGATGCGGCGGTCGTCCCCGAAGTTGGTGAACTTGTACACGGCCTGCACCGGGAGGCGGAAGGGCCGGTCGTCGAGCGCCTCGCCGCTCTCGAAGGACTCGACCTGCTCCAGGATCGTCGGCCCGTCGTACCACGACGCGCGCGAGACGATGTTCTCGCCCTCGCGCGCGCTGATCGGGATGAAGGCGGCCGGGTGGACGTTCAGGGGCGCGAGGAACGCCGAGTATTCCTCGCGGATGCGGTTGAAGACGGCCAGATCCCGACCCACGAGATCCATCTTGTTGACGACGACGGCGACCTGGCGGATGCCGAGCATCGAGAGGATGGTGCCGTGCCGCTTCGTGTTCTCTCGGATGCCCTCGGCCGCGTCGATGACAAGGAGCGCGGCGTCGGCGCGGGAGGCGCCGGTGATCATGTTCTTCAGGAACTCCACGTGCCCGGGCGCGTCGATGATGATGACGTTGCGCGTCGGGGTGCGGAAGAAGCAGCGCGCGGCGTCGATCGTGATCCCCTGCTCGCGCTCGTCCTTCAGGGCGTCGAGGAGGAAAGCGTACTCGAAGGGCTTGGAGGTCCGGCGGCACTGCTCGCGCACCGCCTCGAGCTTGCCCTCCGGGAGCGATCCCGTGTCCGCGAGGAGGCGCCCGATGACGGTGCTCTTGCCGTGATCGACGTGGCCGACGATGACGAGGTTCAAGGTCGGGCGCTCGACGGCGCCGATCGAAGGGACCGGATTCGCGGCGCTCACATGTAGCCTTCCCTTCTCAACGTCTCCAGCCCGCCCCCGTCCTCCTTGTCCTGCGCGCGCCCCGCGCGCTCGGCCACCTTCGCGAACTTGCCGCTCCTCAGCTCCTCGATGATCTCCGCGACGTTCCGGGCCGGACTCTCGACGGACTGCGTGCAGGGCGCGCAGCCGAGGGAACGGTAGCGACGGCCCGAGCCCTGGTCGAAGTACAGGGGCACGACCGGGATCTTCTCGCGCTCGATGTATTCCCAGATGTTCAGCTCGGTCCAGTCGAGCAGGGGGTGGATGCGCAGGTGGGTGCCGGGGGCGAAGTCGGTCTTGTAGTAGCTCCACAACTCGGGCGGCTGGTCGCCGATGTCCCACTCGCTGTCGCGATCGCGCGGCGAGAAGTAGCGCTCCTTCGAGCGGCTCCCCTCCTCGTCGGCCCGGACGCCCACGATGACGCCCGTGTACGGCTCGCGGTTCTCGTCGGTCACGTAGCGCCCCGTCGCGTGGTCCATGCGGAGCCGCGGCCACTCGCCCGAGAGCGTGCGGCGCAGGGCCTCGCTTTTTAGGCTCCGGCAGCAGGCGATTCGGTCGCAGCGTCCGACCGGGAAGGTCTCCCCTCTCTCCAGCGCATCGCGGTTCTGCCCGACGATCATGTTGAGCCGCCACTCCAGCGCCAGCCGGTCGCGGTACTCGATCATCTCGGGAATCTTGAAGGAGGTGTCGATGTGGACGAGAGGCAGGGGGACGTGGCCGAAGAAGGCCTTGCGCGCCAGCCAGAGGAGCACGGTCGAGTCCTTGCCGATGGACCAGAGCATGCAGAGCGACTTGAACTCGCGGAAGGCCTCGCGGAGGATGTGGACGCTGCGGGCCTCGAGGCGATCGAGCGGCGAAAGAGTCACGTCGTGCTCCCCTTTCCGCGGCCCGCGTGCAGGCCGCACTCGCGGCCCTCCGGCCGCTCCCACCACCACCGCCCGGCCCGAGGGTCCTCGCCCGGCGCGACCGCGCGCGTGCAGGGCGCGCACCCGATCGAGGGGTAGCCGCGGTCGTGGAGAATGTTGTACGGAAGGCCGCGTTCCCGGACCCGCGCGCGCACCCGGCCCTCGGTCCAGTCGAAGAGCGGATTGATCTTCACGAGACCGTTCGCCTCGTCCCGTTCGACCGGTTCCGCGGCCGAGCGGGTCGAGGCCTGCTCGCGCCTGAGGCCCGTGATCCAGGCGTCGGCCGTCGCGAGGATGCGGCGAAGAGGGCGGACCTTGCGGACATCGCAGCAGAGGTGACGCTTCTCGACGCTCTCGAAGAAGAGGTTCGAACCGTGTTCGCCGACGAGCGCCGAAAGCTCGGTCGCGTCCGGGACGGCGACCTCGTAATGGATCCCGAAGAACCTCATCGAGCGATCGAGCGTCTCGTGGGTCTCGGGGAACAACCTCCCGGTATCGAGAGTGAAGACGCGGGCCGCGCTCCGCTCCGCGCGCACGAGCATATCGGTCAGGACCTGGTCCTCGAGGCTGAAGCTCGAGGCAAGAAGGAGTCGATCCGGGCCGAAGAAGGCCACGGCGCGCGCGACCAGAGACTCGGCGTCGAGCCCGGCGGATCCGCTTCGAAAGCGGTCGAGTTTATCGCGGGACGATGACATCAAATCTCGTAATCGCCCGCGGTCGGGTTCAGACGGCCGAAGGAGATCCTGTTCCAGGCTCGCTCGTGGAAAAAATAGAGGATCATCTTGGTGACGACCTCGACGAGACCGATCGAGACGGCGAGAGTCCAGTGCCCGGTGATGAACCATGAGACGAGCATGGTGTCGGCGGTACCGGTAATCCGCCAGGAAATCGCTTTCGTTATGCTGCGGACGGGTTTCTCCACGAATTGCCTCGAATCGAGAGATTGATTTCATGGCAAAGATAACACGAAATAGCATAAAGTCAATCGGAATAATGGTAGAAAAAACAAATATACAACATATAACTCTGTAAATACTATATATATGCTCAATTCTATATGCACAATTATGGACTATCACATTGGTGTGTCTATATCACACAGATGTGTTGCTCATACGACACAAAACAGTGTACCATTTTTTACTGTTCTAATCGCTAATAGTTCAATTTATTGTATATATAACCATGAATCTATACTGGTACGCGGATTGCTCTGCACTTCAACCATGAGACGATTTACCTATGCCCTCTTGGGCGGCTTTCTGCTGATCTACGCGTTTCAAGGCATCCATGCCCTGGCCGGGATTTCGACGGCCATTTCCTCGATCGCATCGGCGAGGCACGCAGGAATCCCATCGACTGCCGACTCCGTCGTCGTGACCAGTTGCGGACCGCGCGGCAACCTGCGCGGAGCCGGCGACGCCCGCACCCTCCACGTCACGTTCTCCAGGCCGATGGTACCGGTCGAGCTTCCTTCGGCGACGACGAGGGGGCCGTTCCTCGTCGAGCCCCCGCTTCCGGGTTCCTATCGCTGGTCCGGAACCCAGACGCTGACGTTCGTCGCCGACACCCTGCCTCGGCTCTCGACCACGTATCGCGTCACCGTGCCCGCCGGCCTGCGCTCGCTCGACTCCTCGCCGCTCCTCGAAACCTTCACCTTCTCCTTCACCACGCCGCGCATCCGCGTCGTGCGACTCGACGCGGGGCCGGACGCTTTCGATCTCGCTCCCGATCAACCGCTCGTCCTTCTCTTCACCCAGTCCGTCTCTCCCTCCGCGGTGAAGTCCTCGACGAGGATCGAGGCGCGCGACGCTCGCCGCCCGGTCCGCTTTCTCGCGCGCCGTCCGCGCGCGGCGGAGTTGAACCAGGGTCTCATGGAGATTCCGATCGATCGTCTCGTCGCGATCGAGCCGACCGGCGCGTGGCCGCAAGCCTCGGCGCTCTCGGTGACGATCCTCCCGGGCCTCGCGTCGGCCGAGGGCGAACTCGGGATGACGGATACCTTCGCCTGGCAGGGGAGGACCTGCGGGCCGCTCGCGCTCCACGGGCTCGGTGACAGCCCCGCCCGGCACCCCTACGATTTCATCCGCCTCCACTTCTCCTCGCGGGTCAAGCCGCGCGAACTTCTGCGGCGCGTGACCTTCGAGCCGCCGGTCGGGCGAATCTCGCCCGAGGCGCTTCTCTCGACGCCCGCGCGCGACATCTATCTCCCCGTCGCCTTCCGCCCGGGATGCACCTACGTCGTCCGGATCGATCGTCGCCTGAAGAGCATCCACGGCCGCGCCCTCTCCGGGACCGACTCCCTCGTCTTCACGACGCGCGACTACCCGGCCTCCTTCTCCCTGATGAGCGGCCAGGTCGTCCTTCGCGACGATCGCGAACCCCGTCTCCACGTCACGACGACCAACGTCGAGACCCTGGCCCTGCGCATGGCGAAGGTCACCGCGGAGGAGTTCCTCGGCACGCGGGAGTTCTCGTGGCAGGTCGACCGCCCCTGGCGCGTGGCGGGCACGCGCAACGAGTCGATGCGGCACAGGATCCCGATCGACGAATTGACCGGCGGCAAGCGGTCCGGCTTCTACCGCGTCGAGATCGCGGCGATCGAGGACACGACGTGGAGGAATCCGCGCTCCCTCTTCATCCAGCTCACCACCCTCGGCGTCACCGCCAAGTTCTCGCCCGAGTCCACGATCGCCTGGGTGACGCGGCTCTCCGACGCTTCCCCGGTGGAGGGCGCCGAGGTACGGATCCTCGACACCAACGGCCGGATGCTCTGGCAGGGGAGAAGCGGCCGGCAGGGTTTCGTCCATGCCCCCGGCTGGACCTCGTGGGACGTGCCGGCGGACCCCGAGGATTGGTGGGGAGCACCGGACCTGAGGATCGTGGCGAACTTCGAGGGAGCGACCGCCGCCATCACGACGCAGTGGAACGAGGGCATCGAGGCCTGGCGCTTCCCGGTTTCTCACATCCCGGGCGGCCGCGGGCGCGCGGCGCGCGGCGTCGTCTTCTCGGACCGGAACCTCTATCGTCCCGGCGAGACGGTCCATCTCAAGGGACTGATGCGCCTCGCCGACGGCCGCGGCCTCTCGCGACCCGACTCGGACCGCGTCTTCGTCAAGGTCACGGGCCCCCAGGGCGACGAGTTGAAGACGGAGGTGCGCCCCCTGGCGGGGGGAGCCTTCGATCTCGACGTCGCGCTGCCGCCCGCGGCGACGCCGGGGTATTACGAGGTTCGCGCCGTCCCCGGAACCTCGGCGCCCCGGGACGAGAACTGGTGGAGCGAGGAGGCCGCGGCGGTCGAGGGATCCTTCCGCGTCTCGGAGTTCCGGCCGACGCGTCTCTCCGCCACGGTGTCTCTCGGCGGTTCCCGCCTGCGCTTCGGCGGTCGCGCTCCGGTCTCCGTCACGGGGCGCTCGCTCGCGGGGAGCGCTCTCTCGAACCGCGCGCTCCGCCTCACGGCCCACCTCTCCGTCGCCCCGCCGACCCCCGAGGACTTCGCCTCCTTCTCCTTCGATCCGCGCGAGGGGTCGTATACGTGGAGCGACGAGGAGAACCCGGCGTCGAGCGAGGAACTGCTCGCGGATCGCTCCTCCCGGCTCGACGGGAGCGGGACGTGGAATCAACCCCTGCGCATCCCCTCCGACTTTCCCCGCGCGATGCGCGGCATGAACCCGCACGGCCGTCCCCTGACCGACGGGCTCCTCTCGGTCGAGGCCACGGTCACCGACCTCTCGAACCAGAGCGTCTCGGCCCGCGCGAGCCGGCTCGTGGAGCGCGGTTCCTTCCTTGCCGGCATTCGCGCCGAGGAATGCTTCGTCCCCGTGAACCGTGCGACGCGTCTCCTCGGCATCGCCCTCGACCGGTCCGAGCGCCCGGCGCCCGGCCGGGAGATCCGTTTCACCGTGGTCCGCCGTTCGTGGGAGAACCGCCGCAACCGCACGGTGGGCGGCGGCGTCTGGGTCTCCCGGCCCGTCGACCGCGTCGTCGCGACCGGCACCGTCCTTTCCGATTCGCGTCCCGTTCCCTTCTCCTTCACCCCGGAAAAGGGCGGCTACTATATCGCCTTCGCCGAGGTCGAGGACGATCGAGGACGCGTGATGCGCGGCGCGTGCGGCTTCTACTCGTGGGGCGGCGACGCCTCCTGGTGGCGCGGCAACGACGACCGGGTCGAGCTCATGCCGGAGCGCGCCTCCTACAAGCCGGGCGAGACCGCGCGGATTCTCGTCCGATCCCCCTTCGCCCACGCCCGGGCGTGGGTCACGGTCGAGCGCGAGGGCGTCATCTCCAGCCGGCTCGTCGACTTCACGGATCCCGCGCCTCTCATCGAGGTGCCGATCCGCGAGGAGCACGTGCCGAACGTGCACGTGGCCGTCACGCTCATCCATGCCGGCTCCGGCCCGGTGGAGGGAACGCCGGTGAGGATCGGTCTCGTGGGTCTCAAGGTCGATCCGCGCGGCCGCCGCGTGGAACCCGAGATCGTCTGCGACCGGCCGGAATACCGGCCCGGCGACACGGTGACCATGCGGGTGCGCGTGAAGGGCGCGGGGCGCGTCTCGCCCGCGGACCTGACGATCGCGGTCGCGGACGAGGGCGTCATCTCTCTGACCGGTTATCGCTTCCCCGACCCGATCCCGGTCTTCTTCGAGCCCCACCCGCACCGCGTCACCACCGCGGAGCTGCGCACGCACCTGGTGGACGGCAGGACTCTCGGGGAGAAGGGCGAGGAGGCGGGCGGCGGCGGAGGAGAGTCGGGCCGGAACGACGCGTGGATGCGGCGCGATTTCAAGCCGCTCGCCGCCTGGTTCAGCCGCGTCCGGACCGACGAGAACGGCCTCGCGACCGTCTCCTTCCGCCTGCCCGACGCGATCACGACCTGGCGCGTCCTGGTGCTGGCCGCGGATGACGCCGAGCGTTTCGGGCGTTCCGACATGACCTTCCTGTCCCGCCGTCCGCTCGTCCTGGAGCCGGCCCTGCCGCGCGTCGTGCGCGCCGGCGACACGGTCGAGGCCGGGGTTCTCGTCCGCAACCTCTCCCGGTCGCCCGGCGTCGTCGAGGTGACCTGCGAGGCGAACGGAGTCGTCTTCGACGGCCTGCGGGCTTCCTCGGGATCGGCGCGACGGGTTCGTCTCGGCGCCGAGAGCGACACGGTCGTCTCGTGGCGGTTCGCGCTCGCCCCGTCGGCCGCGATCGACTCGATCGTCTTCCGCTTCACCGGCCGGCTTTCCGGCGGACCGGGCGAGGAGATCTCCCGCGACGCGATCGAGAACGCGCTGCCGGTCGCGCGGGAACGCGCCGAGGACCTGGCGGCGGTCTCCGGCGATCTCGTCGGTGCGGAGCACCGGGAGACGGTCCGCGTGCCGTCCGACGCGGCGCCCTCGGCGGGTGGGCTCTCCGTGAGGCTCTCCTCGACCGCCTTCGTGCAGCTCTCCGGGGCGGCCGATTACCTCTTCTCCTATCCCTACGGCTGCCTGGAGCAAAGAACCTCGGCGGTTCTCCCGGTCATCGAGTTCGGCGACATCGCGTCTCGCTTCGGCCTGAAGTCGCTGCCGGGCGGGCGCGAAGAGGCGAAGCGGATCGTGGAGGAGTATCTTCGGGGGCTCGCGGGTTTCCAGTGCGCGGACGGCGGATTCTGCCTCTGGAAGGGCGGGGACCATTCCTATCCGTATCTCACGGCGATCGTCGTGGACGCGGTCGTGCGTGCCCGGCAGGCGGGCTATGCCGTGGACGACGCGGTCCTGTCGAAGGCGACGTCGTACCTCGCGCGGCAGGTGCGCGATCGTCGCGCCGCGTCCGGTCTGCCGTACGACCTGCGCGCGGCCTGGGCGTCGGACGCGCGCGCCCTCGAGGCGCTGGCGCGGGCCGGCCTCGTCAAGACCGCCGACCTCGAGCCGTCCTTCCGCGAGCGCGAGCGCCTGCCCCTCATCGGGCTGGCCTCCCTTTACCGCGCCGCCGCCCTCGCGAACGCCGACGCCGCGCTGCGCGCCGATCTGCGGCGCCTGATGATGAACGGCCTGCGGATCGCCTCGAACACGGCTCACTTCGAGGAGAGCGACGAGCGGGGATTGGGCTGGGTCTATCACACGAACGCGACGGCGACCGCCGAATGCCTGCGCGCGATTCTCGAGAGCGGCGACGATTTCCCGGAGGCGCCGAAGGTCGCTCGCTGGCTGGTGCGCGAGCGCCGGAACGGCCGCTGGAGGAGCACGCGCGAGAACGCGGCGGTCTTCTCCGCGCTCGGGGCCTACTTCCGCCGCTACGAGGCCGCGGAGCCGGACCTGTCGGCCTCGGCGCTTCTCGCCGGCCTCCCTCTCGTCGAACGGCGTTTCTCCGGACGCACGACCGACGTCGCCGAGGGGACGATGCCGATGGCGGGACTCGCGGCCCGCCACGCGGGTGACGCGGTGCCGGTCGTGATCGCCTCGCGCGGGGCGGGGCGGCTCTACTACGAGATCCGGCTCGCCGGGACGCGCACGTCCGACACCGCGGCGCGCGATCTCGGATTCGCGGTGGAGAGGAGCCTGGAGACCCTGGACGGGCGCCCGGCCGATCCGCGGCGCCTGCGCTGCGGCGAGACGTACCGGCTCGTCACCGTCGTGACCACGGTCCAGGACCGCCTCTTCGCGGCGGTCGAATCGCCCTTGCCCGCGGGCCTCGAGGCGGTCGACCTCTCGCTCGCGACGGAGCGCCAGGATCTCGGGCGCTTCGCCGGCCGGAGCGGGAGCCCGTGGTGGAGCGGCTTCCAGCGCACGGAGCTCCGCGACGACCGCGTCCGGTTCTTCGCCGACGCACTGCCCGCGGGCCGCTACAGGCTCGTCGCGCTCGTCCGCGCCACCGTGGCCGGAGACTTCGCCTGGCCCGCGGCGCGCTGCGAGGCGATGTACGAGCCCGAGGTGTACGGGCGGACGTCGCCGGAGCGTGCGAAGGTGTCGGCGCGATGAGAATGATCGAGGCCGTGAGGAGCGTGGCGGCGCGCATCAAGACCCGAATGGAGATCTTCGTTGTGGAGCGGATTCCGAGGTCGTTCCGAGACACGATGCCGGAAAGGACGACCGAGGCCTCGGAGCCCGGCAGGAGGCCGGGCGAGAATGAGCGAAGCAACGAGGATCTCCCATCGCGGGGGAGCAAGTCGAAGACCAGGACGCGCTTCAAGGCATTGAGACCACTTCGCGCCATGGCATGGCTCGCGGCCGCCGCGGTCATCCTCGCCTGGGGTCTGATCGCTTTCATTCCCTATCCGGCCGAGCGGCTCGACCCGGCCCGCGTCTCGTCGCGGCGCTTCGTCGACCGGAACGGCGAGGACCTCCGCATCGTCCCGACGGGTTCCGGCGCGCGGCTCGAGTGGACGGGGATCGACGAGATGGGGCCGTGGATCGGACCGGCGACGGTCGCGATCGAGGACCACCGCTTCGAGTCGCACGGCGGGATCGATCCCCTCGGCCTGGCCCGCGCGGTCGTGACGAACCTGGTCGAGCGACGCCTTGTCGCCGGCGGCTCGACGATCACCCAGCAGCTCGCGAAGAACCTTCTGCCGGCCGACCGGCGCGGGCGGACGCTGGCGCGCAAGATCGCGGAGACGTGGGACGCGCTGAGGCTCGAGCGGCGCCTCTCGAAGCGGCAGATCCTGGAGCAGTATCTCAATCGCGTCTCGTACGGCAGCCGCGCGCAGGGCGTGACGGCGGCGGCCCGGCAGTATTTCGGCAAGTCGCCCGATCGCCTGACGCTCTCCGAGGCGGCGCTCCTCGCCGGCCTGCCCCAGGCCCCGGCGAACCTCTCGCCGTACCGCCACCCGGAGCGCGCCCAGGCGCGGCAGAGGCTGGTGCTCAGGCGCATGCGCGAGACGGGAATGATCTCCGAGGCCGATTTCCGCCGCGCGCTCGCGGAGCCGCTCGCCTACGCCGCGCCGGAACCGGTCTTCCGGGCCGAGCATTTCATCGGGTCGATCGAGCGGGGGGAGTTCGGGGCCGTCCCGGACGGCGCCGAGGTCCGAACGACGATCGATCTCGCGCTCCAGACGTCGGCCGAGGGGATCCTGCGGCGGCACGTCGAGAGGCTGGCGGAGAAGCGGGTCACGCAGGCCGCCGCCGTCATCCTCGACGCCGAGGACGGCTCCATCCTCGCGTGGGTCGGGTCCACGGGATTCTTCGACGGGAGCCAGGTCGACGGCGTGACGAGCCTGAGGCAGCCCGGCTCGACGCTGAAGCCCTTCACCTACGCCCTGGCGTTCGAGCGCGGGATGACGGGCGCGGACCTCCTCGCGGATGTCCCGATGGAGGATTGTCCCGACGGCTACCAGCCGCGGAACTACGATCGCGATTTCCACGGCCCGGTGCGCGCCCGCGAGGCGCTCGCCTGCTCCTACAACGTCCCGGCCGTCCGCGTCCTGAAGGACCGCGTCGGCGTCCCGGCCCTGCTCGAGTTCCTTCGCCGTGCGGGCATGACCTGCCTCGACCGGGAGGCTTCTCACTACGGGTTGGCCCTCACGCTCGGAGCCGGCGAGGTGAGGCTGTTGGACCTGGCGCGGGCCTACGGGATGCTCGCGCGCGGGGGGCGCGCCCTGGAGGCGCGGGCGTTCCTCGACCGGGATCCCGCGGAAGGGGAGAGGCTGCTCCCGGAGGAGTCCGCGGCGCAGGTCGTCTCGATCCTCTCGGACGACAACGCCCGCCGACCGGCCTTCGGGAGCGGCGGCCCCTTGTCGTTCGGCTTCCCCGTGGCGGCCAAGACGGGCACGTCGAAGGACTTCCGGGACAACTGGACGGTCGGCTTCACGCCGCGACACGTCGTCGCGGTATGGGTCGGCAACTTCGACGGCGCGCCGATGCGGGGCGTCACGGGCATCACGGGCGCCGCGCCGCTCTTCCACGACCTGATCTCACTGGTCGGCCGCGGAGACGGGTCGTTCGTCGTCCCCGACGGCCTGGTGGAGGTCGAGGTCTGCGCTCTCTCCGGGAGCCGGCCCGGTCCGGGTTGCGCGGCCTGCGCGCGCGAGCTCGTCCCGGCCCGCGCCGTTCCCTCCGAAGCGTGCGGGTTCCACGTCGTCTCGGGCGACCGCGTCGCGACCGTCATCCCGGCCGCCTACCGACCGGACGGCTTCCGGCCGATGTGATTTCCTGGAGGCGCGCTAGGGAGGATCCCGTGGCTCCGGGGAGCGGAGGGTGGTGCACGGGGTCGCTCGGGAGCTATACTGCCTTCGGAGGCGCTCATGCAACCGAAGACGCAGGCCGTGTTCGACTCTCTCGTCGCGGCCGCCCTCGACAAGCAGTATCTCCTGGGGGATTTTCTCGGGGACGATTACACGTGGGAATTCGAGATGGCGACGGGTGAACTGAGATTCACCCTGGCCGACACGTCGGCCCGCAACCGGACCGTCTTTCCCGCCCAGATCCTGGGGACCGAATCCGAGGAGAGCGGAACCTGGATGTGGAGCTGGGCGAACGAGGCGAGCGAGATACCCCCGGCTCTCGTCAGTACGGCCCGCGGCCTGAAGGAGTGGGGGGAACGGGAAGGCGTCGAGGAGTTCGTCCAGCCGAGGTCTTGGACCTCGGCCATCGATGGGCACGCGATCGCCCTGATGGCGAGCGGGCTGACGGAGGCGAGCTTCTACTTCAAGGGCTCCTACGAGAACGGGGCCGCCTATTTCCTGGTCAAGGACGAATCCTACAGGAGGTTCGCGGGGGACCCCGTCGCGCGCATCGCCACGTATTTTCCCGGCATGCTCGGCTCCTCCGGCCTGCCCATCGCGGATCACAAGGCCGCCTTCACGGGGTATCTCCATCACTTCGGCATGGCGATCACGGCGTCATCCCAGGACGGTCCCGAAGGCGGCGCGATCGTGGGCACGCTGCCGGACGGCCGGAGCCTTGTCGGGCTCTTCGACGTCGAGGGACGGCTCGAAGAGTTGATCGCGGGCGACGCCGGGGAGTAGCCTCGCGGCCCTGCCGGCCTCATGCGGCGGTCGGCCGGCGTCGCCGTTCCGAACCGGAGGAAAAGCCTGACGTGGTTCGTCCTTGAAGTGGCCATGTGGTGCCTTCACACCCTATACTCGACCGATGAGATTCCCCGCCGCGATACGATTCCTCCTGGTCTTCCTGCTGGCCGCCGTACCGGCTCGCGCCGAGGAGACGACGGTGGAGAAGAGCCGCGGGGCTGTCGGACCCGGCGGAGGCGGCGAGATCCGCATGGTCCTGACGACGCGCGAGGTTCCGGCGGAATACACCGCGTCCGGACTCGTCACGGTTGATTCGACCGGGCGCGTCGTGCGATGCCTCGCCGAGGCATGGAACGTGGAGGCGAACGGGACCCGGTGGCTGTTCGCACCGGCCTCGGGCTGGCTGACATCGGAGAGCCGTCCCCTGACGGAGACGATGATCGTCGCGTCGCTCCGGTCCGCCCGGACCCGGCGAGCGCTCGGCCTCAGGACCTCGTCCATATGGCTCGAATCAGGAGCCATCTTCGTGCGCACGCCTCGCATCGACCCCACGCTTCCGCGCCGCCTGAGCTGGCCCGAGGCGCTGATCCGCGTTCCCGGCCGCGCGACGACGGGACCGTTCCGCGTTGCGTCATCCGATTCGACCCGCGTGACGCTCGTGCCGAATCCGCACGCTCCCTTCCCGGGGCGGCCCGACACGCTCCAGGTTCTCTTCGAGCCCGATCCCGCCCGCGCGGTCTATCTCGTCGAGGCCGGGATGGCGGAGATCGCGCCGGTCGGCGACGAGGACTTCGCACGGCTCCTGGCCGATCCCCACGCGGCGGGCCGCCTCGTGCCCTCGCGGGTGCGAGAGGAGCATGTGCTCGTATCGAAAACCCTTTCCCTGGCCGCGCTCCTCGCGCTCTCTCGTGCCGTCGACCGCGACGTGATCCTGCGTATGCTGATGAACAGCCGAGGCTTCAGCTCCGGCCCCTCCTGGCGGACACTGTCGGAGTCCGAAAAGCGCGGCCTGCCTCGCGTGATCACGATCGCCGAGCCGGCCGGCCGTCCCGAACTCCGCAGAGTCGTCCAGCGCGTCGCCTATGATCTCCGCCGCTCGGGCCTGCGCGTCGAGACAACGTTCGACACCGGGCGCGCGACGCTCGAATACGCGGTTCGCTTCGAGACGGATCCCCGCCCGTCCCGCGCGGCGCACTTGTACAGCGTGACGCCCTACTGGTTCGTGAGCCGGCGCGTGGGCGGCTTTGCGCCGCCGAACACGGGCTATCCCGCGGCGGCCTTCGCGGAGATCCTGCCGTGAGCCGGTTCGGCCTGCGCATGGCGGCGGCCTTCGCTTTCGTCGTCGCCGTCTCGATCGCCTTCGCCACGGTCCGGAGCGCCGAGATCGTGCGTGTCTCGCAGGAGGCTTCGCTCGAGGCCCTGGCCGCGGACCGTCTCTCCGCGGTCACGCGTGTTCTCGAGGAGGAGGCGGACGGAATCGCGGACCGCCTGGCGCCCCTGGCGCTTGTCCGGGAGGTCCGTTTCCGCGTTCAACCGGCCGCTCCCTCCGCGATGCCGGGCTCTCGGGGGGACGATGTCGCGACCGAAGTCCTGGCCGGAGACTCGGGCGTCGACGTCCCGGCCGACTCCCTGGCGATCGCGCCCGACTCGTCGGTCAGGGGGGCGGACGATACGCCGGTTGCGATGTCCGCGGGGCCCGTCGACCCGGTGGGCCTGCAGCGATTCGTCGAGGAGGTTCTGCCCGTGACGGGGCTCGACCTCCTCGACGTCATCGCGCTCGATGGAACGGTGCTTGCGCGAGGCCACTACCCGGAGGCCTTCGGGGAGGCGGGGGAGGCGCCCTTCTCCGACGGCGCCGACACGGTGCTCTTCGGGGTCCGGGACGCGGTCTTCCGGGAGGGCGAGCGTCCCGTGCTCTTCACCACCGTGCCGATCGTCGACACGCAGGCCGGGACGCGTGCTCTTGTCGGCGCGCTCACCGGCGCGGTCCGGCTCGATTCCCTCGTCCAGCGCCTGGCGCGCCTCACGGGATCGGTGGTGGAATTGAGAACGGACGCACGCACGATCTCCTCGTGGCCGGGCTCCGGTCTGCCGCCGGGCCGGGGGCTCGTGCCGGTGGACGGTGAGGAGTATTGGGCGGCGCAGGGGGAGGTCGGGCGCGCGGGGATTCTGCGCGTCCTGGTGCCGGCCGGTGAATCGGCGAGGTTGCGACGCGGTTGGATCGAGGAGACGGTGCGCTATGGCGCGGTGGCGATCGCCTTCGCGGCCCTGGCCGGGATCGTCCTGGCGCTCGGCCCGACGCGCCGCCTCTCGCGCCTCACGCGCGCGGCCGTGCGCATCGGGGCGGGCGATCTCGAGACCCCGGTCGCGGTGGCGGGGCGCGATGAGATCGGGATCCTGGGTTCGACGATCGCGGGCACCGTGAAGTCCTTGAAGGAAGAGCGCGAACGGCTGAAGGCGAGCGAACGGGTGGCGGCCTGGCGGGACGCGGCACGTCGCCTCGCGCACGAGCTCAAGAATGCGATCACCCCGATCGGCCTCTCGCTGAGAACGGTCCAGAGGGCGATGGAGAAGGGGGTGCCCGGCCGCGCCGTGGCCGAGGAATCGATTTGCGCGATCGCGTCGGAGATGGAACAGCTGCGGTCGCTTGTCGACCAGTTCTCGCAGTTCGCGCGCCTTCCGGCGCCGCGGCCGGCGCCCTACGACATCATCCAGGCCCTGCGCGCCGCGGCGACGCTTCACGGATCGTCCGGCACGGCCATCCGCTTCCGCATGCCCGACCGCATGGCCGCGCTCCTCGCGGACGACGAATTGATGGGCCGCGTCTGGGCAAACCTCTTCTCGAACGCCGTCGCGGCGGCCGGTCCGGACGGATGGGTCGAGGTTCGCGTGGAACTCACCGAGGCCGGCGGTTGCATCGTCTCGATCACCGATTCGGGTCCGGGACTGGCCCGCGAGAGAATCGAGGGTGCGGCCGGGGAGGGGACGAGCACGAAGCCGGGGGGCTGGGGGTTGGGACTCGCGCTGTCGGAGCGGATCGTGGTGGAGCATGGAGGGGAGATGAGGCTCGAGAACAGCGCCGAGGCCGGCGCGCGAGTCGCCGTCGTCCTCCCTCCTCCGCCCCGACCGGGTGAGGCGTGATGCCGCGCGTTCTCGTGGTCGATGACGAGCCCCGGATCGTCGAGGCGCTGGCACGGCTCCTGAAGCTCGAGGGCTACGACGTCGACGGGGCTCGTGACGGCGAGGATGCGCTCGCGCGGTTGAGGTCGGGTGGATTCGAAGCGGTGCTCCTGGATCTCGACATGCCCCGCCTCGACGGCATCGAGACCTTGAAGCGGCTTCGGCATGCCGGCGACGCGATCCCGGTCCTCATCGTCTCGGGCCGCGGCACGATCCAGCGCGCGGTCGAGGCGGTGAGACTCGGTGCACACGACTTCATCGAGAAGCCGGTGGACGACGAACGGCTGCTTCTGTCGCTCAGGCGCGCCATCGAGTACCACCGGATGAGCGCGGAGATCGAGATCCTGAGGGAGGACCGATCGAGGCGCGTCGTCGTCGCCGAGGACCCGTCGATGAAGGAACTCCTCGCCTCTCTCGCGCGGATCGGGGCCGCGGAATCGAGCGTCCTGGTGACCGGCGAGACCGGCACGGGCAAGGAGATCGCGGCTCAGATGATCCACCAGGCGTCGCCGCGCGCTCGGGGACCGTTCGTGAAGGTCAACTGCGCGGCCCTGCCCGAAGCCCTGGCGGAAAGCGAGCTCTTCGGCCATGTCCGAGGTGCCTTCACGGGCGCGGCGAAGGACCGCAAGGGGCGATTCCAGCTCGCCCACGGCGGAACGCTCTTCCTGGACGAGGTCGGAGAGCTTTCGCTTCCGGTCCAGGCCAAGCTCCTGAGGGCGCTGGGCGAGGGAGAATTCGAGCCGGTCGGGTCCGAGAAGACGCTGCGGGCGGACGTGAGGGTGATCGCGGCGACGAACCGGAACCTCGAGGTCGAGATCGCGTCCGGGCGTTTCCGATCGGATCTCTACTATCGCCTCGCCATCCTGGTCGTGGCGCTACCTCCCCTGAGAAACCGGTCCCGGGACGTGGAACCGCTGGCCCGGCATTTCCTCGCGCTCTTCGGCCGCAAGACCGGCCGGCCCGGGTTGTCGCTCGGTCAGGACGCCGTCCGGCGGATGGAAACCTACGCGTGGCCTGGAAACGTGAGGGAACTCCAGAACTGCATCGAGAGGCTGGCCGTGACGGCCGCCGGGCTCATGATCGGCGAGAGCGATCTTCGGTTCGTCCTGCCCGCGGCGTTTCCGGAAGCCGATGTTTCCCGCGATGGCGGCGCGGTTTCCGGCCGGACGATCGGCGAGGCGCTGGACGCGGAAGAGGCCCGTCTCATCCGGGCGGCCATCCGGGAGGCCCGGGGCAACATGACGGCGGCGGCGCGGATCGCCGGACTCGAGCGGAGCCACTTCTACCGCCGCATGAAGAAGCATGGGATCGATCCCCGTGAATCGTGAGGGGCGTGAGATGACGGGCGGCGCCGGTCGCAGGACTGGCGGGACGGCGTCATCATGGCGATGAGACGGTCCCGCCGCCGCCTCGCCCGGCGCGTCATGCTCCTCGTTTTCTCCCTGCTTCTGACCGTCCTGGGGGCCTTCCGGTTGTGGGACCAACGCGGGCGTCTCGAGTGGGTCCCGGTCACGGCCGTGATCAGCCGCTTCAACGACGGGCGCGACTGGTCGACGCGCCGCGCTCGCTGGACGCCGGGCGTGATGGCGCTCATTCGCTACAAGTTCGACGTCGCGAACGCCACTTACGAGAGCGATGAAGTGATGCTCATCAACCACGAGAGAAAGGGTCCGAATTCCGCGATCCAGATCTACTTCAACCCCGCGAACCCGCAGGAGTCGTCGCTGACGAAGGATCTCTCGATCTGGGACATCGTTCTGACCGTCCTCGGCGCGGCCGGAGTGATATACAACTCCGTCCGCCTTCGGAAGCGCCTCCGGAACATGGGGAGCATCTCCGACGCGGCATCGGGGCGGAGGCCCTGAGGCTCAGGTCTCCTCGCGCCCGCGCGCCATCAGCATCTTACCCGACCGCACTTCCTCGATGACGCCGTATTTGGCGAGAAGAGCGAGGCAGGCGTCGAGTTTCTCGGTCGTGCCCTCCACGGTCAGGATGAGGGAATCCTCCGTGAAATCGATCGTTCGGGCCTTGAAGTGCTCCGCGACCTGGAGAATCTCCGTGCGCCGTTCGGCGGGAGCGTCGACCTTGAACAGGGCGTATTCCCGCTCGATCACGTTCTCGCCCGAGTGATCCTTGCAATGCACGACGTCGATGAGCTTGGAAACCTGCTTGATGATCTGCTCCAGCGTGTCCGCGTCGCCGCGGCTCACCACGGTCATGCGCGAGAAGCGGGGATCCGTGCTGGAACTGACGACGAGGGAGTCGATGTTGAAACCACGCCGGGCGAAGACCTGGGCCACGCGCACGAGAACGCCGGGGCGGTTCGCCACGTAGATGCTGATCGTGTGCTTGGGGTGTTCCTGGACGTCGTTCATCCTAGCGTCTCCCTTCCGTGCGCTTCCGCCGTCGGGCGGGCGGTCGCGCTTCCGGCGCCGGTCGTTTCCCGTCGGCGGCCTCGGAGCGCGGGGGGTCGATGATCATATGCGAGATGGGGGCGCCGGCCGGGATCATCGGAAAGACGTTGTCCTCCTTGACCAGTTCCGCCCAGATCAGGCACGGCCCCGGGTAAGCGATCGCCTCCCGCAGGGTCTTCTCCACCTCCGCGTTCCGCCGGATGCGGAACGACTTGAGACCGTAGGCCTTCGCGAGCTGCGCGAAGTCGGGGTTGCCGACGAGATCCACGCCCGAGAGGCGGTTCTCGAAGAAGAGCTCCTGCCATTGCCGCACCATCCCGAGGTAGCGGTTGTCCATCACGATGACCTTCACCGGCAGCTTGTGGTTCATCATTGTCGCCAGCTCGCACATCGTCATCTGGAAGCCGCCGTCGCCGCTGATGGAGATCACGAGCTCGCCCGGCCGGCCGAATTGCGCGCCGATCGCGGCGGGCAGGCCGAAGCCCATCGTGCCCGCACCCCCCGAAGAGAGCCAGGTCCGGTTCCTGTGCACCTTCCAGAACTGCGCGGTCCACATCTGGTGCTGGCCCACGTCGGTCGCGACGATCGCGTTCCCCTTCGTGATCCGGTACAGGGCGTCGATGATCAGGGGGACCTTGAGGCCGCCCTTCTTGGCGTACTTGAGCGGATACTGCCGCCGCCACTCCGCGATGCGCCCGAGCCACTCCTTCGTGTCCAGCTTCGAGACGTGCCGGTTCAACTCCTTCAGCACGTGCTTCGCATCGCCCACCACGTGGTGATGGGGTCGCACGATCTTGTTGATCTCCGCCGGGTCGATATCGACGTGGATCTTGACGGCCGTGGGGCAGAACTCGGCGAGTTTGCCCGTGATGCGGTCGTCCCACCGCCCGCCGATGGACATGATCAGGTCGCAATCCGCCACGGCCTTGTTCGCGTAGGCCGTGCCGTGCATCCCCAGCATGCCCAAAGAGAGCGGATGATTCTCGGGGAAGGCCCCCTTTCCGAGGAGCGTGTTCACGACCGGGGCCTCCAGGGTCGTCGCCAGTTTCATGATCTCCTCGCCCGCATCCGAAATCACGGCACCATGGCCGACGTAGAGGACGGGGCGCTTCGAGCGCGAGATCGCCGCGGCGATCTCCGCGACCGCCCGGCGGTCGAAGTCGCCCGGATCCCTCGGCTTGTAGCCCGGGAGATCCATCTCGGCCTTCAAGGAGGCGGTGCAGGGTCCCGTGGCCACGTCCTTCGGAATGTCGATGTGAACCGGGCCGGGTCGGCCGGTGTGGGAGATGAAAAAGGCCTCCTTCATGACGCGCGGGAGGTCGTTCGTGTTCTTCACCAGGTAGCTGTGCTTCACGATCGGAAGGGTCATGCCGATGATGTCGCCTTCCTGGAAGGCGTCCTTACCCAGCATCGGGGTGCCCACCTGCCCGGTGATCACCACCATCGGCACCGAATCCATGTAGGCATTGAAGAGACCGGTCACGATGTTCGTCGCCCCCGGACCACTGGTCACGATCACCACGCCCGGCTTGCCGGTCGCGCGCGCATAGCCCTCGGCCTCGTGCATAGCCCCCTGCTCGTGCCTGACCAGGATCAGTTTCAGGCCGGAATCGACGATGGCGTCGTAGATCGGGATCGTGACGCCGCCGGGTATGCCCCAGATGAACTCGACCTTGTGCTCCTTCAGGCATGCAATGACAACCTCGGCGCCAGATAGAATTCTATTTTGACTTTTGTCTGCCATTTTGTGCCTCCTAAAGAATGAACTAGAGAAATTATTGAGATATTTTAGCTATTTTTTAAATAATGTGCCAGCCATGTCAATGAAAATGTCAATATATGCGTCAAAAAAACTATCGCTTCCATCAATTATGCAAAAAATGATCGAGCATCGAGCAATAAACTATAAAACGCTGTAAAATTAGGAATTGAGCCTCAGTCGGGCGGGGCGTAACGCAGGGCCGACTGCCTCAGTCGGTCTTCCTCGCCCGGGGTGAGATTCAACTGGGGCAGGCGTGCTCCGCCCGCATCCACGCCCCGGTAGGCCAGCCAGCGCTTCAAGGCCGCGATGAAGGGGAGATCCTTGAGCGACTTGCGGATCTCGACGAGTCGCTCCTGCAGGCGTTCCGCGTCCCGTCCGCTCCGGTAAGCGTCGTAGATCGCGCGGTGCAGCTCCGGCGCCACGTTGGCGCAGGCCGAGATGATGCCGCTCACCCCGATCTTCAGACCGTCGAGCATGTTCATGTCCGATCCGAGCATCACCCGCCGGGGCGGTGACGCGAGGAATCGAGACGTGTCCTGCAACCGGCCGCCGGAGTCCTTGACGCCCCAGAGCGTGTCGAAGCGCTTCAGTCGACCGAGCATCTTCCGATCGAGCGGCAGGCCGGTCAGGAGGGGGATGTGGTAGAGGATGACCGGCAACCGCGCCCGCTCCAGGACCGCCTCGAAGAAGCGCTCGATTCCCCCCGGTACCGCGTTGCGGAAGTAGAAGGGCGGCGGCACGAGCACGGCCTGAGCGTTGCGCCGCGCCGCCAGTTCCACGAGCTCAAGCGTCTCGTTGAGGGAGCACGATCCGCAGCCGACGATCATCCGGAGTCCTCCGGCGCAGGAGGAGGCCTCGGCGACGAGAGCAAGCTTCTCGGCGAACGAAAGGGACGCGGACTCGCCGGTCGTCCCGAGAACGAGAAACCCGTCGGCGCGGGCCGCGGAAAGGTGAGTCAGGAGCGGCCCCACGATCGGCAACGCGATCTCGCTCCCGTCCGCCGTCATCGGCGTGACGAGGGCGGCGTAGACCCCGGACAGCGGTTCCCTCGAAGGCGTCGGCATCTCGTCAGCCCGTCCTGGCGATCCAGCGCCGGGCGTCATCGTCGTCGGGATCCAGGACGAGAACCTGCTCGAAGGCGGCCCGCGCCTTCTCGTCCTCGCCGCGCCGCGCCCGTATGAGGGCGATCCCCTTGTAGCCCGCCGGGTTCTTCGGCTCCAAGAGGATCGCCTGGTTGAACTCGGCCTCCGCCTCGCCGTCGCGACGGCGGGCCGAGAGGGCGGTGGCGAGGGAGAGGCGTGCCGCTGCATTGCGCGGTTCCAGGATGCTCAGGCGCGCGTAGATCCGGATCGCCTTCTCGTAGCAGCGCTGCTGGAGACAGAGGTTTCCCTGTCGCTCCGCGCTCTCCATGTAGGCCCGGTCCGTTCTCACGCGGCGGTCCAGGTCGCGGAACATCTCCTCCCAGTCCGCCTTGTCGTAGGGCGGGGGGAAATCGCGGGACCGGTGGACGAGCCGCGTCATGTCGAACGGCTCTCCCTTCCGGCCGATGGCGTCCTCCCGGAAGGCGATCGCGAAGAGGAACTCGAAGGCCTTCGCGTGATGCCCGCGCTCCAGGCTGATCGCCGCCATCGCAAAGAGAGCCTCGCGGTTCTTCGGCTCGATCAGGTGGATCTTGCGGAACTCGATGAGCGCCTCGGTCAACTCCCGGCGATTCCACCGCAGGAGGCCCAGCTTGCGGTGCAGGGAGAGATCGCGGGGTTCCTTCTCCAGGGCCCGGACCAGTTCCCGGACTTCGGCCGCCTCGGGCGCGATCATGTCGCCTCGCTCAGTCGGCGGCGCGTTTGAGACCGAGGAGGGTGCGTTCGACGATGACGCCGGAAACGTGGCGACGGTAGTGCGCTGTCGAACGGATGTCGTCGATCGGCCTCACGGCGGCCGCGGTGATCTCGCGGGCCCGGCGCGCGAGATCCGGCGTGAGCTTCTTCCCGCGCAGCATCTCCTCGGCCTCGGTGATCCTGAGGATGGTCGTGGCCACGGCGCCGACGGCGATGCCGACCTGGCGGATCGCGCCCGACGGGGCGACGGTCGCCGCGACGGCCGCCATCACCTTGGAGATCGCGAGGCTCTTGCGCTGCCCCACCTTGATGAAGCCGCCCGTGTTCTCTCCGCCGCGCCGACGCGCGAGGGCGATTCCCGTGATGATCTCGCCCTCCGCCAGCTCGGTCTTCCTCACGCCCTTGATGAAATCGGCGAGCGGCATCTCGCGGCGCCCTTTCGCGCTCCTCAAAAGCACCACGGCGTCGTACGCGTAAAGCGCCGGGACGGTGTCCCCCGCCGGCGAGGCGTTCGCGATGTTGCCGGCGAGCGTCGCCCGGTTGCGGATCTGCGGCGAGGCGAACCATTCCGTCGAGAAGGCCAGCGCGGGGAAGTCCGCCCGGACCACCGGGTGGACGCGAACCGCGTTCACCGTCACGGCCGCCCCGATGACGAGTTTCTTCGGCGTCTCCTCGACGCGCCGCAATTCGGGGATCGAGGAGATGTCGACGAGGCAGGGGATCTCGAGCGGGTGCTCCTTCGCCTGAACGAGGATGTCGGTGCCGCCGGAGAGGAGGCGACCGCCCTCGGCCATGAGCCTGAAGACCTGCTTCAGGTCGGTGACGCGCACGGCCGGAATCGGGACCTGGAACATCAGCGCCCCTCCCCCCGTGGCGGCATCCTCTTCGCCGCGGCCTTCACCGATTCGAAGATCTTGTGGTAGCCCGTGCAGCGGCAGAGGTTGCCCTCCAGGGCCGTGCGGATCTGCGCTTCGCCGGGGTCATTTTCGTTCTCGAGGAGGGCCGCCGCGCTCATGACGAATCCCGGCGTGCAGATGCCGCACTGGGCGCCGCCGCACTCGAGCATCGAGTCGAGGAGCGGGGCGAACCGCGGGTTCGCGGACAGGCCCTCGATCGTCACGACCGCCCGCCCCTCGGCCTGGACGGCCATCACGAGGCAGGAATTGACCGGGATGCCGTCGAGCCAGACCGTGCAGGCCCCGCACTCGCCCTTGCCGCATCCCTCCTTCGTGCCCGTCAGCCCGGCGGTCTCCCGGAGAAAGTCCAGGAGCGTGTCGCGCGGGTCGATCTCGAAGACGCGGTCCTCGCCGTTCAAGTTGAGCTTCAAGGTCGTCCTGTTCACGGGCGCTTCTCCAGCAGTTCGAGGATTCGCTCGGGGATCATGGGGAGTCTGGTCGGCCGCACGTTCACGGCGTCGAAGACCGCGTTGGCGATGGCCGGCGCGATGGCGATGAGCGGCGGCTCGCCCAGGCCCTTGGCGCCGAACGGCCCGCCCGAGTAGGGTTCCTCCACGATGATCGGGGTGATCTCGGGGATGTCGCCCGTCGCCGGGAGGATGTAGCCGGAGAAGTTGGGGCGGAGGATCCGGCCGTCCTTCTCGACGAGGTCCTCGTACAGGGCGTAACCGAGGCCCTGCACCGCGCCGCCCTGGATCTGTCCCTCGGCTTCGCGCCGGTTGATCGCCTGCCCGATGTCGTGTCCGCAGACGAGGCGCATCACCTCGACCTCGCCCGTCTCGCGGTCCACCGCGACCTCGGCGCAGATCGACGTGAAGCAGTAGACGTAATACGCCTCGCCCAGCCCGTTCTCGGGGTTCCACTCCGTGTTCGGGGCCTTGAACCAGCCCTGCGCGGCGAGGTGGGCCCGCTCCTCGACCGCCCATCCCACCGCCTCCTCGAAGGGAAATTCCCTCGAACCGGCCCGCAATACGCCGGGCGCGGCGATGGAGACCTGGTCGGCCGCGACGCCCTGGCGCCGGGCGGCGACGTCGAAGATGACGGAACGAACCCGCCGCGCCGCATCGCGGATCGCCTGGCCCGACATCAAGGTCGCGCGGGAGGCGACAGTCGGGCCGGAATCGGGGACGCGTGAGGTGTCGATGGGGAGCATCGCGACGGCCTCGACGCGGGCGCCGAGTTCCTCGGCCGCGATCATTGCGAGCGCCGTGTTGTGCCCCTGCCCCATCTCCGTCGTCCCGACCGCGATCTGCACGCTCCCGTCGGCGTCGACCTGGAGGAACGAGCCGGCGCGGTCGATGCGTTTGCCTCCCGCGCCGAGCCCGGTGCCGTAGAAGGTGGCGGAGAAGCCGATGCCGTAGGCGCGCCCGTCCGGGAGCGTGCGCTCGCGCCGCGCGCGGTTCTCGGTCCAGCGGGCCTCGTCGCGGACGAGGCCGATCACCTTCTTCAGGCCGCACGACTCGGTCAGCGTGTGCTTCGTCGCCGTCTCGGCCCCGATCTCCAGGGCGTTGCGCAGCCGGAGTTCCACGGGGTCGATGCCCAATTTCGCCGCCAGATCGTCGATGAGCGACTCGTTGGCGAAGCAGACCTGCGGCTGCCCGAAACCGCGGTAGGCGCCGTTCGGGACGGTGTGCGTCGCCACGGCCTTCGCGTCCACCCTCACGTTCTCGATGCGATAGGGACCGGCCGCGTGGACGGTCCCCCGCCAGAGCACGATGGGGGAGAGCGTCGCCCAGACGCCGGCGTTGATGATGTACTCGACGTCCGCGGCGAGGATCGTGCCGTCGCGGCGCGCGCCATACTTGATCCGGATGATCCCGGGGTGGCGCTTCGTCGTGCAGGTGATGTCCTCCTCGCGCGTCATGATGTGCTTCACCGGGCGCTTCACGACCCAGGCGGCGAGGGCGGCGTGGCCGGCGGGCATGGAGGGGAGATCCTCCTTGCCGCCGAAGGCGCCCCCGGTCACGGCCTGCACGACGCGGATGCGGGAGAGAGGGATGCCGAGGAGGTAGTGCAGGCCCTTGTGGATGTAGAAGGGGCACTGCATCGACCCGTGGACCGTGATGCCGCCCTCGTCGTCCGGAAGGGCGACCATGCCCTGCGTCTCGATGTAGGCGTGCTCCTGGTAGCCCGTCCGGAACTCCGCCTCGACGACCGCGTCGCATGCGGCGAAGGCCGCGTCGACGTCGCCCTTCTTGACGCGGTGGTGCGAGAGGACGTTACCCAGCGTCGGGTTGACCTTCGGGGCGCCGTCCCGGAGCGCATCGAGGGGATCGGTGATCGCGGGCAGTTCGGTGTAGGCGACCTTGACGAGGGAGGCGGCCCGCGCCGCGAGCCGCGGATCCTCCGCCACGACGACGGCCACCGGCTCCCCGACGTATCGCGTCTCAGTCTCGGCCAGGAGCGGCTGGTCGTCGAAGACGATCGGGACGATGTTGCGGCCGGGAATGTCCTTATGCGTGATGACCGCGAGCACGCCGGGCAGGGCGAGCGCCGGGGAGGGGTCGATCGCGTCGATGCGCGCGTGCGGATGCGGCGAGCGCACGATCGAGGCATGGCAGAGACCGGCGAAGGAGAGATCATCGATGTACTTCGCCTGGCCCCGGATCTTGGCGCGCGCGTCGGGCCTCAGAGGGCTCGTGCCGACAACGCGCGTCGGAGTGGACGACGGATCGGACATGATTCTCATTCTCACATTTTCGTTTTCCCGATGCAAGGAGACCTTCGGTCCCGGGGGGGCCTCCTGTGGACGGCACGCGGATCGCTTCTCGAGGGTTAGGGATTGACGGCCTCGCCCGGCGCGAAAGAATGGGTCGCGCATGGCCGACCGCGATCCCGAGAGTTCCGTCCTCGTCGCCCGTTACGGGCTGCCGGTTCTCCTCCTCGCTTATGCCCTGCTCCTCCTCGGTCCGGCCTCCGGTTTCGCCCTCGGCTACGACGAGGCCTGGAGGATCGTGGCGGCACGCGCCGACGCCTCGACCGGCGACTTTCTCGCGCGCTGGTTCACGAACGGTCTTCCGGAGCCGATCTCGATCCCCCACCTCGGGGTTCTCCGGGCGCTCGACGGACTCCTGGAGCCACCGCGCCTCGTCGCCGCCATGCGCCTCCTCAACCTCGCGTCGGGTCTCCTGTGCCTTCTCCTGACGTGGCGCATCGGGGAACGGCTGACCGGCTCCCTCCGCGTCGCGGCCGGTGCGTCCCTTCTTCTCGCCGCGCACGCCTGGTTCGGCGCGAACGTCGAGATCATCAAGGAGCACGCCTGGCTCGCGGCCGGGCTCCTCGCCTGGCTCGATCGATTCCTGCGGCTCGAAAGGGACGGGCGCGCGCTGGGCGCGTTCGACGCGGTGGCCGTCGCGAGCCTCGTCCTGCTCTCGCCCGTGGCGATCTTTCCTCTCGGCCTGGCGCTTCTGGTCATCGGCGCTCTCTGGGCGTGTGGCCGTCCGATGCGCCGGGATCTGCCGTCGCTCGTCGCCGGCTGGGGGTTCGCGGTCGTCTGGACGCTCGCGGGCATGAAGGCGACGCGAGAGATCGACGCCGGGATCCTGGCCTTCTTCCGCTCCGGCGGGACGGTCATGCCGGATGTGGATCACGGTTTCATCTTCGGACGGGAATCGGGCGGAATCGCGGGCGTCGTCGAGGGGATCGCGGCGCTCTTCGCCCGGCCGGTCCTGCCCGCGCCCCTCTTCGCCGTGCTCGCGGTCGCCCTGCTTGCGGCCGGTGTCTACGCGGCGGTTCACGCGATGCGCGGGGAGAGGCCGGCCGCATTCGCGTTGTCCCTTCTCGTTCTGCCGCTCCTCACGATTCTCGTGCTCTACGCCGTCATGGATGTCGCGGCCGCCCGGCTCTTCCTCTGGTACGTGCCCCTCGCGTGCCTGGCTCTCGCGGCGATACTTCTTCATCCCCGCCGCGTCTTTCCCTGCCTCGGCACGACGATCTTCGTGATCCTTCTCGTCTCCCTCCTCCCGGGCTGGCTCGACCTGCCCTCCCGCCACCCCCTGAACAAGCGTTTCGATCTCGTCGCGTTCCGCCGCGGCGCGGAGAGTTTCGATCGCGCGCGCGACGTCTTCCTCCACACGAACTACTTCGCCTACTTTCCGCAGGAGGCGCTGGATCCGGCGCTTCCGAAGGCCGTCCTGACCGACACGAGGGAGTGGCACACGCTCTTTCTCCATCCCGCCTTCCCGATGCGCCGGCACGTCGTGCCCGCGGATCGAGAGTGGGACGACGGAGCTCTCGCGGGCTTCCGCGGCGGGGCCGTGTGGAACGTCGAGTGCTACGAGACGAGTCCGGTTCTTCTCGAGCGCATGAGGACTCGTCTTTTCGAAGGGCGCGGCCGCGTCGAGTCCTTCGACGACTGGCCGTACTTCTGGACGCGCATCGCCCCTCCGGACACGGGCATATCTACCTGATGTAACCGGTTTCATTGACATTTAGAATGATTTCCTGCTTGCGCGGACGCCGGGATCCTGATAGGGTCGGCCTCGGAGGTGCCGTCCATGCTTCGATACGCCCGTCCGTCGTCCGTGAGTCTCTTCCTTGCCGCGATCGTCGTCTCGGTCGCCTGCGCCGGCGGCGGTTCGGCGCCCCTGGTGCAGGACCCCCTGCCCCGCGCCTCCTGGGTCGCGACCTCCTCCTCGGGCGAGGGCGACTACAAGCCCCAGCTCTGCCTCGACGGCGACATGAAGACCCGCTGGTCCTCCAACTTCACCGACGACGAATGGCTCCAGATCGATTTCGGCGCGATACGGGCGATCTCCGGCGTGCGCCTCCACTGGGAGACCGCCTACGGCCAGGACTATGATCTCTTCCTCTCCAACGACGCCCAGAACTGGGAGAAGGTCTACGAGGTGCGCTGGGGCGACGGCAATCTCGACGAGATCTTCTTCGGCGAGAGGGCGGGACGGTATCTGAAGCTCAAGGGGCTCCGCCGCGGCACCGGCTGGGGCTATTCCCTCTGGGAGCTCGACCCGGTCGCCCCGGACGAGATGCCGATCCTCTCGGCCTCCTCCGCCAAGGACGGATCCGCGCCGCCCCTGGCCATGGACGGTTCCCTCACCTCAGCCTGGCGGAGTTCCTCCAACGGCGAGGAATCCCTGACCCTGGACCTCCGCAAGGACCGCGACCTCGGCGGCGTCGAACTGCACTGGCTCGAATCCTTCCCCGTCGAATACACCGTGGCCCTCTCGTCCGACGGCCAGAACTGGCAGGAGAAGATCGCGGTCACCGACGGCGACGGCGCCGAGGATCTTCATTACTTCCCGCGCACTTCGGCCCGTTGGCTGCGGCTGACCTGCCGGAAGGGGGCGGGCGCGGATTACGCCCTCTCCGAGATCCGCCTGAAGTCCGGCGACGAATCGTGGAACCCGATGAGACACTTCGAGTCGCTCCTGACGCGCTTCCCGGAAGGGGCGCTCCCGCGCTGGATCAAGCGCGAACAGGAGTTCTGGACGATCGTCGGGGTTCAGGAGGACGCCGAGGAAGGGCTCTTCTCGGAGGACGGAACCTTCGAGCCCTACAACGGGGCCTTCTCCGTCATGCCCTTCCTCCTCGACGGCGAAAAGATCCTGACGGCGCGCAACTTCGACGTGACGCAGGCGCTGGAGGACAGCCATCTGCCCCTTCCCTCCGTCGCCTGGACGGGCGCCGATCTAGGACTCGACGTGCGCGCGGTCGCCTATGGTCCGGCCGGCAAGTCGGTTTCGGCTCTTCGCTACACCGTGACGAATCGCGGCACGGCCGAGAGGAGCGTGAGGCTCGCGCTCGCGGTCCGGCCGTTGCAGCTCAATCCGTCGTGGCAGCACGGCGGTTTCTCAAAGATCGGGTCGGCCGATTTCCCGCCCGAGAACGCGGGCCGGATCTTCCGGGTCCACGGCCGCCCCGTCATGCTTTCGCTGACCGCGCCGTCGTCCGTGGCGGCCCTGTCGCGCGCCCAGGGCGACATCTTCAACCATCTCGCCGTCGGCAAGCTCCCCGAGTCGCCCTCCGCGGCCGACATCGACGGCGTCGTGACGGCGGGACTCGTCTACGACCTGAAACTGGCGCCCGGCGAATCCGCTCCGGTCGTGGTTCTGTATCCGATGCATCCCGAGTCCGTCCTTCCGGCGAACGTCGCCGACCCGACGGCCTTCTTCGCCTCGACCTGGAACACCCAGAAGGAGTCATGGCGCAAGGTGCTCTCGGGCTGGGAAATCGATTATCCGCACCCGGGCGTCACCGATCTCGTCCGCTCGAATCTCGCCTATATGCTCCTGAACCGCGACTTCTTCGCCGCCCAGCCGGGCCCCCGCAACTACGCCCGCGCCTGGATGCGCGACGGGTCGCTGAGCACGGCGACGTATCTCCGCTTCGGCATGAACCCGATCGCCCACGGCTACCTCGAGTGGTTCTCGGGGCTCCTGGACGCCTCGGGCTTCATCCCGCCGATCGTCGAGAGCGGCAAGCCCGAGATCCCGGGCTGGGCGCGCGACTGGAAGGAATACGACAGCCAGGGCGAATACGTCTTCGCCATCACGCAGTATTACGAGTTCACGAGGGACAAGGCGTTTCTCAGGCGGCACTTCCCGAAGGTGCTGAACGCGCTCGCCTTCATGAGAAAGCTCATCGAGGAGAGGCTGACCGACAAGTACAAGGGCACCGAGTTCTACGGGATCCTGCCGGAGTCGAACAGCCACGAGGGATACTTCCCGGCGAAGCACTCCTACTGGGACGACTTCTTCGGCCTGAAGGGCTACTCCGACGGCGTGCGCCTGGCGCGGGAGCTGGGCGACCGGGCGAACGAGGCGCGGCTGCAGAAGGAACTCGACGAGTTCCGCACCAACGTCTACAACTCGATCCGGATGGTCATCCAGAAGAAGAACATCCGTTACTTCCCGGGTTGCGCCGAACTGGGCGATCCCGACGCGACCTCGACCTCGATCGGGATCATGGCCTGCGGCGAACTGCCCCACATCCTGGCCGACAGCGCCCTCGCCGCCACGCTCAATTCCGGATACGACGAATACATGAAGGGGATCCGGAGCCGGTGGGAGGGGGGCACGTGGGCCTCGTTCACGCCCTACGAGGTGCGCAACATCGACGCGCTCCTGCGGCTGGGCCGCCGCGATGATGCGGTCAAGCTGTTGACGTTCATGACCGGAGAACCGGTCCGGCCCCGGGCGTGGAACCACTGGGGCGAGGTGACGCACTTCAATCCGCGCACCGGCTCCTACATCGGCGACATGCCGCATACGTGGGTGGGATCGGATTTCGTCAGCGCGATCCGCTCGTCGCTGCTCTTCGAGGAGAGCGACCAGGTCGTCCTGGCCGCGGGCATGACCGCGGAGTGGATCAAGAAGGGCGTCGCGGTGACGACGATGCCGACGTGGTACGGGCGCGTGAGCTACAGCCTGAAGGAGACGGCACCGGGCGAGGTGACGCTGGAACTGTCCGGCAACGCCGCTCCACCGAAGGGCTTCCTCCTGCGGCACCCTTACGGGGACCGGATCCAGGAGGCGCTCGTCAACGGCCAGCAGGTCGAGGCGGGAGTATCCGAGATTCTTCTCACGGGGCGAGGCCCGCTGAAGGTGGTTATTCGCTACAAGCCCTGAGGCCGCCGCCGCGCCTCGCGAGGGGCGCGGCGGTTTTCAGGGAAGGGCGAGCTCCTCGAGGCGCTGCGCGACGATTTCGATGATCATCGGGTGGTCGAAGGCGAGGGCCTCGCGGTTTCCGAGCGCCGCGTCGAAAGGCACCCAGGCCGCGTCCGCGGCGTCGTCACCGGCCTCCGGTTTGACGCGGTCGCCGTCCACGACCGCGAGGTAGGCGATCGTGATGACGCGATCGCGCGGGTCGCGGCCCGGCGTGCCGAAGGCGCGCAGTTGCTCGAAGTGCCGGACTCCGCCCGCCGCGAGATCGACCCCCGTCTCCTCCTTCAACTCGCGCGCCGCCGCCTCGTCGAGGTCCTCGTGCATCTCGAGGAATCCCCCGGGGAAGGCCCAGAAGCCCGCGTAGGGAGCGTGCCCGCGGCGGATGAGGAGAACGTGCGTCCGCCCGCGGATCCGGGAGGTCACGATCACGTCGCAGGAGACGGCCGGCTTGGGGTAGTCGCGCGGCGAGTAGCCCGGGGGTATGTCCTCCGGCGATCCGGGCCGGATCGAGCCGTATTCGGGCGCCGCAAGGTGCTCGACGAATTTCACGACCGGTGAGCTCTTCGACGCGGGGCGATCAGTGGGAGACACCGGACGTGTTCGACGTGGTCGTCGTTCCCTCGGGAGGCGGCGGCCGGTAGAGCGGCGGCGGATTCGTGCCGGGCAGCGGATTGACGATCGGCATGGGATTCACCGGCGCCCGCTGGTTGGACATGCCGGGCTGGCCGGGGCGCTGCTGGGATCCCGGCTGGTTCGCCTGACCCGGTTTTCCTCCCTGCTGTCCACCCGGCCGCATGATCTGCATCGAACCGATCGGCTGGACCTGGCCGGCGAGGGGACCCGATGGCATCGGGGCCGGCGCGGTCGCGGCTCCCGCCATCCCTGTCGGCGTCGCCGTTCCGACGCGTTGCATACCCGCGGCGCCGGTCGAAGGCTGGCCGGTAACGCCGCCCTGCGGCTGAGTCGCGCTCTGCGGTTGCATCGTCGCGCCGCCCTGCGGCTGAGTCGCGCTCTGCGGTTGCATCGTCGCGCCGCCCTGCGGCTGAGCCGCGCCCTGCGGTTGCACCGTTGCTCCGCCTTGCCGCGGCGCGGTGCCTTGCGGTTGCGCACCTTGCTGACCTTCCGGACGCGCGCCCTGCAGCTGGCCCCCGGGTTGGCCCGGGCGGTCGCCGCCCGGCTGACCCTGGGGCTGACTTCCGGGTTGCTGCCCGCCTTGAGGCTGTCCCGCTTGCCCGGGCTGTCCCGGCCGTTGGCCGCCGGGCCCCTGTCCACCCGGTTGCCCCCCTTGAGGGCGCTGGCCCGGGGCACCAAAACCTCCCGAGGGCACGCGGACGTTCCTCAGGTTCAAGGCGAAGCCGGCCGGAATGGATGTCGCTCCGGCGTTCGGGTTGGAGAGATCCGTCACGTCGATCGATCCCTTGTGCACGGCGAAGCTGACGTTGTAAGTGCCGCCGGGTTCGGCGCCGCCGTTGGAGTCCTGTCCGCCGTCGACGCGTTCGACGTTGGCCTCGAAGATCGTGCCGCGGACGCCGGCCACGGCGCAGGGCGTCGAGAGATTCATCGAGCTGCCCGAAAAGCGTTCGAGCACCGGGTAGACCTGGCCGTTCTCGAGGTAGACGTTATAGGCGCCGACGCCGCGGTAGGCGAAGAGGATGCGGCCGGTGACGCGCTCGCTCGACTGTGAGACGCTCTCGAGTTTCACGGAGCTGTTGGCCAGCACCTTGACGATGTTGCCCTCGTGCAGTTCGAGGTAGCACCAGGCGTTGTTCCGGGTGCGCAACCGGTCGCCGGTGCGCAGGACGAGCCGCTCCGTCGCCCGACTCCAGGAGGAAGCGCCGCTGCGCTGGAACTCGACGGCGCCGAAGAGACGCATGATTTTGATGCCATCCTGGCCGGCGTCTGCGGCGGCGATGGCGAGCGCGAGGAAGAGCGCCGCGAAGGCGCCCCCGCGCCTAGAAATAGAGAATCGTCTGAATGGTGACGCCATTGTTGTCGACCTTCCTTCCCGACGTCTCGAGGACGTCCTCGCGGTTCCAGTCGTATTCCGCCTGCCATTGCAGGATCTCGTGGGG
>CAZWVM010000007.1:0-39835 GCA_964637705.1 uncultured bacterium
CGTGCATCGTGTCGATCTCGCACATGACCGCCACGGAACTGATCTCGGAGAACGAGACCGGGACGCCCAGGGACGGCATGTGCGTGCCCCAGCGGCCCGGGCCGACGAGCATGCGGCAGAGGCCGACGCTCGAATCGTGGCCGTTGATGCGTCCGATGACGCGCGCGACCTCGTAGCGCTCCGATTCGGGCAACCGGCTGTAAACCTCCGGCAGAACGTGGATCAGGCGGTCGACGACAAGCACGCGGCTGTGGCCGACGACGCCGCCGTGCGATTCCAGGATGACGTTCTTCTTCTCGACGTGGGGCGCCTCGATCTTTCCAGCCTCGATCGTACCCTTGACCTGCAGGGGGCGGCACTGGAGAAGGTTGATGCGGTAGGAGCCGTCCTCCAGGAGGTTGGCGGTGAACTCGACGTCGACGTGACGCCCGTAGGCATGACGCAAGGTCGTCAGCATTTCGCGGATATCCTTCACGAAATCGGTGTTTTCGAGGAATGAGTCGAACGTCAAGACCCAGGGTTTGAGCGTGCTTTCGCGGCCGGAACGGGAATAGTCCATCTCGTCGTCGACGATCGCGAACTTGGAGGCCGGAAAGCCGGGGCACTCGCGGACGATGTCGACGAAGTAGGCCGACGAGAAGGCGTTCTGCTCGAGGTCAAGGAGGTCGACACGACGCTGGGCGTATTTCTTCACCTGGCTGAAATTCGCCTCGGGGCGCTTGTCGGGCGCATTGAGAGCGATGACGCGCGTGTAGTCGTCGTCGGCACGGTCGACGGCCCTGGTGCCCAGGCCCAGGACGAGCCTCATCATGCCCGCATCCGGATCGATGCTCTCGTTCCAGACATAAGGGTTGTAGGAGAAGGCGACGCCGGCCAGGTGGGGGAAGAAGTAGCGCCCGTGCGGTTCTCCGGCGACCCGTTGGACGAGCAGCGACATCTGCTCGTCGCTCTCGAGGATGCCCCGCTTCGCGCGGTAGGTCAGGGCGCCGCGGCTCATGGCGGTGGAATAGACGACGCGCACGGCGTCGAGGAAGGCCTCGAGGCGCTTCTCGTGGGTTCCCTGGTTGGGGCAGAAGACGCTCTCGTACTGACCGGCAAAGGCGTTTCCGAAGGCGTCTTCGAGCAGGCTGGAAGAGCGGACGATGATCGGAGACTGGCCGAAGTAGTCGAGCATGTCGGAAAAACGGCGGATGATGTAGTCGGGAAACCTGCCCTTCCGCATCCTTTCCTGGGCCTCGTCGACGCCGTCGAGGTAGGTTGCGGGGTTGCGCTGCTTCTGCCGGACAACCCAGCAGTCGTTCATGATGAGGAAAGTGTAGAAGACGTCGGAACCGATATAAAAGGAATCGTGTGCCTCGAGCAGTTCTTTCCAGCGGGGGCGGCGTTTCTGCAGGATGGCCCGGGCCAGGAGCATGCCGATGGACTTGCCCCCGAGCCGTCCGCTGCCGATCATGCGCTTCCAGATGTAGATCAGGTCCTCGAGGTGCAGGTACTTCTTCGCCATTTCCTGGATGCGCTTGTCGTCGGAGATGAGCGGCGGAAGGAGGTGGTGGAAACTGGCGTCGACGAGCTTTTTGGCGCACTCGCCGCCCTTGTATTCCTCGAGGATCTCCTCGGCCTGCATGAACCAGTTGTCCCACTGGCCCAGTTGGCGGTAGGAGGCCGATTGCAGGCCCGGCCAGGAGGCGGAGGTGAGGATGTCGGAAATGACGGCGCTCTTCGTGACCGGCGTGAAATCGTCGCCGTCCCAGGCGTGGAGCGTGAACATGGTCGGCGAGAAACGCCCCTCGACCTTCAGGGGATGTATGAAGAGCCGGTCCCGGTTGCGGTAGACGTCGATGAGCACCTGGGTGGTGACGACCATCGGCGCGGCCGCGTTGTAGGTATGGTGCTTGCGCAGGACTCCGAAGTAGGTGACGGTCTTGAGCTCGTAGAGATAGGGGCAGGTGAGGAGGAAGAAGTTGCCGAGGAGCCTGTCGCTGTAGGCCTCGCCGGCGAGTTCCGTGTGGGAGTCGAAGACGTAATAGGCCCCGAGTCCGTTGTGCTCGATGATATGGCGGATCTGGATGATGAAGTTCTCGAAGCCGACCTTCGGATCGAGCTTGTGCACGACGACGCCCTTGAGATCCCTCGGCACGACCTCCTTGTGCCTCGAGAAGCGGAAGTAGTGGACGGACTTGCCCCGGCGAAGCGCCTCCTCGACGTAGGGACGGACGAAGACGCGGTAGTCCTCGAGGGTGTCGACCTGCCAGACGATGTTGTCTCCGGGCAGGACGCCGTTGAGGACGCGGTCCAGGGCAGGGAGTCCCGTGCTGTCGCCCGAGGAATCGGGCATCGGCGGTTTCATGGGTGCATCATACAGGGAACGGTCCCCAGAAAAAACGCCCGCCTCCTTGCGGAGGCGGGCGTCCCGATTTCCCATTTCCTTCGTCAGACGAGCCCCTGGTCGATCATTGCATCGGCGACCTTGACGAAGCCGGCGATGTTGGCGCCCTTGACGTAGTCGATGTAGTTTCCGCTCTTGCCGTAGCGGACGCACGACTCGTGGATGTTGACCATGATCTGGTGGAGTTTCTGGTCGACCTCCTCGCGGCTCCACGAGAGCCTCATGCTGTTCTGGGACATCTCGAGCCCGGAGGTGGCGACGCCGCCGGCGTTGGCGGCCTTGCCCGGCGAATAGAGGATCCGCGCGGTCTGGAAGGCCTTGATCGCCTCGGGCGTGGAGGGCATGTTGGCGCCCTCGCCGATCGCGAAACAACCGTTCTTCAGGAGCGTCTTCGCGTCGTTGCCGTCGATCTCGTTCTGGGTGGCGGAGGGGAAGGCGATGTCGCACTT
Organism: uncultured bacterium; assembly: GCA_964637705.1. Taxonomy (GTDB): domain Bacteria; phylum UBA8481; class UBA8481; order UBA8481; family UBA8481; genus CAZWVM01. The sequence continues at coordinate 2,836 of CAZWVM010000007.1, forward strand.
GACGCCCCACGGCTTCTTCCCGGGGATGTATTTCGCGTTGAACTTGTCGGCGTATTCCTTGATGCGACCGCGGCGCACGTTCTTCAGTTCCATCGCCCACTGCAGCTTCTGCTCGCTGATCCCGTCCTCGTCGTAGATGCTGCCGTCGGAATCGGAAAGGGTGACGGGCTTGGCGCCGAGGTGCAGCAGCTTCTCGACGGTGTATTGAGCGACGTTGCCGGAGCCGGAGACGGTGCAGATCTTGCCCTTGAGGCTGTCGCCGCGCGTCTTGAGCATCTCCTGAACGTAGTAGACGCAGCCATACCCGGTCGCCTCGGGCCTGATGAGCGAACCGCCCCAGCCGAGCGATTTACCGGTGAGCACGCCCGTGAACTCGTTGCGCAGGCGCTTGTACTGTCCGTACATGAACCCGATCTCGCGTCCGCCCACGCCGATGTCGCCGGCGGGAACGTCGGTGTCGGGCCCGATGTGGCGCTGGAGTTCCGTCATGAAGCTCTGGCAGAACCGCATCACCTCGTTGTCCGACTTTCCCTTCGGGTCGAAATCGGAACCGCCCTTGCCGCCGCCCATGGGCAGCGTGGTGAGGGAATTCTTGAAGACCTGCTCGAAGGCCAGGAACTTCAGGATGCCCAGGTTGACGCTCGGGTGAAAGCGCAGGCCTCCCTTGTACGGGCCGATCGCGCTGTTCATCTCGATGCGGTAGCCCCTGTTCACCTGGACCTCGCCCTTGTCGTTCATCCACGGGACCCGGAACATGATGACGCGCTCGGGTTCGACCATGCGCTCCAGGATCCGGGCCTTGAGGTACTTCGGATTCTCCTCCATGTACGGCATGACCGAATCGACGACTTCCTGGACGGCCTGGTGGAACTCGGGCTCCCCGGGGTTGCGCTCGACGACCTTCTGGACGAATTCCGCAGCTTTTCTATTCATGGTCCCTCCTCGGATCCGGGTGGAATTTGGATGCGAATCATACACCCCTCCCCTCGACGCACCAACGCTTTTCTCCTCGCGAGGGGGACACTCTGACACACCTTTTGGCCTCATAGGGGGACACTCTGACACAGTGACACACCTCAGCCCATCCAAGCGCTCCATGATGAGTTGGGCCAATGAGCGACGTGCGGGAGACTCCCTCACGCGTCGTATCGACATCGTGTATCGCGAATGAGCCGCGCCTCGCCCCCCCTCCGACTCCCGGATGCGGTCGATGGACCACCGATGCCTCGTGAACGCCACGTAGCGGGTCAGTTGCAATGCCAGGAGGCCGGGTTCGCAACGGCCGTGATCGACTCCTGAAGCGCTCACAACGGTCCGGGCGGCATCCAGGATTTGCTTCCATGTGACTGCCGAGACTTCACGGTCGGTCGTGCGTCGAATCCCTTCGCCGCTCCCCTTCCTGCGCTCGACCCGATCCAGAACATTCCTTCGGAAGCCCTCGTCTCCCAGAAACGCACCCCGGTGCCCCTCCTCGAACCGATCCTGAACTCGTGACGGAGAGAGCGATCGGATGAGCTTGCGGCATTCCGCCAATTCATCCCCGAGGTTGTCACGCGTCAGCTCCCGGCCGAAGAGATGCCACCACAATTCGCGCCTGGCGAGGCGGCTCCGACCAGGGTTCAACAACTCCTGGACGCTGTTCCATGGGTCACCAAAGAGGCTTCGCGTGAGACCGGCCCGCAAGCGGTTTGAAACCACGTAGGCCCACGCCGTCTCGAAATAGGAATCCGTCTGAACGATCAAGGTCTTGCTGCGAGCCTCCAGCAGGTGCCCGCGCCGCCCCAGTTTGCGATTCAATGACTGAATGGCTCGGGTCAGGAACCGTTGGAGAAACCGGGAGATCTCGCCCGTCGGTGTCTCGAGAAGGATATGGAAATGGTTCGGCATGATGGCATAGGCGTAAGTCAGGATGCCGAATGTTCCCGCAGCCTCGAAATACGCATCCAGAAACGCCTCCCGGTCCGAGGCGTTCCGGAAAAACGGATGTTTGTCCACGAAGCGATTGATAACGTGGAACACGGCATGAGGATATGTGACACGAGGACCGCGCGGCATGGGGTGATTCTATCCTTGGCTTGAGCGGTGTCAAAGAATGCCCAAGTCGCGGGAGAATAGGTCATGTGTGTCGGAGTGTCCCCTTGCGGTGGGCATCATCTGTGTCATTGTGTCGGAGTGTCCCCCTATCCCCTATCCCGTTCCGTCGGAGTGTCCCCCCATCCGCCTATCCCTGGACGGGCGTGACGGGAACCTAAACGGGCAACTCGCCCCGGCAGAAGAGGTTGACGACGCGGGGATAGAGCCGGTGTTCCTCGGCCTGGATCCGCCTCGTCAGGGTCTCGACCGAATCCCCCGGCAGCACGGGTACGTCCGACTGTAGAATGATCGGTCCCGTGTCCACGCCCTCGTCGACGAAATGAATCGTGCAACCTGTCACCGCCACTCCGGCGGCCAGGGCATCTCTGACGGCATGGGCTCCCGGAAACGAGGGTAGCCGGGCCGGATGCGTGTTGAGAATGCGCCCCTCGTATCGGCGAATGAACCAGGGCGTCAGGACACGCATGAAGCCGGCCAGCACGATGAACTCGCAGCCGGCCCGATCGCACCGTTCCACGATGATTCGTTCGTAGGACTCCCGGTCGGCATGGTCCGCGGGGCGAAACGCATAGGTCTCGAGGCCGGCCGCGCGAGCGCGATCGAGCGCGCCGCAGGAGGGCTTGTCAGAAACCACGAGGCCGATCCGCCCGTCGATCTCGCCGCGGACGCAGGCGTCAATCAGCGCCTGGAGATTGCTTCCGCCTCCTGAAGCGAAAACGGCAAACGTCTTCATCCTATCTCACACGCTCCTCACGATGCGCCAGCTCTGACCTTGAGGCGACAGCTGAATCCCCCCGCCGGAACCGTCATTATGACACGACCGCATCGAAGAACGAGACTTTTCGCGGTCCCACGTACCGGTCAATGCGCCAACTGGCGGGCCGTCCAGAGGTTCAAGCTCGCGGCCCGCGGGCGCCCTCCCGAGCCAGGACCGTCCCGATTCCGGGGTCGGCGAACGAAAACCCCTCCGCCTCCAAGCGCGCCGGTCTCACTCGAGTGCTGGCGAGAAGCACTTCGCCAGCCATCGAACCGAGCACCAGCTTCAGCAGGAACGCCGGAACGGGCACCCATGCGGGGCGGTTCAGGACGCGCGCAGCGATTTCCGTGAACTCACGGTTTGGCACGGGATGCGGCGCGACGACGTTCACAACGCCACTCATCGAATCGGCGTCCACGGCGTGCAGCACGGCGGCCACCGCGTCCTCCCTCGATATCCAACTCATGTATTGCCGACCCGATCCGATCCGGCCTCCGAACCCGGTGCGCAACGGCCACAGCATTCGCGGCAAGGCTCCTCCCTGACGTGCCAGCACGACGCCGAACCTCATGACGGCAGTCCGAATCCCGCTCGCGACCGCCGCCGCGTCTTCCCACTCACGGCACAGGTCAGCCAGAAATCCGCGGCCCGGGCCGCTCTTCTCGGTCAGGATCTCGTCACCGCGGTCTCCATAGTACCCGATCGCGGATGCGGACACGAAAACGCGGGGAGGCCGTTCCAATCGCTTCAATGCTCCCACCAGCAATCGGGTTCCCCCGACGCGGCTTGATCGAATCCGGTCCCGTCTCGCCTTCGTCCAGCGCCCGGCAGCGATGCTCTCCCCGGCGAGGTGAACGACGGCATCGACTCCCTCGACCGCTCCGGAGTCCAACGCTTGCGCCTCGGGATCCCATGCCCGATCGTCCGGCGCGGAGGGCGAACGGGTGAGGCGCACGACCGAATCCCCGCGATACCGCAGCGCCGCGCAGACCGCCGATCCGACGAACCCGGTCGCTCCCGTCACCAAAACCCTCACGGCGCGAACGGCCTCATGCGGTCTTCGTCGTCTCGCGCAGGATCTCCTCGACCTTCGTGGCCATGATCCGGTCGCCCCTCGATACGTCCCCGATCTTGTGAGTCCACCAGCGGACGGTCACGGTCTTGAATCCGATCGTGATCTCCGGGTGGTGACAAGCCTTCTCGGCGAGCCGGGCGACTCGACACGCGAACTCGACCCCCTCCCCGTAGCTCGAAAACCGGACCTCGCGGACGAAGGCCGAGCGCTCATACCTCCACTCCGGATGGTCACGCAGAAAGATCTCCCTCTCCTGCGGCGGCAGCGGCTCGATGCTCAACACCATGTTGCGCCCCTCCTGTCCTCATTGTACCACAATTCCCATCCGGGCCGACATCGCCTAGACTGCAGGCAGCCGCCGGCCCGGCCATGGCGGTATTCTCTTCCACGGGGAGACGCACGATGACCGCTTCCATGTTCCAGCATCGCCAGTACATGATCCGCCGCAAGGTCTTCAAGCTCTTCGGAGGCGCGTTCCACATCTACGATCCCTCCGGCTCCGTCGCCTTCTTCTCCAAGATGAAGGCGTTCAAGCTGAAGGAGGATATCCGCCTCTACACGGGTGAAGACATGCAGACCGAAGTCCTGCGTATCTCCACCCGCCAGATCCTCGATTTCGGAGCCACCTACGACGTGACCGATTCGCAGTCGGGGCAACGCCTCGGCGCCTTTCGCCGCAAGGGATTGAAATCGATCATCCGCGACGAATGGCTCATCCTGGACGTCAACGACCAACCCGCCGGCACGATCAAGGAGGACACGGGCTGCCTGGCCTTGGTGCGCCGCTTGCTCTCCAACCTCGTTCCCCAGTCGTTCACGCTGGAGATGGGCGGCAGCCTCGTGGGCGTCTTCCGCCAGCGCTTCAACCCGTTCGTCCTGAAGATCGACCTGGACTTCACGCCCGACACCGGTAGCTTGCTCGACCGGCGCCTCGGCATCGCGGCCGCCGTGTTGCTTGGCGCCATCGAGGGCCGCCAGAACTAGGGTCATGTCACTCATTCTCTTCCTGATCGTATCCGGCACTCTTCTCTTCGCCGCCTACCGCCTGATGGGGCGTTACCTCGTTTCGTGGCTGAAGCTCGAAGCGGGATTCGAAACCCCGGCGCGCACGATGCGCGACGGGCACGATTACGAACCGCTCGCGTGGTCGTCGCTACTGCCCCAGCACTTCTCCGCCATCGCCGCCGCTGGCCCGATCGTGGGCCCGATCCTCGCCGCCACGCTCTTCGGATGGGGACCGGCCTGGCTCTGGATCCTTTTCGGCTCCGTCTTCATCGGAGGGATCCACGACTTCACCGCGCTCGTCGCCTCGGTCCGGCACCAGGGGCGCTCGGTCGCGGAGGTCGTCCGCCAGTACATGAACCCGCGAGCCTACCGGCTCTTCCTCATCTTCATCTGGATCGCCCTCGTCTACGTCATCATCGCCTTCGCCGACGTGACCGCCGGGGCGTTCGTGCAGGCCGCGTCCGCCGCGGACGGCGCGGCGCCCGGACCGGCCGTCGCCACCTCGTCGATCCTCTACCTGGCGCTGGCCGTCGTGATGGGGCTCGTCGTGCGCTACTCGAGAATCGGCACGGGCGGCGCCAAGCTCATCTTCCTTCCTCTCGTCCTCGCCGCGATCGTGGCGGGGCCGCGGATCCCCTTCGACCTCGCCCAGATCCTGCCGGGCATCCCCGCGCAGAAGACCTGGAACTACCTTCTCCTCGTCTACTGCTTCGTCGCCTCGATCGTTCCGGTCTGGCTGCTCCTGCAGCCTCGAGGGGAACTGGGCGGTTACTTCCTCTACTTCATCATGATCGCCGCGGTCCTGGGCATCCTCGTCGGCGGTGCCTCGGGCAGCCTCGACATCGAGGCCCCGGTCCGGTCCGGCGCCGCATTCTTCACCTCCCTCGGCGGTCTCCCTCCCCTCTTCCCGATCCTCTTCATCACCGTCGCCTGTGGCGCCTGCTCCGGTTTCCACTCGATCGTCTCCTCGGGAACCACATCGAAGCAGCTCGCGAACGAATGCGAGGCCCGGCCCGTGGCCTTCGGCGGCATGCTTCTCGAGGCCTTCTTCGCCTGCCTCTCCCTGGCGACCGTCATGATTCTCGCACAGCCCGCGGGCAAGCCGGACGCGATCTATGCCGGCGGCGTCGCACGATTCATGCATCATGCGAGCTTCGGCCTCCTCCCCGTTTCGATCGCCTACCAGTTCGCACTGCTCTGCTTCACGACCTTCGTCTTCGACACGCTCGACGCCTGCACGCGGTTGGCGCGCTACGTCATGATGGAACTCACAGGCTGGAAAGGACGATCCGGGATCGCCTTCGCGACCCTCCTCACCCTGGCCATGCCGATCGCCATCGTCTCCCTTCCCCCCGCGGTGATCGACGGCAAGACCATGCCGATCTGGCAGGTCTTCTGGGGCCTCTTCGGCAGTTCCAACCAGCTCCTGGCGGCGCTCGCCCTGCTCGGCGTGACGGTCTGGCTCTACCGCACGGGGCGCTCGTGCGCCCTGCCTTTCTTCGGCGCTTCCTTCATGTCGGCCATGACGATCTGGAGCCTGGGCATCACCGCCTGGAAATACCCGGCCCGAATCGAGAAGGGCGGAGTGGCGGCCCTGCACCATGTCGAATTCGCCGTGGCCGTCATTCTCATCGGGCTCGCCCTCTGGCTGGCCGGAGAGGCGATCGTGACCTGGAGGCAAATCGCCAGGCGGCCGGGAGCGTAACAACTCTTTCTCGCAACGCCGGCGTTCTTTCGTGGAAAGTCGGACAAGGGGACGGCCGTGTCAGGGTGCCCCCGCGAACTGTGTCATTGTGTCAGAGTGACCCCCTACGGCCGCCCCCCCTACGGCCGACTACCGGAGGGTGTCGTCGTAGAAGTAGGGATCCCAGAGGCGCTTGGTGCGAAGGGCTCGCGCAGGGCGAAAACGCAGGGTCCGGAGCCCGATCGCGATGATCCGGGCGGAGCCGAGGATCGTGAACTTGCGCGAAGAGGTCGTGATCGGAATTTCCGGGAGCCTCACGAATCGCAGCCCCCTTGCGCTTCCGAAGGCCTTGAGCCGCTTCGCGAAGTCGAGATCCTCGGCCGCGTAAAGCGTTTCGTCGAAGCCGCCGATCGCCTCGAACGTCGCGCGCGGGCAGAAGTAGAGACCGCCTCCGAGCCTCATGAGTCCGTACACCACGAACTTGATGAAGGCCGTCCAGAGCGCCATCTCCCAGCCGCCGCGGTCGAGGTAGACCTCCGCGCACCCGCCGACCGCGTCCCCGCGCCCCAGGCGATTTCCGATCACGTCCAGCGTATCCGGGTGCATCCGTGAATCGGCGTCGATGAAGACGAGAACCTCGCCGCGCGCCGCCCGGGCGCCCGTGTTCCGAACCCGCGCGATGCAGTGGACCTCCTCGCGCACGACCGTCGCGCCCGCATCGCGCGCGATCGCGGCGGTCCGGTCGGTCGAGGCGTTGTCGGCCACGACGATCTCCGCGGGTCGCCCGCCGCGCACGATCGCGGACCGGATCGCCGCCAGTCCCGCCTCGAGGTACTTCTCCTCGTTGTAGGCCGGAACCACGATCGAGTAGAACGGCGCCTCGGCCCCCCCGGCCTCCCCCGTCGTGCCGGGCGGATTCGTCACCGGGAGGAGTAGGCGGGATCGAGCGACACGGCGCGCTCGTAATCGGCGAGGGCACGGTCGAGCGTCCCGAGCGCCTGGTAGCAGCGGAAACGCTGGTAGTAGGCCTCGGCGTTCCCCAGTTCCCGGGCGATCACCTCGGTGTAATCCGCCGCCGCCCGCCCATGCTGGCCCAGGGCCTGGCGGGCCCGGGCGCGGATCATGAAAGGAACCGTGTCCGCCGGCCACGCCTCGGCCGCGACCGTCATGTCCCGAACCGCCACCGCATACTGCCCGGCTCTCATCGCCACGACCCCGCGCTCGAAATGGATCACCGGGTCCTTCTCTCTCGTCCTGAGCGCGCGGCCGTAATCCGCGATCGCCTCGCGGTCCCGCCCCAGCCGCTCCTCGGAGCGCGCTCGCAGGAGGAACAGGGCGGGATCGACAGCCACCGTCGAAAGGGCCGACGTCGCGTCCTCCACCGCCCTCTCATACGCCCCCCGGCGGTAGTGAACCTCCGCGCGAAGAGCATGGAGACGCCGGTCAGCCGGGCGCAACGCGAGGCAGGAACCGAGATCCGAGGCCGCGGCGTCGAGGCGTCCCGTCCCGATATGGCAAAGCGCACGCGCGAGCCACGCCTCGTCAAGCGTCGGATCCACGAGGAGAGCGCGCGTCAGGTCCTCTTCCGCGCCCGCCTGGTCCCCCTTCTCGTGACGAATCACCCCCCGCCTCATGCGCGCCACGGTGTCCCCGGGCCGCAAGGCGATGACGCGCGAGAAATCCTGCAAAGCGCTGTCCACGAGCAACCGGCGCGCGTAGGCGATGCCCCGCGCGCGTCGGACATCCACGTCGTCGGGCGCAGCCTCGATCGCGCGCGAGAGATCCCGGATTCCTCCCTCGCATTCTCCGAGCCCGACCAGGGCGAGCCCTCGCAGCTTGAGAGAAGCACGATCCCCGGGCCGCGCCTCCTGAACCGCGTTCATGTCCATGACGACGCGCGTATCCATCCCCAGCGCGAAGGCCGCCAACCCGCGTTCCCAGGGGCCATCGGCGCCGACGAAGAGACCCGAGTCGAGGCGCGCGCAGGTGTCGAAATCAGCCAGCCCGGCCGCCGGCCGGCCGAGACGCCGATGGCACGTTCCGCGCACGAGGAAGGCCTCGGCATGACGGGGGCGCAGGACGATCACGCCGGTCATGTCGCTCGCCGCGGAATCCAGTTCCCCGGCCTCGAAGAACAATCGACCCCGTTGCAGGTAGGCGTCAGCCCTCAGCGCATCGCGATGGATCGCCTCCCCGTAGTCCCGGATCGCGTCCCGCTTCCGGCCCGTGACCCGGAGCGCCTCCGCGCGGCGGAAGAAAAGGTCCGCGTCGCCGGGATTGAGCTCCATCGCCCTTTCGACGGACCTCAAGGCCGTCGTCGTCTCGCCGGCCGCGAACTCGTACACCGCCTTGAGCCGCCAGGCCAGCGCGTTCCGCCTCTCGCGACCGAGCACCTCCTCGATGTCGGACCGCGCCAGGGCGTATCGTCCCTTGACGGCCTGCGCCTGGGCGCGATCGATGAGGACATCGCTCCGCCCGGGCCTGAGGATCTCGGCCGCACTGAGATCGCGGATCGCGCTGTCGGGGCGGCCCGAGAGGAGATGACACCGGCCGCGCATCGACCATGCCAACGCATACCGCGTGTCGTAACCGAGCGCGTGTGTGAACCAGGGAATCGCGCGGTCATACTGCCCCGCCTCGTAGTAGCGCATGCCGAGGTGATAGGCGTGCTGAGCCTTGTCGGGATGGAACGGCCAGTAGAAGTCCGCGATCGACGGGGATGCGCCCCATGCGATGGATGCGGCGATGAGAAGCAGGCGCGAGACCCAGGACTTCATGAGCGGAGTGTAGAAGCGCCGCGCGCCAGAGGCAACGGGTTCCGTCGCTGCGATCCGGCGAAGGCCGAGCCTTGCCCGGCCGGAGACGGAGACGTCCCTCAGGACCGGGGAGTCGCGAATCTCCAGAGCCTCATCGCGTTCAGAACCACCGTGACGTCCGACAGCCCCATGGCAACCGCCGCCATCATCGGCGTGGCAACGCCGAAAGCCGCGGCCGGAATGAGGACGACGTTGTAGGCGAAGGCCCAGAAGAGGTTCTCGTGCGCCTTGCGCCGGATGGCCCGGCCGACGACGAGAAGCTCGGGAAGAAGCCGGAGGTCGGGCCGCGTGAGCGCGACGTGACCGGCCTCGAATGCCAGCCCGGATCCCGAGGCCATGGCGACGCCGATATCCGAGGCTGCGAGCGCCGGCGCATCGTTGACGCCGTCGCCCAGCATCGCCACGCCGCCGTGGCGGGCGCGTAACTCCTCGACCGCCCTCGCCTTCTCCGCCGGCAGCATCTCCGCTCTCACCTCGTCGAAACCGCACCGCCGTCCGACCGCCTCGGCCGTGGCCGCGCGATCGCCCGTCAGGAGCACGGTGCGATAGCCGGCCTTCCTGATCTTCATGACGGCCTCGGGCGCCTCCGGCCTGAGCGCGTCCTCCACGGCGATGAGCACCCGATCCGCCGGCCCCTTCCCTTCGACCGCCGCCGCGAAAACCGTCATGCCCTCACCGGCTCGAGCCGCGATCCATTCTCTCTCGCCGCCGTCCAGGTCGGGCGCGATCCATTCGAGCCGCCCGATTCTCACTTTCCTTCCCTCGACCCTTCCCTCGACGCCCAGCCCGGGCTCGGCGCGGAATTCCTCGACCGCGCCGGGACGAAAACCCGGACCCGCAGCTTCGACGATCGCACGGGCGATCGGGTGCTCGGAGGCGGACTCGACCGTCGCGGCCAGCCTTATCATGCCGCCCGGATCGCCGCCGGGCGCTCTCACGGCCCCCACCCGCATACGCGCCTCGGTCACGCTTCCCGTCTTGTCGAAGACGAAAACGCGGATCCCGGGGATGCGGTCGAGGGCGGTCGGGTCCCGGATCAGGAGACCGCGCCGGGCCGCCGCGCCGGCCCCGACCGATACGGCGACGGGAATCGCGATCCCGATCGCGCAGGGACAGGCGATGACGAGGACCGCGACGGTCGGCCGCAGGGCGGCCAGGACATCGCCCGAGACGATCCACCAGCCGGCGAAGGTGACCGCGGCCGTTGCGAGGACGACGGGCATGAAGAACCCGATCACCCGGTCGGCGAAGTCCTGGTAACCGGTCCGTTTCTCCGCGATCGACTCCAGTTCCCTGAGAATCTCCCCGAGCGACGTCTCCTCGCCCGTCCTTTCGGCCTCGACGACGAGCCGGCCTCCATGCACCAGGCTCCCCGCGATGACTTTCGAGCCCGGTCCCTTCTCCACCGGCATCGACTCGCCCGTGAGGACGCTTTCGTCGGCCGCCGCACGCCCCTCGACGACCACGCCGTCCACGGTCGCCTTCTCGCCGGGCCGGATGACGACGCGCTGACCCGGGGCGATGAGATCGGTCGGCACTTCCGTCTCCGCGCCGTCCTCCAGTCGACGAGCCATCGGCGGCAGAAGATCGACCAGTCCCTCGACTGCGGATGAGGCGCGGTCCTTCGAGCGCGCCTCGAGATAACGTCCGAGCGTCATGAAGGCCAGCACCGCGACCGAGTCCTCGAAGTAGAGGTGATGTCCGCCGGAGAACAATTCGAAGACCGAGGCGAGATAGGCGACGAGCGTCCCCAGCGCGACCATCGAGTCCATATCGAAGCGAAGCTTCAGGAGATCGGGCAGGCCGCGACGATAGAAGGGAGGGGCGATGACGAGAAGCGCCACCGTCGCGATGATGGCCTCCAGAAGACCGCCGTGCGGAACGTGGTAACCGGCCATGGGCGCCATCGAGATCGCGATGACGGGAAGAGCGAGAAGCGCGGCCCAGGACCGGCGCTTCCAGGCCTCGGCCTCCTCGCGCCGCTCCCGTCTCCTCGCCTCGATGCGATCCCGCATGTGCGCCACGGTCGCCGGCGAGGCACCGTATCCCACCGATTCGACGGCCCGCACGAGTGTCCCGGTCGTCGCCGTTCCCTCGACGACAGCGCGGCCGGAGGAGGCGGAGACGCGCACGGACGCGACACCGGGCACCCCGGCCAACGCCCTCTCGACCCGCGCGGCGCATCGGGCGCAGGTCATGCCCTTGATCTCCAGAACGACCGTGGGCGCGGGAGTCGTTGTAATCATACCTTAATGGTACTTATTTAGGGGTGTACCGACAAGTCACACCATCCCGCTCCGAGCATACACACCGGCTATCGGGGCGTGCAGAGCTTCCCCGCCACGTTGACCGCGAGTTGCACGATCCCGAGCGCGGCCGGCACCCCCGTATGGTATCCCGAAGTGCGGGAGGTCTTCTGGCGGATGACCAGCACGTCCACCTCCCCGCCGGGCTTCGGTTCGACCGTCACCTTCACCGCCCTCGCGCCCGTCGATGCCGCCAACTGCGCCGCACGGTCCAACCTCCGCGCCTCCGGCTTCAGAAGAACCACGGCATAGAGATACGGATAGCTCGTCCCCTGGACGTTGTTCAGGCAGATCTGCACCTGAACTCCCATGAACCACTCCGGCGCGTCGACCAGCCGGATCATGATGCGGGCATCGGAGGGCACGCGCCCGCCCTCCTTCGCCTCGCGCGTCGCGAGCATCGGCAGGCACTGGACCACTGTGACCGGCACGAGCGCCTCGAGAACCTTCTCGAGAAGGCGGATCTTGATGACCAGTTCGTCTCGCTTCATGTGGGTGCGAATCCCGATCAGCCAGAGCGGCGCGACGAGAATCACGGCGTTGACGATGAAGATGTGGAGATAGCCCTCGGCGCCGAGCGCGGCCATCGCCGCGAGCGCGGCGAGCGACAGGCCCCCGAAGAGGACCAGGACGCCGATTCCGAGCCCGTTCGAGAGGTCAAAGCCGTCCCGGTCCCAGCGTTGCCAGGCCTTCTCCCTCGCCAGGATCTTCGCATACTCGTCCGGCGTCACCTGGGCCCACGTCTCCTCGCCCTTTAACGTCGGCACCGCCTGGATGCCGCGATGGGCCCCGACGACGAGCGCGAGGACCATGAGGATCCAGCCGGGCCAGGCGCTGACGAAAAGCTGGAGGAGGAAGGCCAGCCCGAGGAGCACGGCGACAAGCGTCATGCGCACGGGATACGGCAGGCGCTTCAGGACGAAGAACTGAATCGCGTCCCGCTCCCTCGGATCCGGCGTCAGGCCCATCCCGTCGCCTCCAGTTCCCCGTATCCCACCTTCTCCCAGTACAGGGGGCAACCGCCGTTGCAGACCGCGAGATCCTCGCAGGCCCGGCATTTCTCGTGCGCGAACTCCTTACGGCGGTAATGCATGACGTTCTCCTCCTCCCACCGCGCCCGGAATTCCTCGCCCCAGTCGAGGAGATTCCCGACCGGGGCGGCGAAGCTCGAGCACGGCAGGACATCGCCGTTCGGGGCGATCGAGAGAAGTCCGTCGCAGGCGGCACAGCCCTTGTTGCCGAGCCCATGCACGACCGGGTTGAAGACGCAGACGGGTGTCGGGGAATACCACATGAACTCGATGCCCCGCCGCGCCGCCGCGTCCCGAAGCCCGAGCACGATCGGCCCGATCTCGTCGTAGCGGACGATCATCGCGTCAAGTCCCTCGATCGACGATCCGCAGGGCATGAGGAGATTCATGGAGAGACGGTCGAGCCCGAGGCGGGTGACCAGTTCCAGGAGGCCCGGGAGCGCGGCGCGATTCAAGCCGCTGATGGTCGTATTCGTGTGGACGCGGATCCCGGCGGACCGGAGGTTTCCGATCCCCTCGACCGCGCGATCGAAAGCGCCCGCGTGGCGGACGATCGCGTCGTGAAGATCGGCGTTTCCGGCCTCGATGCTGACCTGGGACGAGTCGAGTCCGGCCTTCGAGAGCCGCGCGCAGAGTTCCGCGGAGAGAAGCGTTCCGTTGGTGATGAGGTTCACCCACATCCCGAGCGACTTGGCATGGGCGACGAGATCCGGAAGGTCCGCGCGCAGGCAGGGTTCGCCTCCCGTGAAACTGACTGACGGCACGTCGGCGGCGCGGCGGATGAGATCGAGCACGCGGCGCAAGTCTCCCGTCGAAAGCTCCTTCGTCGCGTCGTCGCGCCGGCACCCGCACCCGGCATAGCAGAAACGACAGGCGAGGTTGCACCGGTACGTGATCGCGACCTCGGAGAGAACCGGCAGGGTGTTGTGCGGCAGGGTGAAGGTTTTCGTCTCCACCGCCCGCCGCTCCTCCCCCTCGTGCCAGCATCCTCTCAGGAGCGCGCGCAGGTCGCAGAAGAAGTCGTGGATGTCGCGGCCGGCCGCCTCCGGGTCGCGCTGGCGCTTCGCGATCTCCCGGGCCGAGGCTCCCTCCATCATTTCACGGAGCATCTTCACGGCCGCCGGGTTCAATCGGTATGCGGCGTTCGGGATCTTGATGAGGACGTTGTCGTGCTCGCGCACGTGGATGTAGGGTCTCACGTTGCGGACGTATTCGTCCACCCACCCGATCCTCTCCAGCGCGTCCATCCTAGTGACCGCTCGATACGCAGGCGCTGTGGCACGCGCCGTGGCAGGCGGAATGGCAGGCCGAGTGGCAGGCGGAGTGACAGGCATCGTGGCACGCCGAGTGGCAGGCGTCGTGGCAGGCGTCCTGGATGAAGGGACCGGCGTAGCAGGCCGCGGTGTTCCGGAAATCGGAGAAGACCGTCTCGGTACCGGTCACGGTCTTCTCGACCGACTTGGCGATCTTGCCCGGGTCCGGCAGAAGCGCTCCGTTGGGCGTCGTCGGTGTCGCCCCGTAAACCGGATCGTGCCAGCGCCGGTGGTAATACGTCGACCAGAAGTGTGAATCGTCGTTGTACCGCCCGGCGGCCGGCGTGGCGTATTGCCGCCGGTAGTGAGCCTTGGTGGCCTCGAGATCCGCATCCCAGGCCTTCTGTTCGAGTCCCGAACCGAGGAGCCGGAGGAGTTCCTTCACCTGCTCCTCGTCGAGCGTGCCGTCGGGGCGGATCGCGGCGACGAGCATGTTCTCGAAGGGGTCGTCGCTCGGGCCCGCCGAAACGACGCGCTCGAGGCGGAGCGGAGATTCGCTCGTCACGGCCACCAGACCCTTGCGCGCGAGATTCCCCACGATGAGCGCGACCAGTTCGGACAAGGGCAAGTCGAGAAGCAGTCCGGCCTCCAGGGGCGTCAGGTCCTTGCAGACCTTGCCGGGCTTGCGGAAGGTGCTGACCTGGATCTTCGGCGGCACCCACTCGTCGCCCTGCCACCGGATCTCGGAGATGGCCTGGCGCGACCGGATGATCGAGGCGTGCTTGCGAAAGAGGATGAGGAGCGGGAGCAGGAAGAAGAAGAGAAAGGCCGCCGCGATCACGGCGCCCACGGACGTGAAGGTCAGCGGAACCCGGGCCAGGGCGCTTCCCGGGAACCAGCGATTCAGGATGTTTTCCTCCGGCGCCCGCGTCATGCCCTCCGGCGGCGCCTCGAAGGGATTCGCGAGCGCGATCGAGGTGAGGCGGAACGGCTCGTCGTCGAGATAGCACTGGATCGGAAAGTGATAGCGGCGGTCGAGATCCCGGCGGTGGAAACGCGCCGCGAAGAGCGTCGGGCCGTCGGCCGAGCGCTCGACCGGGTAATCGACGAGGTAGCGCTCGTTGACGAATCTCTCGGTCCGGAACCCGATGCGCTCGCGCTCCGAATCCGTGGCCGCCCCCCGGAGCGCTACCGGGAAGTGAACCGTGACCGTCTGGTGCTCCATCGGATCGTCCCACTGCACCGGCGCCCAGTTGAAGACCGCCAGCCTCCCGAACTCGCTCTCGGTCAGCGCCACGTGGCCCGAAACCTGGAGGTCGACGTCGTAGCGGAAGCGGTAGGTCAGGTCTCCGTCCGAGAAGGCCGCGCCGTCGGCCAGCACGATGTCGTATTGGGTCGCCGAGAGGCGAAGGATCTCAAGGAGATACCGGCGGCCGGCCTGGTCGACGGCATGGGCCGTGCCCTCGTCGAACCGCGGAGCGCCGCAGAAGCCCTCGAAGTAGAAGCCGTGGAGATTCGCTCCCCGACAGGACCAGCGGACCGTCGTAAGGACGGAGGCCTTGCCGTCCGGGTGGAGCGTGACGTCGGATTCGACCCACTGGAGAGAGGCCCCGGCCCGTGCCGGGAGAGGCGAGCAGAGAAAGAAGATGAGTCCCAGGAGAAGGAATCGCTTCATCGCGGCGAGGATGTCAGAAAGGCGGGGATGAGTCCAGTTGGCGGATTCGCCGGGTGCTTTCACACCCGGTCATGCCTCATTCGCGACGTCTCCCGGCGAAGCGCCGGAATCGACTTTCCCCGGCTCCACCGCCCTTCCGCGGCGCCGCACCGCGTCGCGCAGAAGGAATTCGACCTGCGCGTTGACGCTGCGGAACTCGTCGGCCGCCATCCGCTCGATCTCGGTCCAGAGATCCGCGCCGACGCGGAGCAGGAAGGTCTTGCGCTCAGGCACGGCTTCCGCTCCGCGTCGCGACGGTCATGTCCGGGTCCGGACTCATCGGCCGATCAGGAATACAACGTGCCCGTGTTGACGACGGGCTGGGCCGCGTGCTCGCTGCAGAGGACGACCATGAGGTTGGAGACCATGGAGGCCTTGCGTTCCTCGTCGAGCTTCACGACCTTGTCCCGTTCGAGGTGCTTCAAGGCCATCTCGACCATCGAGACCGCGCCCTCGACGATCTTCTGCCGCGCGGAAATCACGGCTGCGGCCTGCTGGCGCCTCAGCATCGCGCCCGCGATCTCCGGGGCGTAGGCCAGGTGCGAGAGCCGGGCCTCGATGACGACGACGCCCGCCCGGTCGAGCCGCGCCTGAAGTTCCCTCTTCAAATCCTCGGCGACGTTCTCGGTGTTGCGCCGCAGCGAGACGTTCTCGTCCTCGGCGTCGTACGGGTGCGTGGAGGCCAGGTGCCGCACCGCCGTCTCGCTCTGCATCATGACGTAGGAGACGTAGTTCTCAACCTCGAAGGAGGCTCGGAAGGTGTCGGCGACCTGCCAGACCACCACGGCCGCGATCTCGATCGGGTTGCCGGCGAGATCGTTCACCTTCAACTTTTCTCCGTTGAGCGTCCGGGCGCGCAGGAGGATCGAGCGCTTCGTGAAGAAGGGATTTGCCCACCAGAAGCCGTTCTCCTTCACCGTGCCCTTGTAGTTGCCGAAGAGGAGCAGGACCTTGCTGCCGTTCGGCTCGACGATGAAGAATCCGCCGGTCGCGAGGCCCCAGGCGAGGGAATAGAGAATCATTCCGACGAGCGCCGCGACCTGCGGGGGACCGAAGGCGTTCTCGTCGGCCCACTGTCCGAAGGCGATCCATCCTCCGATCATGAGCCCGAGCCCGATGATGACGCCCACGAGCATCGGCCATCCCGAAAACGGCTTGAAACCCTTCTCCCCTGTCATAACGCACCTCCGTGCATCACCGCCACGAATTTCTGTCAACGATCAGCGCTTCGCCTTCAATTGCCTCAGTACTTCCGGCGCATCATCGACATCGACCACGATGCGCGTATACTCCGCGTCCTCCAGGTCCATGACGATCGCTCCCTCCCGGAACCGCGTGTTCCAGAACTCCTTCCTCTTCCGGCCGTAATACGTTCCCGAGATGATGACGCCGGGAAACTCGGTGCCCGGGCAACGCCAGAACGGAGGCTTGAGTTCCCCGTCGTAAAACGACACCTTCACGATGCTCTTGCGAGGAATCGAGAGAGACCCCTTGAAGGACCAGAGCTTGTCCCAGCCGGTGATCCGAATCGTCACCCTTTCCTTGGACACAATGACTTCATTCATGAGCCACCTCTTTCAATATCACTATGATATCACTTTGTTATCACTTGTCAAGTCTCATTATAAACTATTGTAATTACTGCATTTGAATTGAAGTATCAAATTGGTTCATTGACAGTTTCTCCGCTTCGCCGATAATGAAACCACCATGTTCGACTCGACCCGATGCTCTTGCCGCCGTTCTTTCTCGGGCGAAGTGCGCCCCGGGTCCTCCCTGCTTCTCACCCTTACCCAGGTCCTCCTCCTTACGTGGGCGGAGGCGGGCTGAGCCGGACCTGATCCGGCCCAAGGGCCTGCTTCCGCCGGAAGCAGGCCCTTTTCGTTTAACCCCGTGAACACGATGACAAGGAGAGAACCATGAACGCGATGAATCACCACCGCTACCGGAAATTCGAAACCGTTTCGCTGCCCGACCGTACCTGGCCCGACCGGTCCATCGAGGCCGCACCGACGTGGTGCAGCGTGGACCTGAGGGACGGCAACCAGGCCCTGAGGATCCCGATGAGCGTCGAGGAGAAGATGGAGATGTTCTCGATGCTGTGCTCGATCGGCTTCAAGGAGATCGAGGTGGGTTTTCCTTCCGCCTCGGAAACCGAGTTCCGCTTCGTTCGGCGGATCATCGAGGAGAAGCGGATCCCGCCCGACGTCACGATCCAGGTCCTGACCCAGGCTCGGGAACACCTGATCCGAAAAACCTTCGAGGCCGTCTCGGACGCGCCCCGCGCGATCGTGCATCTCTACAACTCCACGTCCGAATTGCAGCGTCGCGTCGTCTTCCGCCAGGACCGCGCCGGGATCCGGCGCATCGCCGTCGACGGGGCGCGGCTGGTGAAAGAATTGGCGGAGCAGAGCGGCAATCCCAGCATTCGCTTCGAGTATTCGCCCGAGAGCTTCACGGGCACCGAGCCGGAATACGCCGCCGAGGTCTGCCACGCGGTCATGGACGAATGGTCGCCTTCGTCCTCGAATCCCGTCATCATCAACCTGCCGGCGACGGTGGAGATGTCGACGCCGAACGTTCACGCCGACCAGATCGAGTGGATGGGGCGGCGGCTGAGGACGCGCGAGGGCGTGATCCTGAGCGTGCACCCTCACAACGACCGCGGCACCGCCGTGGCCGCGGCGGAGATGGCCCTGATGGCCGGGGCGGACCGGGTCGAGGGCACGCTCTTCGGGAATGGCGAGCGTACCGGCAACGTCTGCATCGTGACCCTGGCCATGAACCTCTTCTCCCAGGGCGTGGACCCCGGCCTGGACTTCTCTCGGATCGGTGACGTGATCGAGACCTACGAGCGCACGACGCGCATGAAGGTGCACGAGCGGCATCCGTACGCGGGCGAGTTCGTCTACACCGCCTTCTCGGGTTCGCACCAGGACGCGATCAACAAGGGGCTTTCCGCGCGCGGCGCGGGGGACGGCGGACGATGGGAAGTCCCCTACCTGCCGATCGATCCGTCCGACGTCGGCCGCACGTACGAGGCCGTGATCCGGATCAACTCCCAGAGCGGCAAGGGCGGCGTGGCGCACATCATGGAACGCGACTTCGGTTTCCGCATGCCGAAGGAGATGCACCCGGACTTCGCGCGTGTCGTGCAGGAATGGACGGACCGGACCGGGAACGAGGCGGAGCCGGAGCGCCTGATGGCTCTCTTCCGCGAAACCTACCTCGAGCCGCGCTGGAAGATCGTCAAGGGGCACGCCGAGGACGCCCTCGGGTCCAACGGCGCCGGCGCGGACCATGCCGGCGTGGACGTCGTCGTCACGAACGGCAGCCGCGAGCACCGGATCGCGGGCCAGGGCAACGGGCCGCTGGACGCCTTCGTGAACGGGCTGAAGGCCTCCATCGCTGCGGGCATCGAGGTGAAGCGCTTCGCGGAGCATGCGATCGGCGAGGGCTCGGACTCCCGCGCGGCCTGCTACATCGGCCTGGAGATCCCGGGCCGGGGTATCCGCTGGGGCGTGGGCACGGGCACGAGCATCAGCACGGCCTCGATGAGGGCCGTCCTCTCGGCGCTCGACCGGTTCCCGGCCTGACGCGAGGATCCTGTCGCCGGCCGGCGGCGCGCAGCGGCTCACGTGCGCCGACCCGGCCGTGACAGGATGGCCTCCGTAGGGATAGGATCCCCCCATGTTCGAATTCGTCGTTTTCGGTTTCGTGGCCCTCGGCTTCGCTGCCCTCGTCGGCGGACTGATCTGGTGGATCCTCTGGCTCGACAAGAAACGGACGGAAGCACTGCAGATGCTGGCGGTCCAGATCGGCTTCACCTTCAATCCGGACGCGGGTCCGGAGTCGCTGCCCTGCTCCGGCCTCGATCTCTTCCAGCGCGGCCGGGCCCGGAAGGTGAAGAATCTCATGAGGCGCCGCGAGGCGGGCGCCGAGACGCTTCTCTTCGATTACCGCTACACGACCGGGAGCGGGAAGAACTCCAACACCTGGCACCAGACCGTCGTCGCCCTCGAGAAACCGGGCGCCTCCATGCCCTCCTTCGGCCTCCAGGCCGAGAACGTCATCTTCAGGCTCATATCGATGCTGGGATACCAGGACATCGACTTCGACGAGGATCCGGAATTCTCGAACCGTTTCAACCTGCGCGGCCAGAACGTCGAAGCGGTCCGCTCGTTCTTCACGGCGGAGCGCCGCGCGGCGGTGTGCGCGGGAAAACCGTTCAACCTCGAAGGAGCCGGAGACTGGCTCATCGCCTATCGACCCAGCCGACCGCTGAAGCCGGAGGAAATCCCCTCCTTCCTCGAGGAGGTCCGGACCGTCGCCGCGTCCCTGGTGGGAGAAAAGAAGAACCGCTGGTAGGGTCGCCGGGCGCCTAGCGCATCACACCGAGCTTCTGGAGCTCGGTCTCGATCTCCTTGCCGGCCTGCTGGAAGAACGGCAGGAGGAGCTCGGGCCGCCCCGCCTCGACATCCCATTGATACTCCTTCACCGTCCGCAGACCGCGCGCCAGCCGCGCCGCGACGATGAGCCGGCCGTTCCGGATCCAGTATTCACCCCCCAGGGTGACATCGGCCCCCTCCGGCGTCGCGGCGGGAGTCGTGCGCCGTCGCCAGTTGTGGAGAAGCGACTGCGGTATGCCGGACTCGAGCCACCGGTCATCGGACTCGCCCTGCCGCTGGGCGAAGTCGGAGACGAAGAAGGAAGGCGTCGCCGTGGAGGTGGCCGGCGCCCCGGCGCAGGACGAGAGAAGGAGAAGCGCGCAGAGCGCGGCGAGCGGCAGGTGGACGGCCCGGTCCATACCCAGATCAAACACCGGGCGCATCGAAAACACAATGACCGGTTCGGTATGTTTTTACACCGGTGCGAAGGGGTCCGGGATTCCCTATAATGGGGGTATGAAACCGATCTCCACATGGATTCGCGCCGCACGGCCCTGGTCCTTCCCGGCCTCCTCCATGCCCGTCTGCTTCGGCACCGCGCTCGCCGTGGCCATCGGCGGCGCCGCCTTCCGGCTCGTGGATTTCCTGCTCGCGCTCCTGGGCATGGTCATCCTCCACGCGGCGGCCAACCTCCTGAGCGACGTCCACGACTTCCGGCGCGGCCTCGACCGCGAGGCCCTTCCGATGGGCAGCGCGATACCGCACGGCCTCGTCACGGACCGCGAGGCCTTCGTGGCCGCATCGCTCCTCTTCACCCTCGGCTCCGCCATCGGGCTCCTCCTCGTTACCCGCGTCGGCCTGCCGGTCCTCGGAATCGGAATCGCCGGCGTCGCGGTCGGGCTCTGCTACACGCCGATGAAGTACCACGCCCTGGGCGACCTGGCGGTCTTCCTGAACTTCGGCGTCCTCGGAGCGCTCGGCGCCTGGACGGTCCAGACCGGAAGCCCGGACTGGAGGCCGGCCGCCTGGTCGGTCCCGATCTCGCTCCTGGTCATCGCCATCCTCCACGCCAACAACTGGCGCGACATCGCCTCGGACGGGACGCGCGGCGCCCGCACCGTCGCCTCTCTCCTCGGACCGCAGGGGTCCCGGACCTACTACGGCTTTCTCCTCTTCGCGCCCTTCGCGCTCGTCCTGCTCTTCGTCGCGCTCGGGTACGTCGCACCGGGAGCGCGGCTCGGCCTCCCGCCGGTCTTTCTCGCGACGGCGCTCGCCCTGCCCCTCGCTCTCGATCGCTGGAAGAAGGCCGTGAACTCCGAGAACCCGAAAAACCCCCTCGATTTCATCGCGCTCGACGGGGCGACGGCGCAGCTGAACCTCGTCTTCGGGCTCCTGAGCACGGGCGCGGCCCTCTTCGTCCTCTGAAGCGGGAACCCGCGGCGGGACGCCCGGCACGGGCCATCCCCTTTCTCCTCGCGCTCGTCCTCTTCCCTCCCCTCTTCGCCTTCCGGGGGTACGGTCCCCTGGACTTCTGGTGGAGCATGAGCCTTCTCCTCGTCCTCCTCGTCTCATCGGCCCTGTTGTTCGACGGTGACTTCCGCGCCCGCGCCCGTTTCATCGCGAAGGAGGACCTGCTGCGCGCCCTCCTCCTCGGTTTCTCGTCCGCCGCGAGCCTCTACGCCGTCTTCGCGGTGGGCAACGCGCTCTCGCGGACCCTCTTCGACTTCGCCGGCGCCGATATCTCGAGGGTGTATGATTTTCGTGGTGACGCCTCGCCAATCCGCATCGGGCTCCTGATGGTCCTCGTCATCGGGCCCGGCGAGGAACTCTTCTGGCGCGTCTACCTCCAGGATCGCCTCGCGTTCCGACTCGGTCCGTGGCGGGCCTGCATCCTCGGCGTCTTCTTCTACACGATCGTGCATGTCGCCACGGGCAACCTCATGCTCTGCCTGGCGGCGGCGACGTGCGGACTCTTCTGGGGAGCTCTCTGGGCGCGTTTCCGGTCCCCTCTCGCCAACATCCTCTCCCACACCGCCTGGGATATCGCGGTCTTTCTCCTTTTTCCTTTCTGACGATGACGTGCATTGCGCGCGGGGGACGGCCCCGTAGAATGGCGCCATGACGGTCACCCAACTGCCCTGGCACTCGGCGCCGGAAGCCAACGCCTTCTCGTGCTGCGGTTGCGGATCCTGCTGCCAATGCTGGGCCGTGCCCGTCTACAAGGAGGATCGCCAGCGCATCGAGGTCGCGCTCGCCGCTCATCCCCACCCCGTCTACGGCGCCTCGATTCCCTTGATGACCGACGGTGGCAGGGAGTTCCTGCTCCTCGTAAACGGACGTTGCGCCTATCTCCAGCCCGACAACCTCTGCTGGCTCCACGGCGCCTTCGGCCCGGAGGTGAAACCCTTCATCTGCCGGGCTTATCCCCGCCGCACGACCATCACGCCTTGCGGCGCCTTCACCTCCCTCTCGCTCTCCTGCCATACCGCCGCCGCCTTTCTCGCCGCGCCGCCCCCGGGCCCCGTCACGACCGGCACGGCCCAATCGACCGACTCGCCGCCGCCCCCGTTCCATCTCCGGAAGGAACGCCCGCTGACACCGCCGGAGGCCGAAGCGGTGGAGGACCTGGTGATCCGGATCCTGCGCGCGCCCGATCCGGGACTCTCCGCGCGCCTGCGGCGGATCGACGAGGCGCTGAGAGAGTGCGGCGAGAAGAGCGGAAAGGAGCTGAAACGCCACCTGAAAAGCGCGGCGGAGAAAACTGCGCCGGCCGGTGACGCGCCTCCGCTCTCCGAGCACGTCACCTTCCTCTCGTCGCTCCTGCGCCATCGCCGCAACTTTCTGGCGGCCGAATCGGCGGTCCAGGAGCACGTGCGGCGGATCTTCAACACGCTTGACGGCGTGTTCGCCCTCGACGACCCCGCCGCCCGTCCCCCGGCCTCCATCCGCGTCAACCGCGCACTCTCGGGGACGTGGGAGAAGGGACGCGGTGTGGCCGAACCCATCCTCGTCCGCTACTTCGAACTCCAGGTCTGGAGCAAGCACTTCACCCATGCCTTCGGAATCATCGGCGGCTTCCAGGTCCTCTGCCTGCTCTTCGCCGTGATCCGGCTCCTCGCCTCGGCCTACGCGATCGCCGAAAGCAAGCCGCTCGCGGCCGCGCACGTCGTGAAAGCGATCGCGGAGGTGGAGAGGGAATTCACTCATGCGAGCGTCGTCGTCGATTTCTGGCGCGAGGTCCTCGCCAATCCCCTCTGCGACAAGCCCTGGTTCCTGCCCGTCGTCGTCCTCTGACCCGTTCCCGGCTTCCGGGCCGACTCAAGCGGTCGTCTTGCTGAGTCGCGCCACCGCGAGCGAAAGGAAGACCGTGCCGAGAACCGCGAGGCCGGCGAACTGCGGCGCCAGCACGTCAATGCCCGAACCCTTGAGAAACAGGCTGCGGACGATGATGAGGAAATAGCGGAGAGGGTTGGCGTAGGTCAGCGCCTGCACGGCCTCGGGCATGTTGAAGATCGGGAAGACGAATCCGGAAAGAAGCATCGCGGGGAAGATGAAGAAGAAGGCCGTCATCATCGCCTGTTGCTGGGTGGAACTCACGGTCGAAATGAAAAGCCCGACGCCGAGCATCGCGGCGAGATAGAGAAGGGTTCCGCCCAGGAGGGTCAACGGACTGCCCCGGAAGGGCACGTGGAACCAGGCCACCGCGACCGCGATGACGAGGGTCACGGTGACGAGGCTGACGAGCGCGAACGGGAGGGTCTTGCCGAGGATGAACTCGGTGCGACCGATCGGCGTCACCATCACCTGTTCGATCGTGCCCAGTTCCTTCTCGCGCACGACGGCCATCGAGGACAATAGGAGCGTGATGATCATGACGAGCATCACGACGACGCCGGGGAGATAGAAGTTGCGGCTATCGAGGTTCTCGTTGAACCAGGCGCGGCCCACGACCGCGACCGGGTCCGGCGGCGCGCCCGAGCGTTCGCGGGCCCACGAGGAGGCGATGGCGGTCGCGTATTGCAGGGCCTTGCCGGAGAAGGAGGCGTCGCTGCCGTCGGCGAGGATCTGCACCGCCGGGGATCGGCCCGCGCGCCAGTCGCCGGCGAAGCCGGCCGGGATCACCAGGGCGATCCTCACCTCGGCCCCGTCGATCAGGGCCTGCGCCTCGTCTTCCGATTCCACCGCGCGCATCGCGGCGAATTGCGGCGATCCGCCGAAGCGCGACAGGAAATCGCGCGAGAGCTCCGACCGGTCGCGATCCAGGACCGCCATCTCGACGTTCTTCACGTCCATCGTCACGGCGTAGCCGAACATCAGGGTCTGGAAGACCGGGACGATGAAGAGGATCCTGAGCATGCGCGGATCGCGGAACATCTGTATGAACTCCTTCACGAGCATCGCCTTCAATCGCTCAGGCATGGGAGGACCTCACGCGATCTTCGTCCGGCAGGCGCGGACGGCGAGCGTGATCATGGCGACGGCGAAGACGGCGAGGAAGGCCGCGTCATACGTCAGGATCTCGGGCCCGATGCCCTTCAGGAAGATCCCCCTGAGGAGCGAAACGAGGTAGCGGGCCGGGACGAGGTGGGTGAGGGCGCGCAGGACGGGAGGCATGGAGGAGATGTCGAAGGCGAATCCGGAGAGGAGAAACGCCGGAAGGAAGGTGGCCAGGAGCGCCACCTGGTTGGCGACGAGCTGGTTCCGGGCGGCCGCGCTGATCCAGAGCCCCAGGGCCATCGTGCCGACGAGAAAGACCGCGATGACCACGGCCAGGGCGATTCCGCTTCCGAGCATCGGGACGTCGAAGAGTCCCACGCCCATCGCGACCGAGACCGCGGCATCGACCGCTCCGATCACGAAATACGGCGCGAACTTCCCCGCGATGAGTTCGCCGCGCGTCAACGGCGTCGAGAGGAGCTGTTCCATCGTGCCCGTCTCCCACTCGCGCGCCACGGTCAGCGAGGTGAGCAACGCGGCGATGACCATGAGGATGATGGCGATGAGGCCGGGGACGATGAAGGTGCGGGAGGTGAGGGCCGGGTTGAACCACATCCGGGCCCGCAGGTCGATGCCGGGCGACCGGACCGGGGGGGACGCGTCGGCGATGCGCGCGCCCGCCGCCCGGATGACGCTCTCGGCGTACGACAGGGCGAAGGTCGCGGTGTTGGCGTCGCTGCCGTCGACGAGAACCTGCACCGTCGCGCCGCGAGCCGCCAGCGCGCGGGCGTATCCCGAGGGAATGACGACCGCGGCGAGCGCCGCGCCGGAGACGAGGGCGTCCTCGCGCTCGCGCGGACCGTGCACCATGCGCACCAGGTGGAAATACCGCGAACCGACGAAGCCGGCGACGAGGTCGCGCGAGGCCGGCGTCCCGTCCGCGTCCTCGACGACCAGCGGAACGTCGTTGACGTCCAGGGTGAGCGCGTAGCCGAAGAGCAGGAGGAGCAGAAGCGGAATCGCCAGGCCCATCGCGAGAGCGCGCGGATCGCGCAGGACATGGATGAACTCCTTGCGCGCGATCGCACCGGCACGGCGGAGGTTCATGGGCGCGTTCCGAGAGCCGGGGAAGCGCGGCGCGGAGTGGGCCTTTCACCGGCGATTGTCACAGGCTCCCATCGCCGCGCGGCGCGCACGCGGCGCCGTTGTGCGCCGATCACGCGACCCTCCCGTTCCGATCGTGTTCCTCGATGAGCCGCACGAAGACGTCCTCGAGCGAGGGTTCCACGACCGCCAGGTCCGCGGCGAGACCGCGCCCGGCGAGGTGCCGGTGGAGGCGCGGCAGCAGTTCCGCCGCGGCGGGCGAAACGATGTGAATGCCGCGACCGAAAAGCGCCGCCTCCGTCACGCCGTCCACTCCTTCGACCGCCTCGAGGAGCTTCTGCGGCTCGTGCCCCTTCGCCTCGATGATGCCCTCGACCATGCCCGACTTCAATTCGTCGGGCGTCCCCAGGGCGATCATGCGACCGCGGTAGATCAGGGCGAGTCGATCGCAGTATTCGGCCTCGTCCATGTAATGCGTCGTGACGAAGACGGTCACGCCGCGCTCCGCGAGCTCGTAGATCAGTTCCCAGAAGGAGCGCCGCGCGAGCGGATCGACGCCGGAGGTCGGTTCATCGAGGAAGATGACGGGCGGCTCGTGCAGGACCGCGCATCCCAGGGCGAGCCTCTGCTTCCAACCCGCGGGCAGGGTGCCGGTGAGCGCGGAGCGCAGATCGGAAAGGCCGGCCGTCGCGAGCGCCCACGCCTTGCGCTCCTCCTTCTTCTCGCGCGGCACGCGGTAGACGCCGCTGTAGAAGTCGATGTTCTCCTCGACGGTCAGGTCCTCGTACAGGGAGAACCTCTGGCTCATGTAGCCGATGTTCTCCTTGATGCGCTCGGCCTCCCGCGCCACGTCGTAACCCGCGACGCGGCCGCCGCCGGAGGTGGGCGCGAGGAGACCGCAGAGCATGCGGATCGTCGTCGACTTGCCCGCGCCGTTGGGGCCGAGGAATCCGAAAACCTCGCCGCGGGACACCGTGAGCGATAGCCGGTCGACCGCGACGAAGTCGCCGAATCGGCGCGTGAGGTCGCTCACGACGACGGCGGAGGGGGCGTCATGCGGCGAAGGACGGGGCGAGGTCATGCCGCCGCGCCTCCGATCACCGAGACGAAGACGTCCTCGAGCGACGGCTCCGCCCGCCCGACGGAACGCACCTGCAAAGAGGCCTCGCCGAGGAGGCGCGCGATCTCGGCGGGCGCCTCCGCATGCTCCGTCACGACATGCACGGCCGCCCCGAAGAGCCCCACGGAAGCGGCCCCGACGAGCCCCTTCTTCAGGATCGCGGCCGCGCGCCTCGGTTCCGCCGCGTGAACCTCCCAAAGCGTGCCGCGAATGAGCGTCTTCACCTCGTCCGGCGTTCCGCAGGCGAGGAGTCGGCCCTCGTGAAGAAGGCCGACGCGCGCACAGCGTTCGGCCTCGTCGAGATACGCGGTGGAGACGAGGATCGTCACGCCCTCGGCGAGCAACTGGTAGAGGATGCGCCAGAAATCGCGGCGCGAGACGGGATCGACGCCGTTGGTGGGCTCGTCGAGAAAAAGAACGCGGGGCGTGTGGATGAGCGCGCAGGCGAGACCGAGCTTCTGCTTCATGCCGCCGGAGAGGCGCCCGGCGAGGCGGTCGCGGAACGGCGTGAGGTGGGAGAAACCGAGCAGGCGTTCCATGCGCGTTCCGCGCTCGCGCCGTGAAACGCCGTACAGGTCGGCATAGAAATGGAGATTCTCCTCGACCGAGAGATCCGGGTACAGGCCGAAGCGCTGGCTCATGTATGCGATGTCATGCTTGATCGCCTCCGTCTCCCGCGCCGTGGACCGTCCCATCACGAAGGCCTCGCCCTCGGTCGGGTCGATGAGCCCCGTCAGGAGACGCAGGACGGTGGTCTTGCCGGCGCCGTCGGGCCCGACCAGCCCGAAGAGTTCCCCCGGCGCGACGGTGAAGGAGAGATGGTCGAGAGCGGTCAGCGCGCCGAATCGACGCGTGAGCCCCCGGGCCTCGATGGCGGACCCGGCCACGGCCTACTCCGGAACGATGACCGCGTCGGCGGGCATGCCGGGCTTCAGAATCCCGTCCGGGTTCTCGAGCGTGATCTTGACGCGGTAGACAAGCTTCACGCGCTCCGCGTCCGTCTGGACGGTCTTGGGCGTGAATTCGGCCTGGGACGAGATGACATCGAGGCGACCGCGGAAGGAGCGGCCGGGCAGACCGTCGACCGTGACCGTCACGGGAGAGCCGACGCGCACGCGCGCGAGATCGGGCTCGTTCAGGAAGGCGCGAATCCAGACCTTCGAGAGGTCGGCGAGGGAGAGGACGGGCGCGCCCACGGCGACGAACTCGCCGGGCTCGGCCTTCCTGGCCAGGACCACGCCCGCGAGGGGCGAGGCGAGGGTCGCGAAGCCAAGGCGCGTTCGAGCGAGAGCGAGGGCCTCGAGCGCCTGCGTCTCGCGGGCCTGGGCGGCGGCGATGCGCTCCGTCCGCGGCCCCTGCCTCAACAGCGCCAGCCGCTCCGCGGCCTCGCGGCGCCGCGCGACGGCGGCGAGGTAGGCGGCCTCGGTGGCTTCATACTCCCGGCGGGAGATGACCTCTTCCTCGAAGAGTTCCTTCTGCCGGGCGGCATCGGGTTCGAGGCGCTTCACCTCGGCCTCGGCCGCGTTCAGGAGCGCCAGCCCGGCGGCGATCTCCTGCGGTTGGTTCCCGCGGCTCAATTCCAGGACCGTCGCCGCCTGCGCCGCCGCCTCCGCCGCGCGCATCTCGACCTCCCGCTGGAGTTCCTCGGTATCGACCCGGGCGATGATCTCGCCCGATGTGACCGTATCGCCTTCCTCGGCGTTCACCTCGATGAGCCGTCCCCCGATGCGGAAACTGGCGTCCACCTCGGTCACCTCGACGTTGCCCGAGAGCCGAATCGAGCCGTCGACGGGCCGGGCACGATGCATCCACCACCAGGCCCCCCCGGCGAGCGAGAGAATCACGATCACGGGTACGATGCGCCTTCTCATCGAAGATCCTCCTTCTCGCGGGAAACGCCGTGCAGAATCAATTCCACGAGATGGTGGGCCGTCTCCGGCGCGGGGCGCTCCGCCATCGCCGGAAACCCGAGCGCCCTGCCGACACGAACCCGTATGGGGGCCGCCGCGACGTAGAGCATGGTGGAGGCGATGATGCTGAAATGAGCGGCCAGCGGATCGACGCCGCGAAAGACCCCGGAGCGAACGCCCTCCTCGAGCACGGACTTCACGGAGCCGAAGATGCCTCCGATGCAACGAATCACCTCGTCGGGAAGGTGGGCGCCGCCCGCGGCGATCTCGTGCATCATCACGCGCGGCATGACGGGATGCTCGACGGCATGAGCCGCCAATTCTCCGACGATCGCGCGGAGTTTTTCCGGGGGAGAAAGGGGGCGGGAGGCGATCTCGCGGACACGGTCGAGAGTGGGGCGAAGAACGGAGAGGACGACGGCGGCGTGAAGTTCCTCCTTGTCACCGACGTGATAGTAGATCATCGCCTTGTTGATCCCGCTCCGCTCGGCGATCTCATCGATCCGGGCTCCAGCAAATCCCTTCTCGGCAAACTCGATGGAAGCGGCCTCCAGGATGGACTCAACCTTCACGATCTTCCTCTGCCTCGCCGCTAACATGGATTACTCCTAAAAATAACTAGATAGTTTATCTAACTATTTAGTTTATGTTGGGATTATGGAAGCAGTCAATACCCAATCTAATCCTTTATTCCCAGTGATTTGAATACTCATTGCGAGGCGATGGAGATCCGAAACCGACCAATCCTGCCGATCCAGCGGTCGACAAGCGGGGTCTCCGCGTCGATGTCGTATACGACAAGCCGGAAGGGTCGGGTCGCGGTCCCCGTGATCCTGATCGCCTCCGACTGGTTGTTCCTCCTCGAAGCGATCAGCGTGACGACGGCGTCACCGACCCTCAGTCGGCGGGCCCCATGCCGCTCCAGTCGCCCGATCCGCCACGTCAAGGTCCGCTCGGCGCCGTTCACTTCGAACCCGAGGATGTTCTCGATGAGGAGAGCGACGGGGCCCAGGCCCGACCAACCGCAGAACTTCTGGCGAACGAGTTGCGTCGCGTCCCAGCGCGTCGCCGGCGCGTCCTCCTCCGGAGAATAGGCCTCCCAGATCTGCTTCAGCCCGTCGCCGTTGCGGGGAATGTTCGTCTCCGTCAGGGGCGGCAGGGGCCTATCCGGGCCCGGCACGAACATCGAGAAGACCCGCGCCATCCGCTCAACGTGGTTTTCGGCCGCCTCGCGCGCGAAAGCACGGTCGTAGCGCTCGACACCCTTGATGACCGCGTAGTTCGTCGGAGCCCAGACGCCCCCGCGCCAGTAGTGCCCACCCGGGTCGTAGACGGGATCGTCCGCGGAGAGCGTCGGAAAGAGGTGAGGGCGGAAGAATTCCGAAGGGTTCTTGAGATGAAGTTCGATGAGTGCGCTCGCCTGTTCCGAGGAGGCAATCTCCGCGAGCATCGGCCAGAAGGAGGCGATCGTCTTGCGGCGATGCCACGCTCCCTCCTCCGTCCGGTCGTAATAGAGGCCGTCATCTTCGCACCAGAGGGCGTCGTTGATCGCGTCCCTGAGCACGGCATATTCATGGTCGTATCGACCGGCGAGCGCCTCGTCGCCGGCGACGCGCGCCAGGCGCGCGATCGAGAGCGCGGCAAGAGCCTGCTGGGCGGAGAGGTCGATCCACGCGCCGCGCCGCACGAACTCCTCCCTCGGAGAGTTGTCCATCCCCGAGCCGAGATCCGTGATGAAGTAGAGACCCTGCCCCCGCTCGCCGCGCGCGTTCGCCTTGCACCAGGCGAAGTATCGATCGAGAACGGGCAGGACGCGGCCGAGTCGCGACGTGTCGCCGGTCACCTTCCAATACTTCCACTCGACCCAGGCGAAGAGCGGCGGGTTGATGTCGTTTTCGCCCGTGGCCAGGCCCGTCCGCTCGTCGTAGCAACGGCAGATGTAGCCGTCGGAAGCGCGCTGGTGGTTGTAGAAGTTGTCCAGAGCCGCCATCGCCGGAAAGACCGGCAACCCGTAGAGCGCGTAGGCGGCCATGAAGCAGGAATCCCACTGGAAGATGTTCTCGTTGAAACCCTCGTCGATGTAGCGGCTCACGAATCCTTTCGAGACGTCGCCGCGCGTGATCTTCTCGTGCATGAAGCGCCAGGCCGCCCAGTAGAGATCAATCCATTCGCGGCGACCTTCGAGGATCGGCTCGGGGAGCCGGCGTCGAACGGAAGCCGGAAGCGGCGGCGCCGGGGGAGGCTCGGGCGGGAAGGTCACCTCGAGCGCTCCGGCGAAGCCCGGGTGGACCAGGCGATAGGCACGGCCCGGTTTCACGGGGCCGAAGATCTCGAGCCGGAACTCGTCGACGGTTCCCGAACCGGAGCATGCGAAGTTCAACCGGGGATCGAATCGAAAACCCTGCGAACGGCGTGAGGCCGGGCGCAGCTCGCCGGGCGGCAGGAGCGTCATCCGGCCCAGAGTCCGGACGCTGACGCTCCAGCGCCCCGGTGATGCCTCCCGGGGCGAAGCGGACAACAAGCGCGGTCCGGTCTCCCCGGCCGCGTGGACGCGGGGGTCCCCGGAAAACACGGCGCAAGTACCGCCTCCGGCGAGGTTCCATGACTGGTCGACACCGGGATCCTTCTCCCAGCCGTCGGTCCTCACGATGAAATTCACGGTGCCGGATCGTCCGGCGACCGCGGAGCGCTCAAGACGAAGGTAGGCGACTCCGTCCGCGACCCCTGAGAACGGGATGACGCGGCCGGAGTGCTGGTCGCTCCAGGTCCAGACACTCCACTTCTCGTAAGCGGCGTCCGGGCGCCGGTAGAAGAGGACGAACTCGGTGTCGCCCGGCGAGAGGCGGCGGGAGACCGCCAGGATCCGCTCCGCCTCCGGAAGCTCGGGCGGCACGATCGGTCCGTGGTCCGGCAGGCGACTTGCCATCGTCCTCTCTCCTTTCGCGTCCGCAGAAGGCGACACGGGCCGTTCCGCAGCCGAGATCCCGGCGAGAAGCAAGACCGACGACAGGAGAGCGCCAAGAGCGGCGATCCGGTTCAGGCCGACGTCCCCCTCGGCTTCCCGCCGGTCTCCGGCTCGATGTGCACCATGACATCCTCGATGCGCGTGTCCGCGGCCCGGATCGCGTTCTTGATCTCGTGCCCGATGCGATGCCCCTCGGTCACGGACAGGTTGCCGTCCACCGAGACGTGCAGATCCACGAAGAACTTCGGGCCGGCGCGGCGGATGCGGCGCCGGTCGGACCCGGTCACCCCCGGGACCGACAGGGCGGTCTTCATGACCCGCTCCTCGATCTCCGGCGGAGGCGCCGCATCCATGATCTCGGCCACGGCCGGCCGTGCGAGATGATAGGCGTTGAAGGCGATGATGCCGTAGGCGCCGAACCCATTATGTCGCCAACGGCCGTCTGTTCTATTTTATAGGGTTTGAAGGCGATCTTGCGTGAGGCGAGGAGCGCGGCCCAGTCGTCCGCGGAGGCGAAGGAAGGGCCGCCGTAGAGGGCGATCGCGATGCCGATGAAGGCGGCGGCGGACGTGATCGCGTCGGACCGGTGGTGCCAGGCGTCGGCCTTGACCGCCGTGCTGTCTCCCTCGTCGCCGATCTTGAAGACGAAGCGGAAGAGCCCCTCCTTCGTCACAATGACCGCGACGAGGACAAGGAGCGTCCAGGGAGCGGGACTGTAGTGAGGCGATAGGATCTCCTCGATGCTCTGGAAGGCGATGAGAAGGGCCGCCACGCCGAGGGCCCCCGCGACGATGAAGGCGGCGAGGGGCTCGGCCTTGCCGTGCCCGTAGGGATGATCCTCGTCGGGCGGCTGCACCGAGATCTTCAACCCGCCATACACGATCATCGAGACGACGATATCGGAGGTCGACTCGATGGCGTCCGCGATCAGGGCGTAGGTGTTGCCCAGGACCCCCGCGGTGCCCTTGACGGCGGCCAGGCACGCATTGATGCCGATGCCGACCAGGACGGCGCGAATACCCTTCTGCTGGGAGCCCGACATCTCCATCCCCCCATCGTAGCGGATCAGGGGGCGAAAGGCCTAGAGCGATTGAAGGCGAGAAAGAAAACCCTCGGCATCGCCCACGTGGAGCTTCATTGCTCCCACGAGCGCCCGGGCGGCGCGCAACGTCGAGATCACCGGAACGCCGTGGGCAAGAGACGCGAGGTCGATACGCCGCGCATCCCCCGCGCCCTGCGCGTCGGAGCGGGTATTGATGACGAGCGAAATCTCGCCACGAACGATTCCATCGACGATTTCCGGCGAGCCCTCGGAGATCTTCCGGACGCTCTTGACCTTCAGGCCGTGGCCGGAGAGAAAACCGGCGGTCCCGGTCGTCGCCCAGAGCGAGAAGTTCATCGCCGCAAGGCGGCGAGCAAGATCGAGGACCGGCTCCTTGTCGCGGTTGGCGACCGTGATGAGGACGCCGCCCGCGCGGGGCAGGCGGCTGCCGGCCGCGAGCTGGGACTTGAGGAACGCCTCCTCGAAGGTCTTCCCGATGCCCATCACTTCGCCGGTCGAACGCATCTCGGGCGAAAGCACCGGATCGACGTTCTGGAAGCGGTTGAAAGGCAGGACGACCTCCTTGACGTAATAGAGCCCGCGCGGCGAACCGTCCGACAATCCCATTTCGTCGAAGGTCTTCCCCAGCATGACGCGGGCCGCGACGCCGGACCAGGAGACGCCCGTGGCCTTCTCGAGGAAAGGAATCGTGCGCGAGGCGCGAGGATTCACCTCGATGATATAGACCTTCCCGTCCTTGACCGCGAACTGGACGTTGATGAGGCCGCAGACGTCCAGTTCGTCGGCGATCCGCCGCGTCACATCGGTCATCTCCGCCACGATCTCGGGCGGCAGCGAGTAGGGCGGGAAGGAGGCGGCCGAGTCGCCCGAGTGGACGCCCGCGGGCTCCACGTGCTCCATGATGCCGGCGATCACGGTGCGGCGGCCGTCGCGCACCGCGTCGGCGTCGGCCTCGATCGCCGCGTCGAGGTATTCATCGATGAGCAGGGGTTTCCCGTCGGAGGCCTCGAGCGCCTCGGCGGCGAGCGTCTTCAATTCATCCTCGGAGCGCGCCACCTGCATCGCGCGGCCGCCGAGCACGTAGGAGGGCCGGACGAGGACGGGATACCCGATCGCACGGGCGGCCTCGAGCGCGGCGTCGACGCCGAGGACCGTCGAGTTGGCGGGCTGCCGCAGGCCGAGCTTGCGGATCAGTTCCGCGAATCGCTCGCGGTCCTCCGCCCGATCGATCGACTCGACGCTGGTGCCGAGGATCTTCACGCCGCGAGCGGCCAGGCCCCGGGCGATCGAGAGCGGGGTCTGCCCGCCGATCGCCACGATCACGCCCTTCGCCTTCGAGGCGTTCCAGATGTCCAGAACGTCCTCGACGACGACGGGCTCGAAGAAGAGCCTGTCGGAGGTGTCGTAGTCGGTCGAGACCGTCTCCGGGTTCGAGTTCACCATGATGACCTCATACCCGTCCTCGCGGAGACCCGCGACGGCGTGGCAGCAGCAGCAGTCGAACTCGATCCCCTGCCCGATCCGGTTCGGCCCGCTCCCGAGGATGATGACGCGCTGCTTCTCGAGCGAGATCTTCACCTCGGTCTCGTCGCCGAAGGTCCCGTAGTAGTACGGCGTCACGGCCTCGAACTCGCCGGCGCAGGTGTCGACGCACTTGTACACGCGGTTGAGACCCATGGCCTCGCGGCGCCGCCGGATCTCGTCCTCGTTCGTCCCGCAGAGAAATCCCAGCTGGATGTCGGAGTAGCCGAGGCGCTTCGCCTCGCGAAGCGAGCACTCGTCGGGAGTCCCCGTCTTCTGCAGGGCGTCCTCGAAGGCGACGAGACGTTCGATCTGGGCGATGAACCAGAGGTCGATGTGCGAAAGCCGCGCGATCTCCGCCGCGGAGACGCCCATCATCAGGGCGTATTTCACGGCGAAGAGCCGGTCGCAGTTCGGGTGCTCGATCTTGTAGAGCATCTCGCGGAGGAAGGCCTGCCGCTCCGCATCGTCCGCCGGACGCCCCCGGAGCGAGCGGCAGACGCCGTCCAATCCCTTGCCGTCGGCCGCGAGGCCCGGGCGCCCGATCTCGAGGCCCCGGAAGGCCTTCTGCAGGCTCTCCGGGAAGGTCCTCCCGATCGCCATCACCTCGCCGACCGACTTCATCGAGGTCGTGAGCGTCTGGTCCGCCTCCTTGAACTTCTCGAAGGCGAAGCGCGGGATCTTGGTGACGACGTAGTCGAGCGCCGGCTCGAAGGCGGCCTTGGTGCGGCCCGTGATGTCGTTGTCGATCTCGTCGAGGAGATACCCGGCCGCCAACAGCGCCGCGATCTTGGCGATCGGGAAGCCGGTGGCCTTGGACGCGAGGGCGGAGGAACGGGAGACGCGCGGGTTCATCTCGATCGCGAGCATCCGGCCCGTGACGGGATGGAGCGCGAATTGCACGTTGGAACCGCCCGTCTCGACGCCGACCCCGCGCATGATCGCGAAGGCGGCATCGCGCATCGGCTGGTAGAGGCGATCCGAGAGGGTCATCGCCGGCGCGACCGTGATCGAGTCTCCCGTGTGCACGCCCATGGGATCGATGTTCTCGATGACGCAGATGACGACGCAGCGGTCCGCCGCGTCGCGCATCACCTCCAGCTCGAACTCCTTCCACCCGACCAGGCACTCCTCGAGGAGCACCTCGTGCACCGGCGAGGCGACGAGGCCGATCTGCAGCATCGAGCGCAGTTCCTCCTCGTTGCGGGCGATGCCGGATCCGGTGCCGCCGAGAGTGAAAGCCGGTCGCAGGACCAGGGGATAGCCCAACTCGGCGGCGATCTTCAATCCGTCGGCGAGCGTGCAGGCGACGACCGCGCGCGGCACCTCGACGCCCACCGATCGACAGACCTCGCGGAAGGCCTCGCGGTCCTCGCCCTTGCGGATCGCCTCCATCGAGGCGCCGATCAGCTTGACACCGTGCTTCGTGAGAATCCCCTCGTCGTGGAGCTGCTTGGAGAGGTTCAGGCCGGTCTGGCCGCCCATCGTCGAGAGAATCGCGTCGGGCTTCTCGATCGCGAGGATGCGGTCCATCGAGGCCACGTTCAGGGGCTCGATGTATGTCGCGTCCGCGATCTCAGGATCCGTCATGATCGTGGCCGGGTTGGAATTCACGAGGATCGTGCGGAATCCCTCCCGCTTCAGGGCCTTCGCCGCCTGCGTGCCGGAGTAGTCGAACTCGCAGGCCTGCCCGATGACGATGGGACCGGCACCGACGATGAGGATCGAGGAGATGTCCGTGCGCCTAGGCATGAGTCACGCCCTTCAGGAACCGCTCGAACCGCTCCGCAGACTCCAGGGGCCCGGGGCGCGCCTCGGGGTGATACTGCACCGAGAAGGCCGGGGCGTCGGTCAGGCGGATTCCCTCGTTCGTGCCGTCATACAGGTTCGTCTCAGTCGCCTCGGCGTTTCCGGGCAGGCTCGCGACGTCGACCGCGAAACCGTGGTTCTGCGATGTGATCACGATCTGCCTCGTCTTGAGGTCGATCACCGGGTGGTTTCCGCCCCGGTGGCCGAAGGGAAGCTTGTAGGTTCGACCGCCCGCCGCGTGGCAGAGCAGTTGATGGCCGAGGCAGATTCCGAAGATCGGAACCTTGCCGATGAGCGCGCGGATCTCGGCGGCGATCTCGGGCAGGGCCGCGGGGTCGCCGGGGCCGTTGGAGAGAAGGATGCCGGCGGGCCGGGAGGCGAGGATCTCGGCGGCCTTCGCGCGCGCCGGGAAGATCGTGACGCGGCAGTCGCGGCCCGTCAGGGAATCCAGGATCCCCTGCTTCACGCCGAAGTCCATGAGCGCGATCGGGATGCGGCCCGCGGCGTTCACCACCAGCGAACCGCCCGGCGCGCGGCTCTCGACGACGTCGACGAGATTCGCACCCGCCATCGTCGCAATCCCCCGGGCGCGTGCGACGAGTTCCTCGGCAGCCTCTCCGCGCGCGGAAACGACCGCGCGCATGGCGCCGGCCGTGCGGACCTTCCGGACCACCGCCCGCGTGTCAAGTCCCTCGATGCCGATCACGCCGTGCCGCTCGAGATACTCGTGCAACGTCACCTCGGGGCCCGTCGAGAGCGTCGAGGCGGAACTGTCGGCCACGACGAACCCGGCGACCTGGACGGACGCCGACTCCAGCGCCTCCACGTCGAAACTGTAGTTGCCCATGGGTGGAAACGACATGCAGACGATCTGCCGGCAATATGACGGATCCGTCAGGATCTCCTGGTAACCGGCATGAGAGGTATTGAAAACAAGTTCCCCCTCGG
>CAZWVM010000008.1:0-35484 GCA_964637705.1 uncultured bacterium
TCACGCATGGACGAGGTTTAAAAGGGGTTTCTCCGTGTCTCTGTGCCTCCGTGGCTAATCAACCTCCGGCCATCGAGGTAGTCCGGGTCTCGTTGACGCCCGCCTCGATCCCGACGATGATGAAGACATGCCCGATCGAGAATTGAAACCCTGGCAGGTCCTGTCGGAGCGCGAGGTCTACCGTCGCGATCCTTACCTGTCGATTCACCTGCAGGATCTCCGCCTGCCGGACGGGCGCGTGATCGAGGATTACCTGCGCGTCCAGGTTCCGGAATTCGTCATCGTCATCGCCGTGACGGAGTCCGGAGAGTTCGTCGTGGAGCGAAACTACAAGCACGGGCCGCGCCGCATCATCCTGGACATGCCGGCCGGGATGCTGGAGCCCGGCGAGAACGCGGAGGAGGGAGCGCGCCGCGAACTCCTGGAGGAGACCGGCTACGAGGCCTCCGCCTGCGCTTTCCTCGGCGCCTTCTGGCTCCATGCCAACTACGGTTGCGCCCGGGCCCATTTCTACCTCGCGACGGGCTGTCGGAAGGTCGCGGAGCCGGATTCGGGGGATCTCGAGGAGATGGAGATTCTGCTCATGGCGGCGGAGGAACTGTACGGCGCGCTCGACCGGGGCGAGATTCACCTCCTCTCGATGGCGACCGCGATCGCTTTGGCTCGATCCCTGCCTCCGGATCGGCTATCCTTTCGCCCGGGACCTCGATGATCATCAGCCAG
The DNA here is from genome assembly GCA_964637705.1 of uncultured bacterium. Classification (GTDB taxonomy): domain Bacteria; phylum UBA8481; class UBA8481; order UBA8481; family UBA8481; genus CAZWVM01. The sequence goes on from CAZWVM010000008.1 coordinate 724, forward strand.
ACGCCGTTCCGCATCTCCTTCTTCGGGGGAGGGACCGATTACCCGGCCTGGTATCGCGAGGAGCCCGGGGCGGTCCTCTCCACGACGATCGACAAGTATTGCTACCTCAACTGCCGCCGGCTCCCGGCCTTCTTCTCCTACCGGATCCGCGTCGTCTACACCAAGCACGAGGTGGCGGACACGGTGGACGAGATACGGCATCCGGCGGTGCGCGAGTGCCTGCGGCTCCTGGGGCTGGACGAGGCGATCGAGGTCACGCATGCCTCCGATCTCCCGGCGCGCACCGGACTCGGGGCCTCCTCGGCCTTCATCGTGGGACTCCTGAACACGCTGCGGGTCATGAAGGGCGTCTACCCGTCGAAGAGGGATCTCGCCCTCGACGCCATCCACGTGGAGCAGGAGATGATCGGTGAGGCGGTGGGGTCGCAGGACCAGGTCGCGGCCGCTCACGGAGGATTGAACCGGATTGATTTTCGCGGCGACGCCATCGATGTGAAGGAACTTGGTGTCCCTCCCGAGCGCGTGGCGGCTCTCGAAAGTCACCTGCTCCTCTACTTCACCGGGATCTTCCGCAATGCGCCCGAGATCGCGAGCGACCAGATCCGGCACATCGCGGACCACCGCGAGGCGATGAGGGAGATGCGGGCGATGGTGGGGGAGGCCCAGGGGATCCTCGAGGGGCATGGACCTCTCGAGCCGATCGGCCGCCTGCTCCACGATTCCTGGATGATCAAGCGCACTCTCTCCGAGAGGATCACGAACCCGACGATCGACGCGATCTACGCGGCGGCGCGCGAGGCGGGGGCGATCGGGGGAAAACTGCTCGGCGCGGGCGGAGGAGGGTTCATGCTCTTCTTCGTTCCGCCGGAAAGGCATCACCTCGTCAGGGAGCGTTTGGGGGAACTCGTGAAGGTGCCGTTCCGCTTCGAGAGGGGCGGATCGCAGGTCATCTTCCGGAACCCCGATTTCTGAGCGTTGCGCGGTGACGACCAGGAACAGGGCGTGGGCTACCGCCGGAATCCTCTTCTTCGTTCTTATCGCGGCGGCGGCCATATCCTGCGGAAGAGCGCCGGAGGCCGCGGAAGCGGGCTCGAGAGATCTCAATCCCTTCGTCGTCTCGGCCACGGCCTCATCGGTGCAGAACTATCGCCATCCGGCCGAGTGCGCCTTCGACGGGGACGCGACGACGCGGTGGTCGAGCGAGTTCCGCGACGGGGAATGGATCGAGGCGCGCTTCGACCGGAGTGTGATCCTGGATACCGCGGTGATCGTATGGGAGGCGGCCCGGGCGGCCCGGTACGTGCTCGAGGTGCGCGACGAGTCGGGGGCGTGGATCGAGGCCGCGCGCATCATGGACGGCCGCGCCGATGCGCTGGTCGATACGCTCGCGATCGCCTCTCCGCGCCCGGCCGTCGCTGTGCGGGTGCGGACCGACAGCCGGGCGACCGGTTGGGGCAACTCGATCTTCGAACTCCGGCTCTTCGGTCGTGCCGAGGGTGAACCGCCGGCGCGGAGCCTCGTGGGATGGCGGAGGCCCCTGACCGGGATCGAGCAGAGGGAGGTCTCGGCCGCGGAGCGGCTCCTCGCGGAGGCGGCCGCCGATCCACCTGCGTCGCGGGGGATGAGCGATGATGCGTTTCTCGATCTGGTCTCCCGCCGCGCCTTCGATTACTTCTGGTGGGAGTCGGATCCCGGGACGGGTCTGACGCGGGACCGGGCCTGGAATTTCCATGCGGGCGACGATCGCGAGGCCTCTTCCATCGCGGCGACCGGGTTCGCCCTCACGGCTCTCGTCGTCGGCGCCGAGCGGGGCTGGGTGCCGCGCGCGGAGGCCCGGGAGAGGGCGATGCGCACGATCCGGTCTTTCGCGGACGGGACGGTGCGCAACGTCCGGGGGTTCTTCCCCCACTTCGTCAACATGCGCACGGGCAAGGACGAGGGGGGGACCGAGGTCTCGACGATCGACACCGTGCTCTTCCTCTGCGGCATGATCACGGCCGCGGAATACTTCGGCGACACCGAGATCGCGGGGCTGTCACGCCGGGTCTTCGAGAGGGTCGACTGGGAGTGGGCTCGCAACGGCAAGACGCACGTCTCGATGGGATTGGAGGCGGACGGGAAGTTCATCACGTATACGTGGGGATCGATCGCGGACGAGGGGACGCTCCTGTATCTTCTCGCCCTCGGCAGCCCGACTCACCCCCTGGCGCCCTCGGCCTGGGACTCGCTCGAACGGGACCTTGGGGAATTCGCGGGGCACCGCTTCATCGCTTCGAAGCACGTCTACCAGTCGATCTTCCGCTACCAGTATCCCTTGATCTGGTTCGACCTGCGCGGGCGCGTCGACCGCCACGGCGTCGATTATCCCCTGAACGCGACGCTCGCGACCCTGGCGATGCGCGATTACTGCATCGAGCAGGCCGCGCGCTTCCCGGGATCCTTCGGCCCCGATCTCTGGGGCCAGGGGGCGGCGGACGGGTTGGAGAACCGCTACATCGGATACGGTTTTCCGCCCGGAAATCCTCCGGCCGACGGCACGGTTGTCGTCTATGCCCTGGGCGGATCGATCCCGTTTCTCCCGCGACACGCGATCCGGGGCCTGCGCGCGCTGTATGACCGTCAGCGCGAGACGTGGGGCCGGTATGGATTCACCGACGCGGTCAACGTGGGGGCGGACTTCCGCACCCGCGACGTGATCGGGCTCGACCAGGGAACCCTTCTGCTCTCCATCGAGAACCACCGGTCCGGCCTGATCTGGCGCACCTTCATGAAGAACGCGTGGGTGCGCGCGGCGATGTCGAGAGTGCCGTGGCGTGGAGCGGAGGATGTCGAGGGGCCGGGAGCGCCCGTGGACCTCGCGCGGCTGGATTGGACTTTTCGCGCCGGTCGAAACGCGGATCCACCTCCGGCCGGTTCGGGCGTGCCGGTCCTGGTGCCTGATCGGCTGCGCGCCGCCCACGCGGACCTGAAGGATTTCAGGGGCGCGGGGTGGTACGAGGTCGTCGTGCCCCTGGAGGCGGAGAGGATCGCGCGCTGGATTGCCTCGGGCCGGGGCACATGGCTCTGGATGGGCGGCGTATCCGGAGGGGATCTCGTCCTCGTGAACGGCACGAGAGTCGGCGAGACGCCGGAATCCGCCGAAGGGTCCGTCTCGGCGCGGATCCACCGCGTGCCGGCCGGCCTGCTGAAGGAGGGGTCGAACCGGGTGAGCATACGCCTCTCCTCGGCCGGCGGTACGGGCGGCATCATCTCGGCCCCGGTCCGTCTCGGCCCCGCGCCGCCGCGTCCGCCCCTCGCGCTTGTCGATCCGCGAATCCCGATGCCCGCGGAGTGGATGTCGTCGTTCCGTTCCGTCCCGATCTGGTCAGCCGGAAAACCGCTGCCGCCCCCGGACCGGGCCGGGGTCTGGGAGGCGGAGGGCGCCGTCGTGAGCGTCGAGCCGGCGTCGTCAGGAGCGGCGCATACCGGCCTGCGCATCGCCTACGACGTAACCAGGCCCGGCGCCTTCGGAGGCTGGTGGATCAAGCCGGCCGCGCCGGTGAACGCGCGCGTGGCGGGGATCGTGATCTCGGCGCGGGGTGACGGGGCGTTCTCTCCGGACGTTCCGCTCGACGTCAAGGCGACCGGCCCGTCCGGCATCGTGACGGAGGGAACCACACTGCGAGGACTGGAGGCCGCGCCGCGCCGCTTCTTCGTTCCGATCGGATCGTTTCCCTCCATCGCCGCGCGCAACCTGCCGCTCAGGGAGTGCACCGTCTTCTGGGACGGCCGCGTCGCCGTCAAGAAGGGCGCCATCGTCATCGAGGGACTTGAGTTGCTGCTCGCCGATTGAGGTTCGCGCGGTCAGCCGCGCATCACGACGACCAGGAAGTCCAGGGTGAACGCCACCGTCCAATGCAGCGCGAGCCCGGGCAGGAATGAACGGGAGTAGAGAGCCAGTCCGCCCATCAGGAAGGCCCCGGGGAACGAAGAGAGAAATTCGAGGAGAGGTTTTCCCGCGTGGCCGAGCCCGCAGAGGATCGACTGTCCGGCATTCCAGCGCGTCAGGGGGTTCGGGAATGGCGCCTTGTAGAGAGGGGAGAGAAGGAATCCGCGGAAGAGGTATTCCCAGGCGAGAAGACGCAGCAGCATGCGGGTCTCGTGCCGGAGGAAGGGGAGAATTCCTCCGCGCGCCAAGGGGTCCAGGGGATAATGGCGGCGGAACTCCTCGAGTCCCGAGATCCACCCGAGCACCGGCAGGAACGCGACGTAGAGCAGGACGGCGAGGATCCAACCCCGGGCGCTCCCTCTTGAGAAGCCCTGCTCCGAGAGGGTCGCGATACGCGCGAGCGACAGGAAGAGGGAAGGGATGAGAAGAAAGCAGGCGAGATCCTCGAGAGTCGTGGAATCAAGCCAGCCATACCCCGGAAGGGCGAGCCGCCGGTTCAGGAGGAGAAGCGCCGCCGCCCCGGCCCCGTAGGCGAAAAAGGGGACACTCTGGAAAAAGGGGACACTCTGACACTTTGACACAGCTGAAGTGGCGCGGGGTATATTCTCCATGTCAGACCGAGCGCGGGGCGAGGCGGAAAATCGGATGCCCGAGGCGTGCTGGAAGGCTGTCTAAAAACGAGATACGAGATATCACGAAGTCAAGGCAATACCGGCGAAACGTGGCGCAGTCACTCGCGTCTCTTCGGCCGCCCGCGCATCGCATCTGTGTCAGAGTGTCCCCTCCCCGAAGAGACCGAGCTGTGTCAAAGTGTCAGAGTGTCCCCTTGTCCCGGTCCCGGTACCAGGAGACGACGCGGCGGATGCCGTCGGAGAAGGGCACCCAGGAGCGGTCTCCGAAGAGCGAGGAGAGCTTGACGGTGGAGAGCATGCGGTACGGGATGGTGTCGGGCTTGGTCGCGTCGAAGACCGGTTCGACGTCGTGACCGCAGGCCGCGAGGACGTGCCCCACCGCCTCGCGGATCCGGATCGTGGACCCGGTCGCGACGTTGACGGGATCGCAGGCGCAGTGGCGCTCGGCGACCTGGAGGATGATGTCGACCATGTCGTCCACGTAGATGAAGTCCCGGATTGTCGCGCCCGTTCCCCAGACGACGAACGGATTCTCCCTGCGGAGGGCGCGGTTGATGAGCGCGGGCAGGACGTGGGCCTTGTCGGGGTCGAACTTGTCCCACGGCCCGTAGATGTTCGTCGGCCGGATGATGCCGATCTTCATCCCGTAACGGTGCGCGTAGAACCGGCAGAGCTCCTCGGTGTAGCGTTTCATCCAGGCGACGCCCTGGTACATCGGGTAGACCGGCTTGTTGAGGTCCAACTCGTCCTCCCGGATCGGGTAGAAGGCCTCCTGGTACACCGTGGACGAGGACATGAAGACGACGCGGTCCACGCCGTTGACGCGGCAGGCCTCGAGCAAACCCGCGTTCACCTGGAGGTTGGGCAGGACGAGGGCGGTGGGACGGTCCTTCATGACCTGGGCCCCGAAGGTTTGCGCGGCGCAGATGAAGACGATCTCGCGCCCGCGCGTCGCCTCCACGCAATCCTCGTAACGCGTGAAGTCGAACCGCCCGAATCTCGACTCGAGGAACCGCGGTTTCTTCTCGTGCCAGGTTGCGAGCAGGTCGGCGCCGAGGGCATCGAGACGAAGGGCGAGATTGGCGCCGACGAGGCCGGTGCCGCCGGCCACGAGCACTTTGCGGTCCTTCATGAGATCGGGTTCCTTTCGGTGAAGACGTTGTAGCGGCGTTCGGCCAGGTCGCGGTGAGCGCGGAACCATTCCATCGTCGAGCGGATTCCGTCCTCGATGGAGATTTTCGGCGCCCAACCGTGACCGCGAGCCCGCGCGATGTCGAGGATGCGGACGCGGTCGCCGGCGGGCTTCGTCGCATCCCAGACGATCTCGGGAGCCTTCGGCATCTGCGCGGCGACGATCTCCACGATCCGGCGGATCGTGACGCCCGCCCCGCTCCCGAGGTTCAAGGGCTCGCGGATGCCCCTCTCCACCGCGAGCATCATGCCGTCGGCCACGTCGGCGGCGTGGATGAAGTCGCGGACCGGCGAACCGTCGCCCCAGACGACGAGGGGGTTCTCGCCGTCCTCGGCGCGCCGGATGAGGGAGGGGATGACCATGGCGTTAGCGGGATCGAAGTTGTCGTAGGGTCCGTAGACGTTCGCGGGCCGGACGATCGAGATCTTGTCCCAGCCGTGCTCGATCGCGTACGCCTCCGCCTGCAGTTCCCCCATCCGCTTCGCCCAGCCGGCGAACCGGTCGTTCGGCGACGGAAAGGTCTTCCAGACGTCGTCCTCGTGGAAGACCTCGGCCGGCGCGTACACCCCGACCGTCGACGTGAAGAGATACCGTTCGGCGCCCGCCTGCCGCGCCGCCTCCATCATGCAGGTGTTGAAGAGGATCGTGGGCACGAAGAAGCTGGCCGGCTTCTTCTGCGTCATGGCCGGGGACCCCTTGATACCCGCGAGGTGAAAGACGATGGAACAGCTGCGGGCCGCCGAGAGGCAGTTCTCGAAGCGCGTCAGGTCGGTCCGCGCGAACTCGGCGCCGGGATGGGCCCGCGCCGGATCGTCGAGCGAGGCGATCCGCACCGAGGCGCCCGCGGCGAGGAGTTTCTCGACGAGGGGACGGCCGATGAGGCCGGTGCCACCGGTCACGAGAACCCTGAGCCCGTTGTAGAAACCGCTCGACATGGTCACATGATAATGGACGGGCGTGGCCGAACAAGGGGAAAGCCGGGGACAAGCCGGGGACGAACGGATTCTCGATCGCATGGCACCCGGCGTGCGCCGCTCCGCCGGGGATCGGTACCGGGGCCGCCTCTTCACGCGCTGCGCTCAACATGCCGCGCCCTCTCGTGTATACTGGGGACCCATGCCGAGTCCGCTTCCATGATCCGCGCCGCCGCCCGCTGGCTCCGCTCCGTCCATTTCCCGTCCTATGTCATCTTCTTCGTGACGGGAATCTGCAATGCGCGCTGTCGCATGTGCTTCTACATGGAGAACATGGAGAAGAGCGACCGCGCGAAGGAACTGACCGTCGAGGAGTACGACCGCATCACGCGCCCGATTCCCTTCATCAACATCCTCGGGATCTCGGGCGGCGAGCCCTTCCTGCGCGACGACCTCGCCGAGCTCGTCGGCGTCATCTACCGGAACACGAAGCCGCTCGTCGTCGACCTGCCGACCAACGCCTACCTCGCGGAGAGGATCGTTCCGCAAGTCGAGAGGATCTGCCGCGAATGCCCGGAGATGGTCGTCGACCTCCAGTTCTCCGTCGACGGCCCGCCGGACGTGCACGACGCGATCCGGGGTCTGCCCGAGGGCTTCGCGCGCCTCCGGGAGACCTACGCGCGCGTCGCGGCGCTCAAGGCGCGCAACCCCAACCTCCGCCTCAAGGCCTGCGTCGTCTACTCGGCCTTCAACAAGGACAGGGTCGCCGAACTCTTCCCGATCCTCGACCGGGATTTTCCCGCGCTCGACCGCGTCGTCTTCTCGGTTGTCCACGGCACGGCCTCGGAAGACGCGTCATACGATTTCGACTGGGACCACTATTTCCGGCTCTGCGAGGACCTGCGCCGCCGGTCGCGCGTCGCGAGCCTCCTCGACCTCCACTCGCTCTTCACGATCGCCCTGCGCCAGGCGAAGAACGAGGTCCTGAAGGAGGTTCTCGCGAAGAAGGACATGTATCGCCGCTGCGGGGCGGGCGTCCGCGAGATCGTCGTTTCGGAATCCGGCCAGGTCTTTCCCTGCGAGCCCCTGTGGGAGAGCGTCGGCGATCTCAGGAAACAGGACTATGACCTCCTCCGCATTCTCCGTTCTCCCGAGATGACCGCGTTCCAGCGGCGCATCCGCGACGGCCGATGCAACTGCCACTGGGGCCTCCCCCTCTCCAACACGCTCCTCTACAGCCCGCGCTACTACGGGTTCATCGCCGCGGAGATGGTCCGCATCCTCGGGCGAAGCCTCGTCTCGCCCCGCTCCTGACCATGCCGCTTCGCCTCGACATGCACGTCCACTCCTGGTCGCGGGGCCGGGAATGCATGACGGCCGGCGAACTGGCCGAGGGGCTGAAGGCCCGCGGCATCGACGGCGCCGCGATCACCAATTTTCACGACGTCGCGCATGCCCGGGGCCTGGCGCGCGAACTGCCGGAATGCGTCATCATCGTCGGCCAGGAGATGCTGACGCGCGACGGGCATGTGACGGGCCTGGGGCTCCGCGAGCGCATCGACGACTTTCTCTCCGCGGCCGAGACGATCGAGCGGATTCACGCGCAGGGCGGCGTGGCGGTCGCCGTCCATCCCTTTCTCCACCTCGGAGTTCGCGACCTCGTCTTTTCCCTGCCCTTCGACGCGATCGAGAGCTTCAACGCCTTCGCGGCGTCCTTCTTCGTCTTCGACGGGCGCAACCGTCGCGCCGCCGCCGCCGCCCGCGCCCTGCGCCTCACCGCCCTCGCCGGTTCCGACACGACATCTCCCCGCCACGTCGGCACCAGCTGGACGGAGATCGACGTTCCGGATGGCACGTCCCCGGTCGACGCGTTGCGCCTCGGGGCGGTGAGCCGTCGCGAGCGCCGCTTGCCCCATCCCTACGCCTTCTTCCTCCGCGGGCTCTACCGTCGGAACCTTCCGCCCCTGGAGACGCACGAGGTCGCCTGCTTCCTCTGCGGCCACGCCCAGGTCGTCTCCCTCTGGCGCCGGAGGCACACCTGCCTCGACTGCGGCCGCGTCGAGAGGGCGCGCATCGCCTGCTGCAACGGCCACTACCTCTGCCATCCCTGTTTCATCCGCCGCGACATCGATCTCTCCTCGCGCCGCCCCCCGGCGTCCCCGCCCTCCGCAGATTCCCCGACGACCTGACTGGCCCTGGAGCCGGTCAGTCTGTACAATCGTCCCGATGAGGACTTCATGCTGAGACGGATCGCCCGGTTCCTGGGCAAGATGAGGTTGTATGCCCGCGTGGGGCTCACGCGCATGACGCCCCGCAAGGCCTGGGTCATGGCCCGTTACTGGGTCATGCGCCACGTGCTCGGCCGCCCCGTCCCCTGGCTCATCGAACTCTCCGTCACCTACGAATGCCAGTGCCGATGCCCTCACTGTTCCGTCGGCAAGTACCTCGACGAGTCACGGAAGGCGGACGAGCTGAGCACCGAGGAGATGAAATCGATCCTCGGGCAGGCCGTCGCGATCGGCATCCCCAAGGTCGACTTCTTCGGTGGCGAGCCACTCCTCAGGCACGACATCCTCGAGCTCGTCCGCTACGGCGAGAGCCTCGGGATCTACACCTCCGTCACCACCAATGGCTGGGATCTCTCCCGCGGGATGGTGGAGAAACTGGAGAAGGCGGGCGTCTCCTGCGTCAACATTTCGATCGATTCGACGACCGAGAAGGTTCACGACCGTCTCCGCGGCCTCTCGGGGCTCTTCGAGAAGGCCCGCGAGGGATTCCTCGCCTGCGCCGACGCCGGCATCCCGACCATCTTCTCGACCTACGTCATGAAGCGCAGCATCCGCGGGTTCGAACCCGGCGAGCGGGACGAGAGCGAGTTGACCGGCCTCATCCGCCTCGCCCGGGACTTCCGCGCCGCCGGCGTTCGCATCCTCTTCCCGATCCTCTCGGGCAAGTGGGAGGACGAGAAGAAGAAGGAGCTGACGGAGGAAGAGAAGGCCCACGTGATCAATTCGCTCGATCCCTCCTTCGCCTTCATCGAGGGGGCCTACTCGGTCGTCAAGGGACAGAAGTCCTGCCAGTCGCTCTCCGGCCACATGTTCAACATCTCTCCCTACGGCGACGTTCAGCTCTGCGTGGTCTATCCCGAGAGCTTCGGGAACCTGAAGGCGAAGCCGCTCGCGCAGGTCCTCGCGGACATGTACTCCCACCCGACGTACCTCAAGAACAAGGGCGGGAGCTGCTGCAACACGACCGAACTGGCGAGGTGAGGGTCACCCTCGTCCGCCCGCCCGCGTACTCCGCGGGCCTCATGGGGGCGCAGCTCGTGCCCTTTCTCGGCATCGCCTACGTCGCCGCCGCCCTGCGCCGCGCGGGGCATGACGTCTCGGTCATCGACATGTGCGGCGAGGAGATCGACCGGACGGAGGTCGTGCGGGGGCGGTACGTCCGCTATGGGATGAGCCTCGAGGCGGCCCTCGCGCGCCTGGGAACCCCTGACGTCATCGGCGTCACGTCCTCCTTCTCCATGGACTGGGTCTTCCACCGCGAGCTGATCCTCGCCCTGCGCGCCGCGGCGCCGCGGGCCTTTCTGATCGCGGGCGGCGAGCACGTCTCGGCCCTGCCGGAGTTCTCGCTCCGCGACTGTCCCGCGCTCGACGCCGTGGTCGTCGGGGAAGGGGAGGAGACCGCGGTGCGGCTCCTGGCCGCGCGGGCCGCCGGGGCGGATCCGGGCGAAGTCCGCGGCGTGGCCTGGCGCGACGCCGGCGGCACGATCCGCGTCAACCCCCGCGCCGACCGCATCCGCGACATCGACCGGATCCCGCCCCCGGCGTGGGATCTCTTCCCGCTCGCGAATTACCTCGACCGCGGACTCAACTACCACGTCGGCCGCGGCCGCACCGTGCCGATGCTGGCCACCCGGGGGTGCCCCTATTCCTGCAGCTTCTGCTCGAACGACGGCATGTGGGGTCACCCGTGGGTCTCGCGGAGCCCCGGGGCGGTCGTCGAGGAGATGAGGTCGCACGTCGAGATCCACCGCGCCGAGAACTTCGTCTTTTCCGACCTCACGGCCGTCGTACGGCGCGACCACATCGTGGCGCTCTGCCGCGAGATCCTCGACCGGGGACTCGCGGTGACCTGGCAGCTTCCGACCCTGCGCACCGAGGCCGTCGATCGCGAGGTGCTGTCGCTCATGAGGCGTGCCGGCTGCCGCGAGCTCGACTTCGCGATCGAGAGCGGGTCGGAGGTCGTGCTCCGGAGCGTCAACAAGAGGAGCGATCCCGGGCGCATCGCCGCTCTCGTCCGCGAGGCGCTCGCGGAGAAGATGAACCTCTCCGTCAACATCGTTCTCGGTCTTCCGGCCGAGGGCCTCCGGGAGTACGCGAAGAGCTACCTCCTCTGCCTCCGCCTCGCGGTGCTCGGCCTGCACGAGCTGAACGCCTTTCCCTTCATTCCCTACCCCGGCTCGCCGCTCTTCCGGGAGTTTCTCGCGGAGAAGAGGATCGTCCTGGACGACGCGTATTTCCTGTCGCTCTTCGGCTATGCCGACCTCGCCGAGAGCGTCTCCTGGTCGAAACGCTTCTCGCCTCGCGCCATGAATTTCCTTAGGATCTTCCTCATGACCTCCTTCTACGCCGTCATGTTCGCTTCGCATCCCGCGCGTTTCGCGCGGTTCCTGGCGAACCTCGCGCGCGGCCGCGCGACGACGAAGCTCGAGGGGGTCCTGAGGCGCGTGCGCAGGAACCGGGAGGCGTACGCGGCGCGGGCATGAACGCGAGGGCGATGGAGGAGAAGGCGCGGGCGATCCGCAGGACGGTCCTCGAGATGATCGTCTCGGCCGGCAAGGGGCACATCGGCGGCGCCTACTCCTCGACGGAGATTCTCGTCGCCCTGCACTACGGGGGCTTCCTGCGCCGCGAGCGCGGACCCGGGGCTGGCCGCGACCGGTTCCTCCTCTCCAAGGGCCACTCCTGCGCTTCGCTCTACGCCGTCCTCGCCGACCTCGGCGTCATCCCGCGCGACGCGATCGAGAACTTCCAGAGGCCGGGAACGCTTCTGCGGGGCCATCCCGACCGGCACATCCCCGGGATCGAGTCGGACGCGGGGTCCCTCGGCCACGGGCTCGGCATCGCCTCGGGCCTGGCCCTCGCCGCCCGCCTCGACGGTCGGGACGACCGAACCTTCGTGCTCCTCGGCGACGGCGAGTGCAACGAGGGGCAGGTCTGGGAGGCGGCGCTCTTCGCCGCCCAGCACCGTCTCGATAATCTCTGCGCGGTCGTCGACCACAACGGATTCTGCTCCACCGACCGGCTCGCGAACGCGCTCGACGTCGCGCCGCTCCGCGAGAAATGGGAGGCCTTCGGCTGGCGCGCCGTCGAGGTGGACGGCCATTCGCCCGTTGCGCTCTGCGCGGCCTTCGAGGCCTTCGCCGCGGGCGGTCTCGACCGTCCGACGGCCGTCGTGGCGCGGACGGTGAAGGGCAAGGGCGTCTCCTTCATGGAGAACGTCGCGAAGTGGCATCATGGAGTGCCGAAGGGCGACGAGGTCGAGAGGGCGAGGAAGGAACTGGGCCGTGAAGATCTCTGAGATCGACATGCGCGACGCCTTCTTCGACGAGGTCCTGCGCCTCGCGCGCGCGGACCGCGATCTCGTCTTCCTCACCGCCGACATGGGCGCCTTCAGTCTCGAGGCCTTCAAGCGCGACCTTCCCGCCCAGTTCTGCAACGCGGGCATCGCGGAACAGAACCTCGTCTCCGTGGCGGCCGGCCTCGCCCTCGGCGGCAAGAAGCCCTTCATCTACTCCATCATCCCGTTCGTGACCCTGCGGTGTCTCGAGCAGATCAAGGTCGATCTCTGCTCGATGAACCTCCCGGTCGTCGTCGTGGGCGTCGGGAGCGGGCTGACGTACGGCGCCGACGGGCCGACCCACCACGCGACGCACGACGTCGCGGTGATGAGGGTCCTGCCCGAGCTGACCCTCTTCAACCCCTCGGACGCGGTCCAGACCCGCTGGTGCGCGGGCGCCGCGTACCGTGCGGCCGGCCCGGTCTACGTGCGCGTCGAGCGCGGGCGACTGCCGGAGATTCACCCGGAGGGGACGGACTTCTCGCGGGGCGTCGTGCGCGCGCGGGCCGGCGCCGACGTGACGATCGTCGCCACGGGATACACCGTCCACCAGGCGCTTCTCGCGGCCGACCGGCTTGCGGAGTCGGGAATCGACGCGGGCGTCGTGGACCTCTTCCGGGTCCGCCCCGCCCCGGTCGGCGAACTGGAGACGATCCTCGGCGAGAGCCGCCGGGTCGTGACCTACGAGGAGAATTCGCTGACGGGCGGGATCGGGTCGCTCGTCGCCGAGGTGATGGCGGAGATGGGCATGGCCCGGCCGTTCCGCCGCGTCGCCGTGCCCGACGCCCATTGCTTCCTCACGATGGAGCGGGAGGCGATGCACCGCGAGCTGGGACTGGATGCCGCGAGCGCGGCCGCCGCGCTCCGCGACTGGATCAAGGAGTGTCGATCATGAAGGTCTTCCGCGCGTCCAACGCGACGCCGTTCATCACGAAGGACGATTCGGAGATCCGGGTCGTCGTCGACCGGACCAACAGCCCGATCACCGCCCTTTCCCTTGCCGAGGCCACGGTTCCGCCGCGCGGCGTGACGGCCTGGCATCGCCTCGAGGGCATCGACGAGATCTACTACGTCCTGCACGGACACGGTCGGATGGAGGTGGACGGTGAGACGGCCGAGATCGGGCCCGGCGACGCGGTCTGGATGCCCGCCGGCTCGCGCCAGCGAATCCGCAACCTCTCCGACGACCCCCTCGTCTTTCTCTGCGCCTGCGGACCCGCCTACGAACCGGCGCGGGACGTCCGGCAGGAATGAGCCGCCTTGCCCGAGGGTCGGAGGACGTTTAGGATGCGGACGTGACCGCGAAGCCTTCGAAACGAATCCGTTTCCCCGTGGCCGAACCCGTGATCGGAAGCGCCGAGGCGCGGGCGGTGGCGCGCTGCGTCACCGACGGGTGGATCTCGTCCTTGAGCCCCGAGATTCCGGCCTTCGAGAGGGAGTTCGCGGCTTTCTGCGGGGCGCGCGAGGGCGTGGCGACATCCACGGGCACCGCCGCACTCCACCTCGCGCTCGTCGCCCTCGGCGTCGGTCCCGGCGACGAGGTCATCGTTCCGGACATGACTTTCGTCGCGACGGCCAACGCCGTCGCCTATTGCGGCGCGAAGGTCGTCACGGCCGACGTCGATCCCCGGACCTGGAACCTCTGCCCGATCGAGGTCGCGCGACGCGTCACGAAGCGGACTCGAGCCGTCATTCCCGTGCACCTCTTCGGATCCCCGGCCGCGATGGGGGAGATCCGGGCGGCGGCGGGCGGACGGGTCCACGTCGTCGAGGACGCGGCCGAGAGCCATGGGGCCACCCTGGGCCGCCGCCGAACGGGGACGCTGGGGACGATGGGGTGCTTCAGCTTCTACGCCAACAAGACGATCACGACGGGCGAGGGCGGCCTGATCACGCTCGACGACGCCCGCCACGCCGCGCGCCTTCGCTTCCTCCGCGATCACGCCATGGATCCGAAGAAGCGCTACTACCATCCGGAACTGGGATTCAACTACCGGCTGACCGGTCTCCAGGCCGCCCTCGGCCGCGCCCAGATGAAGCGGATCGACGGCCTGATCGAACGAAAGAGGAGGAACGGGGCGGCCTACCGCGAGGTGCTGGCCGGGATCGGGGGCCTCGAATTCCAGGCAAGCCTTCCGGGGAGCGCGAGCTCGGAGTGGATGGTCTCGGTCCTCCTCCCGCCCGAAGTCGACCGCGAGGACGTGGCTGCGCGCCTCGGGGCGAAGGGCATCGACACGCGTCCCTTCTTCCACCCGATCTCGGCCCTGCCCTTGTACCGCGGCGCGCGTCATCCCGTTGCCCGTTCGCTCCACCGGCGCGGGCTGACCCTCCCTTCCTCCGCGCGCCTTTCGACGCGCGACGTCGAGGTGATCGGCGCGGCCCTGCGCCGGATCCTGGCGCGTCGCGTCGGGCGCTAGGGGAACCGGGCCGGCCGCGGAGTGATCCGACCTCTCGAGTCCGGCGACGCGGCGCGCTGCGCCGAACTCCATGCCCGGGGATTGCCCGATGGCTTCCTGGTCGCCCTGGGGATTCCCTTTCTCGGGGCGATGTACGAATCGCTCATCCTCTCGAATGAGGTCTTCGGTTTCGCAGCCGGACCCGGATGCGACGGTTTCGTGATCTGCACGACGGATCGCCGGGCGGCGGAGAAGGCCTTGCGGCGCCGTCGCCGGCGGTTGGCGCTCGCTGCCGCGCCGCGGCTCCTCGTCCGCCCGGCGCTGATCCTTCGCCTCGCGCGCGGCCTTTCTTATGCCGAAGCCCCCCATCCCTGCGCGGCCGAGCTCATTGCCATCGTCGTGGACGAGTCGCGACGTTCGCAGGGGCTCGGGGCGGCGCTGGAGGCCGCGGCGATCGGCGAGTTCAGGCGGCGGGATGTCGGATCCTGCTCCGTGGTCGTGACCGCCGAGAATGGCGGCGCGCGGAGGTTCTACGAGCGGAGCGGCTGGAGGCTCCATGGCGTCCGAACCGTCTTCGGCCGCGACATGGCGGAGTACGTGCGGTCATGCTGACGGCACGGCGCGCGGCCGGCGTCGCGTTTCTCATCGCCCTGTTCGTCGTGGTCGGCCGTTTCTTGATGCTCGGCGCCGATTTTCCGCCCGTTTCGGCCTCCGTCTCCGAATACGGCGACATGGGGTATTGCCTTCAGAACGTCCGGGCGCGCGTACTGGAGGGGGCGTGGCGGTTCGACAGGACCTCCGTCTCGCTCGGCAGTCCCCTGCATTCCCTCTTCGTTTATGCGGCCGTCTCCGCAGGCGGAATGTCGGGAGCCATGGTCACCCTGGTCTCGGCGCTCGCCTTCCTTCTTCTCTGGTCCGTTGCGGCCGCCCGGTGGCTGAGAACCCTGCCGGCGCCGTTCGCTCTCGCCGGCCTCGCTCTCCTCGCGGCGCAGCATCTTCTCTTCGCCTACTCCTTCAGCTGGAAGCAGGAGATGCTGATGGTCTCTCTCTCGGTCCTGGGACTTCTGGCCCTCGATCTCGAGGGGCGTCGTGGCGCCGCGATATCGGGCCTGATCCTCTCGCTGGCGTTTCTCACGAAGATGAGCGCGGCGGGAGCGTGCGTCGCGGCCCTGGCGGCGCTACTCGCGGAGACGTGCCCGGGGCGCGAGAAGACGGCGCGGATTGCGGCCTGGTCGGGCTCGTTCCTCGTATTGCCCGTCCTTTCGATCGCCCTGGCACGCGTTTTTTTCGAGCCGGCCGCGTGGGAGCAGTTGAGCGGCTGGCTGGGACTCGTCGTCTCGGGGCGCGTCGGCGCGGCGGCCTCTTTCCATGACCGCATCTTCAATTTGTTCCGGATGAATCTGCCCGTCCGCAGCCTGCCGGAACTCGCTTTCGGACTGGCGCTCTCCGTGCCGGCCCTGCGCCGGCCCGACACGCCGCGCGCGCTCAGGGCGCTCACCGTTCTCGCGCTCGTTCACCTGACCGGGCCGCTCCTCGCGCTCCATTATCCCCTCCGTTGGGCGCTTCCGGCCGCCGCCGCCGGGGTCTTCCTGGCCGTCGAGGGCGCGGTCCGTTTCGCGTGGAGGGGCCGCGCCTCCGCGCTCGTCGCCGCCCTCGTCGTCGCACAGGCGGCGGGCTACGTGATGACGCGTTTCGATCCCTCCGCCTCCCTGGCCTCCGTGCTCGCGGTCGCTTTCGTCAACGGCGCGATCGCGGCGGCGCTGCTCTCCGCCTGGAACCCGTCGCCTCGCCGCTTTTTCCTCGTGATCCTCCTTCTCGCCGCGTGCCTTCACGCTTTCGCGTCGGTCCGCTGGATCCTCGGACGCAGCTTCCGGCAGGAGGAGCTCTCGAGGGCGATCGAGGCGAAGGTCATCGAGTTCGGGGGAGGGGCGGTCCGCCCGATGTCCTTCATCGGCTGGCAGTCGATCTGGCCGACGTCGATTCCGACGGGTCCGGGTCCGGGCGCTCCTTTGAGGTTTCTGCTGTGGGATTCCACCGGGCCCGCGGCTGTCGAGCCGGTCCCGGCCTCGGCGCAGCCGGTTCTTGACAGCGAGATCGAGGCCGTCAAACTCCGCGTGGTCCTCTACCGGCTGGCGGGTGATGAGAACGGTGTGCCCGGGGCGCCGGTGAACCGGACCGACACGGGAGCGAAACCATGACGGAACGGACGGTCAGCGTCGTCCTGCCGACCTACAACGAAAAGGGCAACATCGGCCCCTTGCTCTCGGCCCTGCGCCGGAGCGTTCCATGCGCGGAGCTGATCGTCGTCGACGACGCCTCGACGGACGGAACGCTGGATGAAGCCCGCGCGGCGCTCCCGGGCGACGAACGCGTGCGTTGCGTCGCCCGCTCGTCCGACCGCGGCCTCGCCGCCTCGATCCTGGACGGGATCCGTGCCTCGCGAGGCGATGCGGTCGTCGTCATGGACACCGATTTCAGCCACGATCCCGAGCTCGTGCCGGTGCTCCTCTCCAACCTCGACCACTTCGAGCTGGCTTCGGGTTCGCGCTACGTGCACGGCGGCGGGATGTATTCCCTCTCCCGTTACGCCTTCTCCTATCTCTTCAACCTGTTCGCCCGCCATATCCTGGGCACCCGCCTGACGGATCACCTCTCGGGCTTCTTCGCGATCCGGCGGGCGGCGCTCGAACGAATGGAGCCCGAGCCGGGACTCGGGACCGTCTTCACGGGCTACGGCGATTACTACATCCGGCTGCTCTTCCACCACGTCCGGAAGAACGGGACGATTCTCGAGATTCCCTCGTGGTACCAGGACCGCTCGTACGGGTCATCCAAGACCCGGTTCCTGCGCACCTTCCTGAAATACTCGCGCGCCGTCCTTCGACTGAGAGCGCGTTACGGTTCCGCCTGGATCAAGCGGCGAAAGCGGGGGCTCAGGCCCAGGTCTTCCTCGTCACCGTCTGCGTGACATCCTTGACCGGGTAGATCAGTTCCGCCAGGTCGTCCGGCTGGAACCAGAGCTGGATCTCGCGCTTGGCGCTCTCGGGGGAATCGGAGATGTGGATCGCGTTCTCGAAGACGCCCGTCTTGGAGTTGATCCGGCCGTACTTGCCCCGGATGGAAACCGGATCGGCGTCCTCGGGGTTCGTCCGCCCGGCGAGATCGCGGAGCGTCTGGATCGCGTTGGTGCCCTGGTAGACGAGAGCCATGACGCGGGGCGTGAACTTGTCGCCCATGATGAACTCGATGAGGCTCTCGAAGAAGGGCTTCCCCTTGTGCTCGGCATAGTGGGCTTCCGCCAGTTCCCTCGAGACGTGCACGATCCGGGACGCGACGATGCGGAAGCGGGTCTCGGAAAGGACGGTGAGGATGTTGCCCGTGAGGGACTTCTTCAGGGCGTCGGGCTTGATGAGGACAAGGCACTGCTGTTCGTTCTGCTCGGTCATGTCATGACTCCTTGGTGTTCGGGCCGCGTGGGCCCGGGTTCGGCCTTCATCATACCCCGCGCGCGGCCCCGGATCAAGTTGACGGCTCCGGCGGCCGCCCGTAGCCTTCGCGCATGGAACTCGGACTCGGGAATCGCGTCGCGCTCGTCTCAGGAGGCACCCACGGCATCGGCCGCGCCTGCGCCCTGGCGCTCGCGGCGGAGGGCTGCCGCGTCGCCGTTTTCTCCCGCACGCCCGAGCGCGTGGACCTCATGGCCCGTGAACTCGAGGCGGCCGGCGCGGACTTCCTCTGCCTCAACGCGGATGCCGACCGCGAGGAGGAGATGGCGCGGGTCGTGGAGTCGGTCGTCGCGCGCTGGGGCGCGGTCCACGTCCTCGTCAACAACGTCGGCGGGGGCGGCCGGTGGGGGAAGGACGTCGTCGAGGAGACGGCGCCCGAGGTCTGGACGGAGGTCTATCGCCGCAACGCCGGCGCCGCGATCCAGTTGACGATGCTCTGCCTGCCGCACATGAAGAGGGAAGGCTTCGGTCGCGTCGTCACGATCACCTCGATCTTCGGTCGCGAGGGCGGGGCGCGGCCCTGGTTCGCGATGGCCAAGACCGCCCAGACCGCGCTCATGAAGTCGCTCGCCAAGTACCGCGATCTCGCCGGCGCCGGCATCACCTTCAACAGCGTCGCGCCCGGCGCGATCGAGATTCCCGACACGGGGTGGGAGAAGATGAAGAGAGAGAGACCGGACGAGTACCGGGCCTTCATCGACCGCGAACTTCCGCTCGGGCGTCTCGGGACACCCGAGGAGGTCGCCGCCCTCGTCGTCTTCCTCTCGTCCTCCGCGGCCTCGCTTGTCAACGGCGCCTCCATCCCGGCCGACGGCGGCGAGGGCCGAAGCCTGCTTTGATTGCGGACGGGAAGACGTTGCAGGTGATGTCCGCCGGCGGAATCTCCTCTCCGCGTCTTGGCCTTGGATTTCCCATCCATGGGAAATCCCGCGGCCTCCCGCCGGCGCCTCATACCTCCGCGGATTCGGCGTCGCCCGGGCCGCTCCGAGGAGATTCCACCGGCGGAGGATGGGCCTGTCATCGTGCGTGCGTGATTGCGGATTCCGGATTGAGTCACGATTCATGACCGGCACGCGCCCCCGCGTCACGCTCCTCGTCTTCGCCTGGAACGAGATCGACGGCATGAGGGTCATCATGCCCCAGATCCGCCGCGAGTGGTGCGACCAGCTGATCGTGGTGGACGGCGGCTCGACCGACGGCACGATCGAGTACTGCCGCGAGCACGGGTTGGATTACTTCGTCCAATCGGCGCCCGGGGCGGGCGTCGCCTTCCGGGAGGCGATGGAGCGCGTGACGGGCGACGTGGCCGTCGTCTTCAGCCCCGACGGTAACTCGGTGCCGGAGAAGATTCCCGAGCTCGTCGCAAAGCTCGGCGAGGGCTACGACATGGTGATCTGCTCGCGCTACCTGCCGGGGGCGAGAAGCGACGACGACGACGCGGTCACGGCCTTCGGCAACCGGCTCTTCACCGGCCTCGTGAACCTTCTCTTCCGCGCCCGCGTCACCGACATGCTCGTCATGTACCGGGCCTACGACGTGAAGAAGCTGAGGGCGCTGGGGGTCGACACGCGCACGCCCTGCTACGGCACGCAGATCCTCCTGCGCGCGATCCGCAAGGGCTACCGGATCGGGGAGATCCCGGGCGACGAGCCGGCGCGGATCGGGGGGGAGAGGAAGATGCAGCCCTTGAAGAACGGCCTGCTGGAGCTCCTGATGATCGCCCGGGAGTTCTTGCGGCGCGGCTGAGCCCCGGCCCTCCTACCGTCCCCGGATCGCGGCCTCGACGGCGTCCTGGAGCGGCTTGATCTCTCCGGTCGCGACGTTCACGCTCGATAACTCGAAGGTGTACGCCAGGGTGCCGAAGATCGCCTTCTTCTTCAGGATCAGCACCTCGTTCGCGGAGATCCAGGTCGGGTGGAACTTGGTGGAGTTGTCGAGATTGACGACCGTGGCTGTGATGCGCGCGGGCTCCTTCGAGAAGTCCGCCGGCGCGGTCCAGAGCGCGTTCTCGCGGAAGATCGCGACCAGCTTCCCGTCGGGTGAGTAGCGGCAGAAGTCGGCGTCCGACTCGAGGCGGCGGAAGGACCCGTCGGCCAGGAGAATTTCGTAGAGGGCCGAGGTGGTTTCCTCGGTGGCGACCGGCTCCGTGCCCGCCGCGGCCAGCGACTTGGCCGAGAGGACGACGCGCGTGCCGTCGGGCGAGATATCGAACCATTCCGCGCCGCAGATCGCGGCCACGCGGCGGATCTTGCCGCTCTCGACATCGTAGACGCAGAGCGCCCCGACGCGCCCGCGCGTGTCCTTCAGGTCCGTCTTCAGGTAGACGATCGAACGGCCGTCGGCTGTCCAGCGGTGAACGCTCGAGGTGTTGAAGTTGATGCGCTTCTCGCTCTGCTCCGCGAGGTTCACCAGCTTCAACTCCGGAAGGCTCTCGTCCACGCCCTCCGCCGACGTGCCACCGATGCAGGTGTAGGAGAGATAGCGGCCCCTCGGGTCGAGCTGGAGGAAACTGCAATTGGAGACCTCCGTGATCTCCTTCGTGGATCCGTCGGCGAGGGTGGTGACGAGGATGCGGCTCGCGGAGCCGGGATCGCCGTCGTCATCGAGGCGGAGCGCCGCGCGGGCCAGGAGCGAACCGTCGCGGGAGATGACCGCGAAGGCCGGGGCCTCGCGGGCGTTCTCCTTCAGGACCAGGCGGCCCGTGCCGCTCGCGGGATCGAATACCAGGACGCCTTCCGCCCGCGGGATCGCGATGCGGCCGTCGGCCGTGGAAGCGAGTTCGAGAGGGAAGCAGCCTGCGATGAGCAGGGAAACGGCCAGGAACGAGGCGGCCATCGTCGCCGCGCGGTGGAAGGGCTTCATGAAGAACCTCCTGATGATGTCCCGGCCAGTATCTCTCGACCGTGGATCAAGTCAACGTTCAAAGCAAGAACCGTGCCCCGGAAGCGGGCGACGGCCGGGAATCAACCGGGAAGGTCCCGGGCCAGGTCGGCGATGCGCTGGGCGATCGAGAGGGAGGCCGTCGCGGCCGGGGAAGGAGCGTTGAGGATATGGACGGCCCGCCGCTGGGTCCGGTATAGGAAGTCGTTGATCAGCTGACCCTCATGGGTGACGGCCTGAGCCCGCACCCCGGGTACGCTCGGAACCATGTCGGCTGAAGCGATGCCCGGCAGGAACTTCCGGACGCTCCGGGTGAAGAGGGGTTTCAGGAGTGAACGGGCGGTCTCGTAGGCGCCCGTCTCCCAGTGCCGGACCGCCATGCGCCAGAATCCTCCGAACGAGAGAACCTCGGCCACGTCGCGGATCGAAAGATGGCTCCATCCGTAGCCCTCCCTCGCCAGGGCCAGGACCGCGTTCGGGCCGGCCGTCACGCGGCCGTCGATCATCGGGGTGAGGTGGATGCCGAGGAAGGGAAAGAGGGGATCGGGCACGGGGTAGACGAGGCCGCGCACGGTGCGGGCGATTTCGGGCCTCAGCTCGTAATACTCCCCGCGAAACGGCACGATGCGGACCGAGGTCATGCAACCCGAGAGGCGCGCGACGCGGTCGCAGTGAAGACCGGCGCAGTTGACGAGCCGGTGGCCGCGATGCTCGCCCCGGTCGGTCTCGACCCGGATCCCGTCGTCCTCCTCCGTTACGCGCACCACGCGGTCGTGGAAACGGACCTCGCCGCCCGCCTCCTCCACTTCGCCTCTCAGCGCCTCGCAGACCTTCCGGTAATCGACGATCTCCACCTCCGGAAGGTGAAGCGCGCGCAGGCACCACACCGCCGGTTCGATCTCCTTCATCTCGTCCGGGCCGACAAGGCGCAGGCCCGGGATCCCGTTGGCGGTTCCCTGCCGGTGGAGCCGCTCGAGCCCCTCGAACTCGTCCTCGGTCGTCGCCGCGATGACCTTGCCGACCCGGCGGCGCTCGATGCCGTGCCGCTCGCAGAATTCCCGCATGAGCGCGATACCGTCGCGGCACCCGCGGGCCTTCTCGGAGCCCGCGGGGTAGTAGACGCCGGAGTGGATGACGCCGCTGTTGCGGCCGGTCTGGTGCCGGCCCGCCCCGGGTTCCTTCTCGAGAACCACCACGGGCCGTCCCGGCTCGCGCCGCGAGAGTTCCCGGGCCACGGCGAGCCCGACGATGCCGGCGCCGACGACGAGCCAGGGGGCGTTCGATGTCATGACGTACGGCCGGGCGGGATCAGAGGTGAGGCCAGGGTTTCTCGAGGTGGTTTTGCACGTAGTCCGCGATGCCCTCCTCGAGCGAGTGGAACGGCACCGGGCAACCGGCCGCCGCGAGTTTCTCCATGCGCGCCTCGGTGTGATACTGGTAGCGGTCGCGGATCGCCTCCGGCATCTCGATGAACTCGATCGCGGGTTCGCGGCCCAGGGCCCGGAAGACGGCCGTGACGAGATCGATCCAGGTGCGGGCGCGGCCGGTGCCGAGGTTGAAGAGGCCGTTGACAGAGGGGTTCGCGAGGAGCCAGAGGATCACCTCGGTGCAGTCCTTCACGTAGATGAAGTCGCGGACCTGCTCGCCGTCGCGATAGCCCTCGCGGTAGGATTTGAAGAGGCGCACCCGCCCCGTGGAGCGGATCTGCTCGTGGGCCTTGCGCACCACGCTCATCATGTCCCCCTTGTGATACTCGTTCGGGCCGTAGACGTTGAAGAACTTCAGCCCGGCGATGCGGGGGAAAAGCCCGGCGGCGCGCGCCCGCAAGTCGAAGAGGTGCTTGGAATAGCCGTACATGTTCATCGGCCGAAGCCGGTCGAGATCGCTCTCGGCGTCGGAATAGCCCGCCTCGCCGTCGCCATACGTCGCCGCGCTCGAGGCGTAGATGAACCGCGCCCCGCGCTCGAGCGCCCACTGGCATAGCGTTTCGGTGTAGCGCGTGTTGTTCTCCATCAGGTAATCGGCGTTCTTCTCGGTCGTGGAGGAGCAGGCGCCCATGTGGATGACGGCGTCGACGCCCTGGAGGCGATTCTCGCGGATCCGCGCGAGGAATTCGTCCTTGTGGAGGAAATCGACGAAGCCCTTCCCGACGAGGTTGCGCCACTTGTCGTCCCGGCCCAGTTCGTCGACGACGAGGATGTCCTTCCGCTCGGCCGCGTTCAGCCGCGCGACGACGCAACTGCCGATGAAGCCCGCTCCGCCCGTGACGATGATCATGGAGAGAGCAAAACAGACGCGGCCGGGGGTGTCAACGGGTTCGCGGGGCGACTTGTCGCCGGGCGAAAGCGGGCGGGAAGCCGCTTTTCGACGCGCCCCCGCCCGCCAGAATCTTCGTGCCTCCCGCCGCCGGGGACCATACGATGCCGTCATGCGACTCCTGAAGCGGCGCCTCGCGCTCCTCGGATCCGGCGTGATCCTGGGCCTGGCGGCCCTCGAGATCCTCCTCAGGATCTGCGTGCCCCCGCCGGCTCTCCAGGAGTCGCGGGGCATGTACCGGTCCGATTCGGGTCTCACGTTCCGGATGAAACCGGGGTTCGTCTACGCCGGAGAACCGCTCAACAGCCGGGGGTTCCGAGGCCCCGAGTGGGCGCCGCGGATGTCGCGGCGCCGCATCGCCGCCTTCGGCGATTCCTTCATGTTCGGCGCCGGTCTTTCTCCCTACGCCCGGACCTTCGCTTTTCAACTGCAGGAGGAATTCGCGCGCGCCGGTTTTTCCCGCGAGGTCGCCTGCTTCGGGACCCCCAGCTATTCGACCGTCCAGAGTCGGAACCTCTACGGCGCCGAGCGCGAGGCGGCCATGAAGGACCTGGATCCCGGCATCGTTCTCCTCGGTTTCTACCTCGGCAACGACGTTCACGACAACGCGACCGGCAACAGCGGCGTATCGGTCATCGACGGAAACCTGGCGACGTACCGCCCGTCGTGGATCCGGCGACGGATCGACCCCGTCATGTCGGCCTCCGTCCTCTACGTCTGGTGCCGCGTCGGGTGGAGGAATCTCCGGGCCCTGTGGCAGCGCCGGCCCGGCCGGGAGGCGCTCTACGCCGCCGTGGAGAACGACGCCTTCGCGATGCTGCGCCCGGACCTGCAGGACCGCGAGCCCTGGAAGCGCGGATGGTCCGAGACGGAGCGCGTGCTGGAGGAATGGTCGCGGGAGGTCCGATCCGATTCCCGCGCCTTCGTGGTCGTCCTCTTCCCGGATCGTCTCCAGGTCGATTCGGCCGCCGCGGCTGTCGTCGCGGCACGACGCGCCGTGACGGACTACGACGTGAACCTTCCCAACCGGCGCCTTGCGGAAATCTGCGAGCGACTCGGGATTCCCTGCCTCGACCTCACTCCGAGTTTCGCGGCTCACGCGAATCCTTCCTCCCTCTACCTGCCCTGGGACGGTCACTTCAGCGCCGAGGGGGCGCAATGGGCCGCGCGCGGGACGGCGGACTTCCTTGAGCGCGCGCTGGACGGAGGGGAACGAGGGGAGTCCTTACCTACTTCGTGAGCGCTCCCGCGGCCCATCCGCAGAGTTTGTAGAGGAGCCGCGCCGAGACGTTGCCGTCCCAGGCTCCGTCGCCTGTCTCGACGAGATCGAAGCCGACGATGCGCCTTCGCGCGGCGGCCGTTCCGAGGAGGAGAACGACGTCGCGGAAGGAGAGGCCTCCGGGCACGGGCGTCCCGGTCGCGGGGCAGAGCGAGGGATCGAGACCGTCGACGTCGAGCGAGATCCATATCGTTTCCGGCAAGGGCGCGATGATGCGCTCGACGAGGCTCATCCAGGTCGAGCCCTCCGCGAGCGCGCGGGCGATCTCGGGATCGAACCACGTCGTGACGCGGTCCCCGTTCTCGCGGATGAAGCCGCGTTCGCCGGCCGAGAGGTCGCGGACGGCGACCTGGACCAGCCGAGCGATCTCCGGTATGCGGTCGAGAAGATTGCGCATGACCGACGCGTGGGACCAGGTGAATCCCTCATACGCGGGCCTCAGGTCCGCGTGGGCATCGATGTGGAGAATCCCGAGACCGGGGTGGCGCTCGGCGGTCGCCTGGATCGCGCCGTAGGAGACGGAGTGGTCGCCGCCGACGATGGCCGGGATCCGACCGTCGTCGAGGATCGCTCCGGTCGAGGTCCGCACCGATTCGTTGACCGCGCCGGACAGGGCGTTGACGCGCCCGGCGGCCTCCGCGGCCCCGCCGCCGCTCTCGATGACGGCCAGCGCGTCACGCACGGCCCGGTCGCCCCACTCCGTTATGGCCGGGTCGGGATCGAGCATCGCGATGCCGTGGCGCCACGCGGGGCCCGCGTCGAGATCCTCGAGATCGACCTGGGCGCTCGCCTCGAGGATCCGCGAGGGACCGCGCCGAGTGCCGCGTCCGCCGCTCGTCGTGGCCTCCCACGGGACCGGGATGACGACGACGCGTGCCTCGCCCGGTTTCGTCTCCAACCCGTAAAGGCCTCCGCCGCGCGCGGGCGCGTCGGGATCGAAGCTCATCGCGTCACCTCGCTCCGAGCAGAACAGACGGGCCCGGCGGTGTCAAGGCGTCGGCCGCTCATCTCCACTTCACTTCGCCGTTTCCGCGCGCGTCGACGAAGACGATCAGGCGACCGCTCTCGGCATCGTGAAACCAGCCCGGCCGGGACGGGGGGTGGTCGCCGCGCGCCAGGCGCCGCGCGCCGAGCGAGACGTGTCGCGGAGGAGCGCCGTTCCAGGGGATCCAGATCCGGACCGGTTCGCGGAGGCCCCGCAGGCGGATCCGCCCGGCGGCCGAATCGATTCCGGCGGAGACCACGAGCTTTCTCCCCCTCGCGTCCTCGATCTCCGCGACCGCCTTTCCGCCCGCGTCCGGGAAGAGGCGCAGGCAGATCCCGCCAGTCGGCGGCGAGCCGGGCTGGCAGGCGGTGTCGAGCCTCAGGGGGATCACGGATCCGCCCCGCGCGTAGACGGGGATCAAATCGAGCGGCGCCTCGCGCACGACGCTCCTTCCGCCCGTCTCGGCGAGGTCCGTCCAGTAGTCGATCCATCGCCCGGGCGGCAGGGAAACCATTCGCTCGCGGGCATACGGCTCGAGGACCGGCGCCACCAGCAGGTCGCGTCCGAGCAGGTAGGCCTCGTCCGCGGCGAGGCTTTCGCGCGGGCCCGAATCGACGAGCACCAGGGGCGCGATCAGGGGGAATCCGTCCCGAGCCGACCGGCGCGACTCGGAGACGAGGTAGGGCTCGAGATTGACGTGCATCCAGGCGTAGTCGCGATACCGGTCGGCGACGGCGGGATTCGGCCCGTGCCACGGGGCATGCGATTCGTGTCGCATATGAACCTGCATGACCGGCGAGAAGGCCGCGAGCTGGATCCACCGGATCCAGGCCTCGGGCGATAGCGGCGCCGGGCCGTGCGCGCGCTGGTTCAGGTAGGAGCCGATGTCCATCGCCGTGACGGCGAATCCGCCGAGCCCTGCGGAGAACCCGGAACCGAGCGCGGCCCGCATGCCCTCGAACTGGCCGAGGTTGCTCCCGGTGTAGGGGAGACGGAAGACGGCGGACGAACCGTTTCGAACCGCGGGAATCTCCCGGGCACGGAAGGCGAGGACGGGGGGGCGCGACCACTCCTCCAAGGCCGCGACGGCGACGGGCAGTCCGAGGAAGCGGAGTTTCCCTCGGATGTCGTCAATCACCGAGGGCGGCGTGTAGGAATCGACCGTGATCCAGGGACGGAAGGCAACAGGATCGGGGGGCGCGGCTTCGGACAGGTAGGGCCGGCGGATGCGCAAGGCCTCGGCGATCGAACCGTTCGAGGGCAGGTGGATCAAGAGCTCGGCGGTGGAATCGAGGATGGTAAGGCTGCGGGGCGACGAACGTCTGAGGACCGTCGCGGGCGATCGGGGGAGGGTCAGCCCCCAGGCGGCCGTCGAGATGAAGGACGGGGGAGGGATCGCCGCCACCCTCCGGAGTTCGCGGTCGAAGAAAAGGAGGCCGGTGTCTCCGGTCGATGCGGGGTCGACCGTGGCTCCGAATTCACCGAGCAGTCGGCCGCCGTCCTCCCCGATCTCGAAGCGGATCCGCGCGGCGCCGCCCGGTGTGTCGCGAAGCAGGATCACGCCGGGCGTGGTGTCGGGCGTCAAGAAGGAGACGGACCGGGTTTCCGTCGCGAGGAGGATTCGCAGGGGCGACGAGAGGATCCGGCAGGCAAGGCCGCCGCGGACGATCTCGACCGCGTCCGGGCGCGAGGCGACACGGAAGGGCAAGGCCGGCCGAACCTCGGGCGGCGCGAAACCGGCGCCGACCTGCAGCCGGATCGTCGCGGGATCGGCGAAGCTGACGCGGATCATGACGGGACTGTCGCCGTCACTCGCGGCGACGTGGAGGTACGAGGTGAGCCCGGTGGTGAACGGAGCGGTGCGCGCCGCGTGCCGGGCCGCCGTGGCCGTCCCGCCGCTCGGCGGCGCGAGGCAGGGGAGGGCGAGAAGCAGGGCAAACAGAATCCGGAGCGTTCGAATCATGGAATCCATACTATACCACACCCTCCGTCGCGAGGCTTGTTGGGGACGAGGCTTTCGGCCATACTTTTTCCGGCAGTCGAACGAAGGAGGAAGCGACATGAAGCGTATCGTCATGGCGGCGGCTTTGGGGATTCTCGCGCTCGGGCTCGTCGTGCCGGCCAGCCCCGTCCCGCCCGAGAAGCCCGAGGCGGTCCTGCAGCAGTATTTCACCGCGATCAAGGCGGAGCGGTTCGACCAGGCGCTCGCGCTTCTCTCCCTCGAGTTCGGCGATTATTACTTCGGCCGTTCCTTCGTCTATGCCCGCACGGACGAGGAGACGGCGAACCCGGAGGCCTGGGTTCAGGCGATCCGGTCGAAGGAGGAGCTGAACCGGCTCCTGCCCTTCTGGCGCCAGCGCGCGTTCACCGTTGCGATCCAGCACACGCTCGTCGTCGGCAAGCACGCGAGGGTCTTCTTCACCTATTCCAACGGCAGTGACCCGACGCGTGCCTTCCAGGACTTCATCTACGAGGAGGGAGCCTGGCGGCTCTGCACGGCGCTCTGAGATCACCCCGGGGGAGGGCTCGATGAAGGTCACGGTCGCGATACCGGCCTTGAACGAGGAGGGCTGCATCGCCGATGTGATCCGCGGTGCGAAACCTCACGCCGACGAGGTGCTGGTCGTCGACGGAGGATCGCGGGATCGCACCGTCGAGATCGCTCGCGCCGAGGGAGCGCGCGTCGTCTTTGACGGCGGGGGCGGCAAGGGAAAAGCGATACGCGCGGCGGCGCGGGAGGCGGAGGGCGAGATCGTCGTCTTCATCGACGCCGACGGTTCCCACGATCCCGCCGACATCCCGAAGCTCGTCGCGCCCATCCGCGAAGGCCGCGCCGAGCACGTCACCGCATCGCGCCTGCGCGGCGGGTCGTCCGAGCTGCACGGCGGATTCGACGAGTTCCTGCGCCTGACCGGCTCGGCCTTCATCACCGCCTGCATCAACAAGCGCTTCGGCGTCCGCATCTCCGACAGCCAGAACGGCTTTCGAGCGGTGCGCCGCGATTTCCTCCTGAAGCTTCGCCTGCGTTCGGATCACACGACGATCGAGCAGGAGATGATCGCGCGGACCCTGAAGGCCGGCGGGAGGGTGGACGAGATTCCTTCGCACGAGTCCTGCCGCAAGGCGGGCGAGAGCCATATCGATCCCGTGAAGGACGCGCCGAAATATCTCTGGTCGCTCGTCCGGGACGTCTTCTTCTGAAGAGGCCCGATCCGCGCCCGGGTCTCCGGATGGGGCTTTGGGACGGCCATGACGCCGGCGTCGCCTGCGTGGACGCCGCGGGCCGCGTGCTCTTCGCCGCGCAGGAGGAGCGCTTTTCGCGCCGCAAGCTCGATGTCGGGTTCCCGGAGCGATCCTTCGCCGAGGCGGTCGCGGCCTGCGGCGAGCCGGCGGAGATCGTGGTCTCGACCTCGGATCCCTCGAAGGTCCTCTCGCGGCTCGTCCCGGCGATGGGGCGCGGTTACTACCTCTTCCGGCGCCACAAGGTTCCGCCCCGCCCGCTCGACGGCCTGCGCCGAGCCTTCAAGGCCTCATTCACGCAGGTGCCGCCGCTGCCCGGTTGCGCGGCCTTGACGCGCCGCCTCGTCGCGCGTCGCTCGGGTCTCGACGTCCCGGTCCGCGTCGTCGATCATCACTTCGCGCACCTCGCCTCGGCCTTCTTCACCTCCGGTTTCACCGACGCGACCGTCCTCTCCCTCGACGGGATCGGTGACGGCTGCTCGGGCGCGATCGCTCGAGGCGACGCGCGGGGCCTCGAGGTTCTCGCGCGCATCGACGGCCGTGACTCGATCGCGCTCCTCTACGAGGAGGCGACGCGGATGCTGTGGATGCGCGAACTGGAGGACGAGGGCAAGGTGATGGCGCTGGCGGCCTTCGCCGATCTCGGCGCGGAAGAAGCCGGGCCGCTCGACGATCTCGTCGCGGTCTCCACGTCGCCCGTGCCGGGTGTGCGCGTCGCTTCCGGCGCCGCGCACCGCCTGCGGGAGACGCTCTGGCGGCTGGGGCCCGAACGCTTCGCCGCCGCCGTCCAGCGGATGGCCGAGCGCGCCGTTGTCGCGATCGCCCGCGCCGCCGTCGAGGCGACGGGCCTCCCGCGCCTCGCCGTCGCCGGCGGACTCTTCTCCAATGTCCGGATCAACCGGTTGCTGAGGGAAACGGTTTCCTCGGTCGGTCCCATCGACCTATGGGTCTTCCCCAACATGGGCGACGGCGGGCTCGCGCTCGGTGCGGTTCTCGACCGGCCCGCGGCGATCGAGCCCTACCTCGGCACGCCCGTGTCGGCCGAGGCGGCGGTTCGCATCGCGCGCGGACGCGGGCTCGCCGTGCGCGAGATCGGGCTCGCCGAGGTCGCGGCGATCATCGCGAGCGGCGGCACCGTCGGCTGGGTCAACGGCCGGATGGAATACGGCCCGCGCGCGCTCGGTGCGCGGTCGATCCTGGCGCGGCCCGACGATCCCCGGATCCGCGACCGGCTGAACCTTGCCCAGAAGAAGCGCGTCTTCTACCAGCCCTTCTGCCCGGTCATGACCCGAGACGAGGCTCTTCGCTCGCTCGCGGGTTACGACGGCCGCGAGGAGAGGTGGATGACTTCGCTCTACGGAACGACGGCCGGGGGCGCGCGGCGCCTCGCCGGCGTCACCGGCCCCGACGGCTCCTGCCGCCCGCAGATCCTGCCGCCCGATGCGGCGACGCCGGAGGAGCGGCTCTTCCTCGCGATGGTTCGTGCGGCGGAGAAGGAAACCGGGATCGGGGCGCTTCTCAACACCTCCTTCAACGTGCACGGCGATCCGATCGTGCGTACCGGGGAGGACGCGATCGAGGCCCTTCTCGCATCGGGCCTCGATGCGCTCGTCGTCGAGGGGCGTATCGAGATCCGGAGGAGCGGAAAGGCGTGAAGATGGTGAAGGACGGCGCGCCTTCGGACCGGAGGGTCTACCTCCTCGCGGGCCTTTTGATTCTCTCTGCCGGATTCTTTCTCCTTGTCACCCTGGCTCTCGTTCCTCGCCCCGTCATCCATCGCGCGCTCGTCTTCATTCTTCCACGCTCGCTTTTCGTGGCGCTCCTCCTCACCTGGTTCACGGCCCTCGTCGCGGCCTGGCGGGTCCGGGAGGGACTGCGGAGAAACGCCCGATTTCTCGCGGGCGCCTGCGCCGTCGCGCTCCTCGGCGTCGCCGCCGCTCTCTTCTTCACGCCCCGGACGCACCGCCTCTACTTCGACGAGGATATCTACGTCCAGATCGGGCAGTCGATGGCCCGGGACGGGAAGGCCGGGATGCTCGAGTGTTCCGTGCCGCCGCCTGCCGGCGGTCCGGGATGGAAGGGGCTCGTCTACAAGTTGAACAAGGAACCGGCCGGCTTCTCCTTCGCCGTCGCGCTCGCGACCGTCGTGGCCGGCGTCCGCGACGACGCCGGGATGATCGCCAACCTCGCGCTCTTCGCCCTCGGTATCGCCGGCCTGGCATTCCTGGCGCGCGAGTCGGGTCTCTTCCGCCCGGCCGCGGTTTTCACCGCTCCGATTCTCTACGCGCTCTGGCCCGAAAACCTGCGCTGGTCGGTCTGCGGGGTGGCGGAGGTCGGGGCGGCTTCGGCCGCGATCTGGGCCCTGGCGCTCGGTCTTCGCGCCTCCCGGACGCGTGACAGGGTCGAGGCACTCCTGGCTCTATTGGCCGCGGCCTTCGCCTGCCAGTTCCGGCCCGAGGGCGTCCTCGTCCTCCTTCCCTTTGCGATCGCGGCCGGGGACGCGAACCTGAGAGGGGAGAGCCGGACCGCCCGTGCCCTTTCTGGCGCCGCCGTGCTCGCCGTGCTTCTCCTGCCGCACCTCGTTCATCTCGGCAGTGTTTCCGGCGAGGGATGGGGCACGACCGGCCCCAAGTTCCGCATGGATCTCGTTTCGATCCATCTTGAGCAGAACCTCGGCTGGTGGTTCACGCGCGAGCGGGTCGGGAACACGGAACCGGCCGTGCACGCCGTGACTTGGATCGCCGCGGCGGGTCTCGTCCTGCTCGTCGCGAGGACCGCGCGGGCGTGGTTCGACCGGTCCCCGATGCGGGTGGTCCTTCTGCGCTCGTCGCTCACGGTCCTCTCCTGGCTCGCGCTCTTCTTCGGCATCTTCATTCCCTTCTACGCGGGCTCCTACTACTACGGCGTCGACGTCCGTTTCTCGGTGCTCATCTCCGCGCCTGTCATGCTCCTCGCGGCCTATGCACTTCATGAGACCCTCGGCGCGGCGGTCTCTCTTCTTTCACCGGGTCCCCGGCTGCGCGCCCTGTCCCTCGCCGCAGCCCCGGTGATCGGATCGGCGCTTCTCCTGCCGCACCTCATCATCCTGCCGGTCATCACGCGCGAGGCCCAGCAGGCGCGGCAGGATCACGCGGCCGTCAAGACGTTCATCGGCGTGCTTCCTCCGAACGCGGTCGTCGTGACGCATACGCCCGCGCTCTGGGCGGTGCAGAATCGCGCCGCCGTGCAGGTCCAGTGGGCGCTCGCTCATCCGGAGGCGATGGAGGTCCTGGCGCGGAACTACATGCTTTTTTACCACTGGAACTACTGGGACATCGGCGGCGGCGGGCAGGAGACGATCGCGAGCGGGGAGGAGTTTCTCGCCCGCTACGATCACGAGGTGGTCGCGACGGTCGAGGCGGAGGGAAAGTGGGTCTTCAAGCTTCACTCCCTGAGGACCCGGCCGGTCATCGAGAT
Organism: uncultured bacterium; assembly: GCA_964637705.1. Classification (GTDB taxonomy): domain Bacteria; phylum UBA8481; class UBA8481; order UBA8481; family UBA8481; genus CAZWVM01. The sequence continues at coordinate 33,073 of CAZWVM010000008.1, forward strand.
CGAGGCGCCGGCCCTGCCGGGCAAGACGGCGGTCTGAAGCGCGACTCGAAGCCCGCCTTGTCAACGGAACCGCGATTTGAGAAGATCCCGCCATGATCTCTCGCTCCCGGCAAAGGGGTGGGGCCGCCCCCTGGATCTTCGCGGCTCTCGGCTGTCTTGTCCTCCTCGTCGTCCTCCTGCTCGTCGTCGGCGCCGCGGGATTCTACTTCTACGCGCAGTCCACGCCGCCGGTCCAGGTCACGCCCGGCGGCGATGAACCGGCCGCGCCGGCCGCCTCCGTCGATCTCCGGTCCTATGCCGGCGCCTGGATGGACGTCGAGAGCACCGAGAACGAGGAGCACGTCATGATCCTGCGCGTCGAGGACGGCAAGATCGTCGGCGAGGCGCAGGAGGAGGACGTGAGATTCGAGCTGAGGCCTTCCTCCTCGGGCGGGATCGAGGGCACCGCGCGCGAGACGGGCGAGACCCCCGTCCCGATCCGCATGACGCTCTCCGAGGACGGCCAGAACCTCGTCGTGACGATTCTTCCCCCGGAGAGCGAGCCCTACGTCCACACCTTCATGAGGATGGCGACGGAGTAGGCTTCGGATGAACCTCCGGCGCCTTGATTACGACGAGATCGTCACGGCCGTGCGCTGGGGAGGCAAACTTGGCGTCGTGCCGCTCTGTGTCGCCTCCTTCATGCTCGTCGGGAGCATGGTGCGGGGCGAGGTGCTGGGGCGGGACCCGGAGGCGTGGGGCCGATGGGTTCGGATCGGGGTGGAGTTCTTCCTCATGGCCGGGTGGAGTTTCGGGGTGATCTCGCTCGTGAGGCAGTATTTCGCGCGGACGGTCGGACACCTTCCCGCGGTCTTCGCGGCCGGGCTCTGCGGCACGCTCGTCGACAACATGATGGGCGTCTTCTTCCAGGCGATCGCGCCGGACGCGCCCCCGCCGTTGTTGACCGCGCTCCTTGGCTGTGCCCTCTCCTTCATCGTCGCGGGGGTTCTCACCTCGAGCGCGCGGAGGTAGGTGTCAGGCAGTGAATAAGTGAATTATCGGTTGGCGGTAGGTGTCAGGCTCCCACATTCCCACATTAGCCCGTAAAACAGGACGAAGAACATAAGCCGCTGACGATAAAAGAGTTCGGGATCATCGGGCAAATGTGGGAAAGTGGGAGCCTGACACCGTTACTGCCGTTTCCGCCAAGTCGTATCTCATCGGATACCGATCCTGATCGCGCCAACTATCCGGCACGGAGAATCTCACCCGTTCAGTCGGAATCGACCATTCGATTCGATACGCGTCAGAAACGCTTGTACTGCCGCGTTGAACGATTCGCACCCATTCATCGGAGGCGCGAATCACTAACGTATTCGATACGACAAAGGCTTCCCGTTCGCCGCCAGGGCTTAGATTCTTGCTGGAAAATGGATCGAGAATCCACCCCGGTCTTGTATCCCACGTCACCGGATCCACGAGCAGGCGGGCGCCGGGGACGAGAAGGCCGTGCGTCGTCGGATAGACGTCGCTGCCGGCCGGAATCGCCGTCTCCGGCGCCACCACTTCCCTCCCCTCCGGCAACCACCGGATCACTGTCCGACGCGACGCAGAATCCTGGTACGCGAGATAGCTGTCGTCCGGGGAGAGGCGAATCGCTCCTTTGATGGCGTCGACAGACCACCGGAAAACCGTATCATTTGTGACAGTTCGACTGGTCGTCGCATTTACAACGCGCTCCAGACAAATAGCTATCGCATAAGGTTGTCCAACACCAAGATTTCCCGCTTCAGAAATGCGGGTATCTCGCTGAACAAGAGTATATGCACGATACGCGCCACCTACCCACCCGTGCATATTTGAACGTTCCAGTAGTCGTTCGATAAGTCGTTTTCCAACGTTGTCTCTACCAGGCCATCCTGCAATCACACGTCTGGCATCATCCATCGGCAGCCGTCTCGCGATTTTCTCCGTGGGATCAATTCTATACACGGCGTTCTCATCGAACTCTACGACGCTCTTGTAGTATCCGCGCTGATCCTCTTTCACCACCCACTGGACAAGCAGGTAAAGAGCGCCGTCCTTTCCCCATGCCACGTCGAGGATCTGGGCCGAGCGAAGATAGACGGGAGAGATCGAATACATCAAAGCGAAGGTCAAACCGACCGCCCCAGCCACAATCACCAGTACGACTGCGACGACCAGAGTAACCTGCCTTGCGGTCATTCGTCTTTCTCACGAGCCTGTCGTGGCGCTAGCGTTGTTTTCATCCTACTTGATCCACCGTCGCATGGACTCGGGATAGACATCGCGGCGATTCCCGATGGCCCATACGCGAACAAGATCATCGCCCACAATCTCGTAGATGATCCGATAGTCCCCCGGACGTCAACTACATCTGTGACATGACGACAACTACACTTGCGTAGTAGT
>CAZWVM010000009.1:0-35437 GCA_964637705.1 uncultured bacterium
AGGCGATCGTCAACTACATGCGCCGCGTCCACAACCTCCAGATCGGCGAGCGGACGGCGGAGGAGATCAAGTTCGAGATCGGCAATGTCTATCCCTCGTCCGAGGATCTCGTCACGAAGGAGGTCCGGGGCCGTGACTACGCCGGGATGCCCAAGACCGTCTCGATCACGGCCGGGGAGATCCGCGAGGCGATGATGGACCCCGTATCCGCCATCCTCGACGCCATCCGCCAGACCCTCGAGAACACCCCGCCGGAACTGGCCGGCGACGTGATGGAGAGGGGCATCGTGATCGCGGGCGGCGGCGCCCTCATCCGCGGCCTGAAGGATCTCCTGCACGACGAGACCGGGTTGCCGATCACGATTGCGAACGACCCCCTTTCGGTGGTCGCGCTCGGGACGGGGAAGTACCTGAGCGAGATCAAGGGACGGCTGAGGAAGGCCGTCTGAGGATCGCGGATTACGGATTGAAGAACCCATAGGCAAAGACGAGCCATGAGCATACGACCCCTGGATATCGGTTTCCGCGAGGACGTGGACCGGCGCGCGAAGGCGCTCCTCTTCACGGCCGTCGTGCTCTCCATTGCCGGTGCGCTCCTGCATCGCCTCCCGGCCGTCTGCTCCTATCGGTCCTGGCTCATCGCCCCCCTGGAGCCGGCCCTCTCGCTGGTCGGCGCCGTCCGCTCCTCGCTGGCCGCCACGCTCCTCGGTTCCGAACCGGTCTCCGGTGCCTCGGCCCTCGAGACGATCGAGGCCGCGGTGGCGCGGGAACGAGCCGCGGCGTTGCAGGAGGAACTGAACGAACTGCGCGAGGTCTCAGGGCTGCCCGCGATCCTGCCTTTCGAGGGCGTCCTGTGCGAGGTCACCGGGCACGTGACGGGTCCGGACCGGAGGATTCTGCTCCTCGATCGCGGCACCAGGTCGGGAGTGCGGGTCGGCGGGATCGTGCTCGGCGCCGCCGGCGGCCGCGCCGCCGTTGTCGGGCGCGTCGTCGAGGCCGGGCCGACGGTGTCGAAGGTGATGACGACCCTGGACCCCTCCTGCCGCATCGCGGCCCGGCTCGGGGACCAGGGCGGGTTCGTCTACGGAGGCGCGGCGGGCCAGTCCGCGGGTCGCCTCGAATACGTCCCGCGGGACGCGTCCGTCGCTCCGGGCGACGAGGTCCTGACCTCCGAGGACGGAACGATCTTTCCCGGCGGCTATCTCATCGGTCGCGTCAAGTCACTGGGCGCGGAGGGGGCGGTCTTCCACGATGTGAGGGTGGAGCCGGCCGTTCCTCTGGACCGACTGCGTTACGTCTGGGTCGGGAAGAGAGAGCAGTCGTGAGGATTCCCGAGGTGCTGCCTTTGTCCTGGATGCGCGTCTGCGTCGTGATGGGCCTCTCGATCCTCGCCTCCATGCTCTTCGAGCCGCTCCTGGGGATCGTCCTCCCCGTGCCGCCCGCCATCACGCTGGTCGTCGTCTGCGTGGTGGCCGCGGAGAACGGACCGTTGTATGGCGTGGCCAGCGGCATGATCGCGGGTCTCCTGCTCGACCTCTTCGGCGCGAGCGCGCTGGGCGTCAACATGGGATCCCTCGCGCTAGTCGGTTTCTGCGTCGGCCGGACTGCGCGCTTTCTTCCGCTCTGGCCGCCGGTCGTTCGCGTCGCGATCGTGACGCCCCTGACATTCCTCTACATCCCCGCCGCGCGCTTTCTCGCCTTCGTGGCGGGAGAGCCGATCCCGCTCTCCTTCCGGACCGCCGTTCACTTCGCGGTTGCGAACGTCCTGATCGCCGTCCTGGTGACGCCGGTCATCGCGGCGGCCAGCTTGAGGGCGCGGCGCGCCTGAACCGGCGCGACCGCGTGAGACACCGGTGAGGCCGCGCACCGTCGAGTCCGCGACGAGCGTCCCGCGGTTGTTTGTCATCGGGTCCGCCATCGCGCTCCTCCACGTCGTCATCCTCGCACGCGCCTTCTACCTGCAGATCGTGGAGGGGAGCCATTACGAGACTGTCTCGGCGTCGAACGCCGAGCAGGCGCGGATGATCCGCCCGACGCGCGGCGTCATCGTCGATTGCCGCGGACGGGTGCTTGCGACGAACCGCGCCTCGTTCGATATCACCTTCCTTCCCCGCGGCGTCGCGCGCGAGGATTACGAGCGGGTGGCCCGCCGCGTGGCGGAACTGGCCGGAGCCGAGGCCGATACCCTGGTCGCTCTCATGCTCGACGCCCGACGCCGACCCTTTTCCTCGGTCGTCCTCGTGCCTGACGTCACGCGCCGTATCGTCACGGCCGTCTCCGAAAACAAGCCGGACCTGCCGGGGATCCAGATCGAGAACCGCACGATCCGCCACTATCCCTTCGGCCCGGCCGCGGCTCACCTGCTCGGTTACATCGGCGAGGTCTCCCGCGAGGAGGTCGACGCCTCGGATACCCTCGCATCGGGCGACTACGCGGGGCGGGCCGGGGTCGAGTTGACGCTGGAACCATATCTCGCCGGGATCAAGGGCAGCGAGATCGTCGAGGTGGACGCCCTGGGGCAGAACGTCCGCACCCTCTCGCGCCGTCCGCCGGTCGCCGGAGCCCGTGTCGTGCTCACGATCGACGCTGATCTGCAGGTCTGGGCGCACGAGGCCTTCGCGGGGCAGAAGGGGGCGCTCGTCGCGGTCGATCCCTCGTCGGGCCGCATCCTCGCCCTCTATTCCTGCCCCGCCTACGATCCCAACGCTTTCGTCGACAAGACGCGCGTCGCGGAGCGCATGGGCTATTTCACCGATACGCGCCTGCCGCTCTACAACCGCGCGCTCCAGTCGACCTATTCTCCGGGTTCGACTTTCAAGACGATCACGATGATTGCGGGCTTGAAGACCGGCCGCCTCCGCGCCTCCACGCGTTTCGGCTGTCGGGGGATGTACGCGGGGATGAAGTGCTGGAAGGCCGGGGGTCACGGCTCTCTCGACCTCATTTCGGCGTATCAGCATTCCTGCAACGTCTACTTCTACCAGGCGGGCGAGCGGATCTGGATCGAGCCGATCCACGAAGTCGCGCTCGCGCTCGGACTCGACCAGTATCCCGGTTTCGGGATCGGCCCCGAGGCGCACGGCGTGGTGCCGACGCCGGAGTGGGAGCGCGAGAACGTGAGGGGGCCGGACGGCGAGCACTGGGGCACGGGTGACGTCCGCAACACGGCGATCGGCCAGGGCTACGTTCTCGCCTCGCCGGCCCAGATGGCCCAGGTCGCGGGCGGTGCCGCGATGGGCGGGATCGGCATGAAGCCGGCGGTCATCGAGAGCATCGAGGCGCCGGACGGCACGCGCATCCTCGACTTCGAACCGTCTCCTCGCGCGAACCTCGGCCTCGACTCGGAGTCGATCGAACTGGTGAGACGGGCGATGAGGCTTGTCGTCGATCAGGGGACCGGGCGCCGGGCGCGCGTGGAGGGTCTTGACATCGGCGGAAAGACCGGCACCGCGCAGAACCCCGAGAACATCGATCATGCCTGGTTCATCTGCGCGGCGCCCCTGGAGTCGCCTCGCATCGCGATCTGCGTCCTCGTCGAGCACGCCGGGCATCACGGCGGCACCGTCGCCGCGCCGATCGCGCAGCACGTGCTCTCGCGCTATGCCGCCCGGGAAGGACTGGTGCCGAGGCCATGATGAGATTCCGCGAGCCGGAGACGCCCTCCTATGGATTTGAGCGCCGCCTGCGCCTGGCCTTCGATCCCTGGATCGTCCTGCCGGCCGTCGTCATCCTGGGATTCTCGCTCGCGGCCCTCTGGTCCGTCGTCTACCACCCGGTCGCCTTCGAGATCCAGCCGGACCTGGCGACGGACCCGGTGACGCCCTTCACCAAGCATCTCTTCTGGGCGATCCTGGGTCTTTTCGGCATGTCGATCTTCGCGTTCCTCGACACGAGCCGGGTCAGGGCTCATGCCAAGTGGGTCTACGTCGCCGGACTCGTCCTCCTCGTCGCGACTCTTGCCTTCGGAGTGAAGGTCCGAAACATCCGCGCATGGCTCTCCCTCGGCTTCATCACCTTCCAGCCGTCGGAACTGGTGAAGGCCGCACTCGTCATCGCCCTGGCGCGCTACCTTTCGAAGGAGGGAAGGCAGGAGCGTCCCCTGCATTCGCTCTTCATGGCGGCGCTCGTCGTGGCGGTGCCGGCGGGCCTGGTCCTGAAGCAGCCGGACATGGGCACCGTCATCGTCTACCTCTCGCTGCTCATCACCCTTCCCTTCGCGGCGGGACTGCCGGCCCGTTACCTCGTCCTCGCTGTCATTTCCGGCACCCTCGCGGGCCTGAGGCTCCTCCTGGGCATCGCGCACGAGCACCTCAGCTTCCTGCCGGAGGGCGTCTTGAGCCGCCTGATCTCGTCGCCGGAACCCGCCTTCACCGCCTTCGTGATTCTCGGCGCCGCCGGGGCGATGGTCGCCGGCCTGATGAGGCTCCTGCGCGTCCGAAACGCTCTTTCGGTCTTTCTCTTCTGCACCGTGCCCACGGGTGTTCTCTACGCCTCCTTCTTTCTCGCGGAGCACTTGAAGGAATACCAGAAGCTGAGACTGCTCACTTTCATCGCGCCGCAACTGGATCCGAAGGGGTCGGGATACAACATCATCCAGTCCCAGGTCGCGTTCGGGTCCGGGGGCGTCCTGGGGCAGGGGCTGCGCGGGGCGACGCAGTCATCGCTCGGATTCCTGCCCGAACGGCAGACGGACTTCATCTTCAGCGTGATCGGGGAGGTCTTCGGTTTCGTGGGCGCGACCGCCGTTATTCTCTGTTTCCTCGTGCTCTGCCTGAGGCTTCTCTGGATCGCCGCGCAGGCGCGAGACCGGTTCGGATCCCTCCTCGCGATCGGCGTCGCCACGATCCTCGTGACGCACGTCGTCGTGAACATGGGCATGGCGATCGGCATCACGCCGATCATGGGCATCCCCCTGCCCCTCGCCTCCTACGGCGGAACGGCCATGGTTTCGGTCTTCGTGATGCTCGGCCTCGTGCAGGCCGTGGAACGCCAGTCCAGGCTGTAGGTCACTTCACCAGGGGCAGGATGTCCTTGAATTCCCTCGTGTCCGAACTCTCCAGAGCCTCGAACAGCGCCGCCTCGCTCGTCGTCACGACGACGCCCGAATGTCTCAACCGCTCGAGGGCGACGGCATGGTCCGCCTCGCGGCGGGACGAGACGATGTCGGCGAGCACGCTGACATCGAGACCGCGTGTCTTCAGGTCGAGAGCGGTCTGCGCGACGCAGACGTGCGTCTCGACGCCGAGGATGCAGAGGTGGGTGATTCCGGCCTTCTGGATGTGGCTGAGGAAGGACTCCTCGCCCACGGCGGAGAAGGCGGTCTTCTCGAAGAATGCGGCGCCCTCGAGGAGCGGCGCGAGGCGCCGGTCGGTCGGGCCGAGCCCCTTCGGGTACTGCTCCGTCACGAGAAGGGGAGTCGAGAGGATGCGCGCGGCCTTGAGGAACCGCGTGGCGTTCTGGAGGAGGTCGTAGCGACCGCGCACGGCGGGCAGGAGCTTCTCCTGCATGTCGATCACCAGCGCGGCGCCGCCGGGGCGGCGCCAGAGCGAGGAATGCCGCCGCACGAGGTCGATGTTGCTCCAGGAGAGAACCTGCCGCGGCTCGACCGCCTTCTCGCCCTTCGTCTTTCCGCCCTTCACTCGCGTCGCCATGCTCCGATCCTCCCTAGAAGCGGCCGGGGCCGCGCATTCCGATGCTGTCGCCCGCGTTGAAGAAGAGGACGCGGCCGACGACCACGAAGACGAGCTGCAGGATCAGCCAGAGGAGGGCCGGGGGCAGGCAGAGCTGCAGGAAGACGCGGCCCGGCGGCCGCCCGAGGTAGCGGGCGAGGAAACGCGCGAGGACGAAGGGCCAGCCGACGAGGAGGGCCTGCATGAGGACGGGTCCGACGAGCGGGATGATGCCGGGAAGGAGGAAGAGCGAGGATCCGAGGAAGAGGGAGTGGATGTCGAGCATCTGCTCGCGCGCGATCTCGCCGAAGGCCGCGAAGAGGTAGGCGCCGATCAGGGTGATGCCGACGAGGAAGAGGGGCGTGCCGAGGAACTTGAGGGGCGAGAGCGACTGGACCCCGAGGAAGATGCCGATCACGAAGGCCATGGCCGCCTCGAACCCCAGGAGCCTCTCGCGGCGGATGGAGAGGATCCGCGCGACGGCGTCATCGGTGCGGCCGAGCGAGACGACGCGGGCCGTCAGGAGAAGCTCTTTGAAGAATCTGTTCACGTCCGGTAGGCTACACGGGAAGCGACGCGTTGAGAATGGCGACGAAATCCTGGGACATGGACGTGGCGGTGGTCGGCGGCGGCATCACGGGCGCGGCCGTGGCGCGCGACGCGGCCGGGCGCGGCCTCTCGGTCGCCCTCTTCGAGCGCCATGACCTCGGGTCGGGCACGACCTCGCGCTCCTCGCGCATGATCCACGGCGGCCTGCGCTACCTCGAGCGATTCGATGTCAGGCTGGTGCGCGAGTCGCTCTCCGAGCGGAATCGCCTCTTCCGGGCCGCGCCCGATATGACGCGCCAGGCGCGCTTCCGGCTGCCCCTCGCCCGCGACAGCCGCCCGGCCTGGATGATCTTCTGCGGGCTCGTTCTCTACGATCTCATCGCCGGCACGCGCGACATGCGGCGCGAGCCGGACGGTTTCAGCTATGTCGACGGGCTGGGGGAGCCGGAGCGGCTGACGGCGGCCCTGGCCGCGGACGCGGCGCGACGCGGCGCCGAGGTACGAACGTACACGCCGGTCGAGGCCTTCGACGGGGAGGGGAGGATTCACACGGCCGGGGGCGCCTTCCGGCCGCGCTGCGTCATTCTCTGCGCCGGCCCCTGGACCGACCGCGTGCTGGCCGCGTGGGGGTGCTCCTTCCCGATGCCGCTCATGGGGCCGACGCGCGGATCCCACATCCTCATGGATGCCGTGATCGAGCGACCCACGCTCCTGCAGGCCTCCTCCGACGGCCGTGTCTTCTTCGCGGTTCCCGCGTTCGGCGGCACCCTGGTCGGCACGACCGATTTCGAGGATGAGGGCGACCCGGGACGGCTCGAGCCGCGCCCCGAGGAGATCCAATACCTTCTCTCGGAGATCCGCCGGCGCGTGCCCGCGCTCGGCGAATCCTACCGCGGCGCCTGGACCGGGCTCCGCCCGCTTCTCTCGAGCCGCCTCTCGGCGGGCGCGCGTTCTCGCGGAGATCTCGTGCGCCTCCACCCCCGTCGAGCCAACCTTGTGGTCGTCGTCGGGGGAAAATTGACGACGATGCGCCTCATGGCGGAACGCGCCGTCGATGCGGCGGTGGGCCGGGTGCTCGGCGCCGCAAATGGCGCCTGGACGGTATCCGAGTCCCTTCCCGCGGCCCCGGACCTCTTCCGGGTCCGCACCTTCGGCGATGCCCTGCTGAGGCGCGGCAGCGAGGCGTTCCGATCCGACCCCGAAGCGCTCAGGGCGAGGCGGGATGAGGTGGCGCGTTCGCTCGGTTGGGACGGTGATCGTGTGAAGGCGGAATGGGACGCCTTCCGAAGGGAGGCGCGGGGGTCCTTCGGGCTGGAGATCCCGGCTTGACCTCACCCGGCGAGAACGGTGCCGGCCTGCCCGAGGAACTCGACCGCGCGTTGCGGGAGGCCGGTTTCTGCGACGCGGGTTTCTGCGGCGCCCGGAGACTGTCCGCCGACCTGGCCCGGCTCGAATCCTGGATCGCGGCGGGACGGCACGCGGAGATGGAATGGCTCGCCCGCCGTCCCGCGCGCCGCGGGACTCCCCCGGGCTGGGCCCGATCCGTGGTCGTCGCGCTCGACGCCTACCCTCCGCTCGCCTGGCTCGACGGCGAGGACCGTCATGCGGCCTTCGCCGACGGCACAGATTACCATGTCCGCCTGAAGGCGATGATGAACCCCGCGCTCGCTCTCATCGAGCGTCACGGGGGCCGTGGCGCGGTCCACGTGGACACGGGGGCCGTCCTGGAGAAGGCCTGGGCCCGCGAGGCCGGCCTCGGCTTCATCGGTCGCAACACGCTCCTCGTCTCGAACGCCCGCGGTCCCTATGTCCTCATCGCGCTCCTCTTCACCGATCTCGAGATCCCGACCCTGGGGCGGCCGGTGGAGGATTCCTGCGGCGCGTGCCGGCTCTGCGTCGACGCCTGCCCCGGGTCGGCTCTTGACGACCAGGGTCTTGACGCGCGGCGGTGCCTGTCGTGGATCACGATCGAGAAACGGAATCCGACGGACGAGGAGCGTCGGCGAGCGCGGCCCTGGGTCCATGGCTGCGACGAATGCCTCGCGGCGTGTCCGCATGCGCAACGAAGCCTGCCCGCGCGGCGCCCGCGGGGACTCGCGGCGTCTCGGCGGGATCGGTCGCCGGGTCAGACCGGGAGCGGGTCGTAGAGGTATTTCTTCGTCAGGAGCTTCTTGCAGCGCTTGCAGGGCATCGACACGGTGAACCCGGTTTCGCGCCAGTCGGCCGTCGCCGAGATCGTCAGGGGGTCGGTGCTCTCGGGGCGTCCCCCCACGCGAGGGAACTGGACCATCGCCGACATCTTCTGTCCGCAGTCGCGGCAATCGAAGGAGAGGACCGCGGAACTCCCCCCGAGGATCTCGGTTCCTTCCTCCAGGACGTGCATGAGCGGGGACGGGGCGCGGAAGAGACCGAGGTTCGACTTGCCGCAGGCCTTCGCCGCCCGCTCGATCGCCTCCTTCGCCAACGCCACGTGACGAACGGCGAGGATGAGTTTCTCGCCCTCGAGCCAGTCCGCCTCCTCCACGAGCCGGGTCAGTCCGCGGTGGGCCTCCTCCAGGGGGCTCATCGGGTAGCGGAACTTGCGCCCGTCACGCCTCCAGAAGAGGACGGCGAGGAGCAACACGAGGAGAAGAAGGACGACGATCCATGATCCCAGGAGGACGACCACGAGGAAATCGATCGGCAGGTTGCGGACGAGCATCGTGAGTCCAGTTTACCCGTTGCCGCGCGGTTGGCAACCGGGCCCGGTCCCGCCCGTTTCGAGCACCCGCCTCGCCTCGGAATACTTCGCCAGGACGCTCGCCGCGCCCCAGGCGGCGAGGACGAATCCCTGCCAGGAATCGAGGAAGCCCCGGCGGAGCAGGTAGTCGCGCAGGAAGGAGACAACGGGTCGCAGGGCGATGTCGCTCAAGGAGACGCGACCGCGCTTCTCCGCGATCTCGGCGGCCATGAGGGGGACGTAGGCTGTGAACTTGCGGCCGACGGTTTCAAAGTCGTCCTGGGCGTAGTGGAGCATGGCGTTCTCGAGGATCCCGACGCCGCCCGGCACCGTCACCTCCTCGTGCACGCGCCGTTCGGCGACGGTCGCGGCCGATGTGCGGAAGAGCCTGAGGACGCGGTCGCGTCCCCAGGAACCGTGCTTCATCCACCGTCCGAGGAATCGGCTGCGGCGGGGTATGAGGTACCCATCGCCTTCGCGCCGGAGCGCGCGGATCTCCTCGGCCAGCGGTTCCGTCACCTCTTCGTCAGCGTCCAGGAAGAGCATCCACTCGGTTCCGACCTGCGCGATGGCGAAGCGGCGTTGCGCGGCGAAACCGGCGGAGGGATTGACGACCGTTTCTGCGCCGGACGCGCGGGCCTTCGGGACCGTGTCGTCCTTCGAGCCGCCGTCGATGACGAGAACGGGACCGAGGCGACGGGCGGACCGGACTGCGGCCTCGATGTTGCGGCTCTCGTTGAGCGCAATGATGACGACGGTGACGGGATCCGCCGGCTTGTCGGTTTGAGCGACCATGTCCGAGCGGACAGCATAGCACAGGCCTTCGCGCGGGAACACGCTCGAATCCCGCTTGCCAAGCGGTTCTTCGCGATTCAGAATCCGCAATCGGAACCGGGCCCTTAGCTCAGCGGTCAGAGCGGCGGACTCATAATCCGCTGGCCGAAGGTTCAAATCCTTCAGGGCCCACGCGCCCGGTATATTCCGGGCACATCCTTGACAGTTCATTCCGGGCCCATGGTTTACTCCTTGAGGGCGCGGGTGTTCCTCGAAACGAGGTTTCCGCGGCGGATCGTGGGAACCGGGGGACGTCGCCGTCCTCCTTTACATCGAGGCGTCCGCCATCTACAATCCTCAGTCGTACCGCCCACGTAGCTCAGCCGGTAGAGCAGCTCATTCGTAATGAGCAGGTCGTTGGTTCGAGTCCGACCGTGGGCTTTTTTCATTCTGGACCGTGGATTTCGAGTCGAGGACCCGCGCCCGGTCGCGGGGCGAAGGGGCGCGCATGCGCGCAGGCCTGAAGAACGCATTTGTCACATCGGCCGCGGGCCTCGTCACGGCGCTGGCATTTCCCCCGTTCGGTTTCGCGGTGGCTGGCCTTTTCGGCCCTTTCCTGCTCTACAGCGTCAATCGCCGTTGCCCGCGTTTCGCGCACGGCTATCTCTTCGGCCTCGGCCTCCTCGGGCCGCTTCTCTACTGGCTCGCCGAATTCGATGCGCGCGCGCCCTGGGCAGCCGTCGCGATCCTCGCCCTCCCCCTGGGTCTGACCGCGCGATGGGCCACGGGACCGTTCTCTTTCGCGTGCGCTTTCACCGGCGCGGAGGTCATTCGCTCCACGGGTTCTCTCGCCCTTCCCTGGGGGCAGCTCGGATCCGCCTTCGCGGCCACTCCGTTTCGCTGCCTGGCCCCCTGGATCGGCTCGTTCGGCCTCACGTTCCTGGCCGCCCTTGTGGCCTCTTTCCTCCGCGAGAGGCCGCGCACCACGCTGCTCGTCGCGATTCCCTTCGCGTCCCTGCTCGCCTTTCACGAGCCGGCGGCGGCGCCGGGCGAGACGATCCGAGTCGCGGTCGTGCAGGGCAACTTCGCCACGGATCGTGACTACGAGTATGAGCCCTCGCGCGTGCTCTCCACGCTTTTCGAGGGAACACGCCTCGCCGCCCGGCAGGGTGCGAAAATCGTGGCGTGGTCCGAGACGGTCATCCTGGAGTATCTCAACCGTCCGGGGGCGGTGCGATCGGAGATCGAGCGCCTTGCTCGTGAGGAGAAGATCGTGATCGCCTGCGGCGCGCCGGCCCTGCGCGGGACCGTGGAGAAGCGCAACGCGGCGTTTCTCTTCGGAACGGGTGAAACCGAGCCACTCCGCTACGACAAGGTTCATCTCGTTCCCTTCGGCGAATATCTCCCCGTCATCGGACCGGACCGGGGGCACGCGGTCCTGCCGGAGGGTGTCGGAGATTTCTCGCCCGCTCCTCTTCCCTTCGCGACGGGCCGGATCGGCTTCATGATCTGCTTCGAGGGAGCTTTTCCCTACCTGGCGCGGGCGCTCTCCGAACAGGGCGCTCGGATTTTCTTCAACCTCTCGAACGACGCCTGGACGCACAGCCGCGCGGAGGCCGAACAGCACGCCGCCCTGGCGCGATTGAGGGTCCTCGAGTTCGACCGGCCGCTCGTGCGCGCGGGCAACGTCGGACCGAGCCAGATCATCGATGTGGGGGGACGGTTCGTCGCGGAGATCGGATCCGAGAGATCGGGAGTGATCGTCGGCGACGTAACCCTTTCACACCGCGTCACTTGGGCCTCCCTCTTCGGGGACTGGTGCGGTTGGCTTGCCCTGTTCGCCCTGCCTTTCTCCTTGACAGCCAAGGGGCTTCTTGGTGAAGTGAACGATTGCAATGGTTAGGGTTATAACATTCAGCATCAACATCAGCGCGGGGCATCGCCGGGCCGCCGAGGCCGTGGCCCGGGCGATCATGGCCTGCGCTCCCGGATCGGAGATCGTTGAACGGGATTCAATGACGCTATTGGGTTCGACCGGCCGGCGTTTCCTCACCGACACGTATCTCGGAATCATCCGGCACAAGCCGGACTTCTGGAACTTCCTCTACCACAACCGCGGCCTCAAGCGGCCCATGAGCCGCATCTGGCGCTTCTTCCTCTCGCGGGCTCGGGAGCGTTTCGAAGCCGAGATCGCGGCACATGCCCCGGACGTGATCATCTGCACCCAGGCCATCCCGGCGCGCATCATCGCCGACCTGCGCGCACAAGGCCGATGCGCCGCACCGCTTCTCGCCGTGGCCACGGACTACGGAATCCACCCCTACTGGGCGGACGAGGCGATCGATGCCTACGCCGTGCCGTGCGAGGCGGCGGTCGAGGAACTCGTCCGCGACGGCGTGCGACGGGACCGCGTGCACGTGACGGGCATTCCCGTGGACATGAGCTTCGAGAACGCCCCGACGCGCGAGACCGCCCGCCGACGGCTCGGATTGCCCTCGGGGGCGCGCATCGTCCTGGCCATGGGGGGCGGCAACGGACTGGGCATCACCCCCGGCGACGTGGCGGCGATCGAGCGGTCACCGGGCGTGGACGGCGTGGTCATCATCGCCGGGTGCAACGCGGACCTCGCGTCCCGTGTCGGGAGTTTGCCCTCACGACCCGGCGTGATGCGTCGCGTGCTCCCGACGGTCGAAAACATCCAGGACTACTATGCGGCCGCCGACGTGCTCGTGTCCAAGCCGGGCGGACTCACGATGTCGGAGGCGACGGCCATGGGGATGCCGATCCTCATGATCTCGCCCCTGCCCGGACAGGAAGTCCGCAACGCGGCCTTTCTCGAGCGCGCCGGCGCGGCGATCGCGATCGAGGACGAGACCATTCTCTCGCGGCGACTGGCGGAGATCCTGGCCGACGGAGGCCGGATCGGTGAACTGAAGAGCGCTTCGCTCCGCGTCGGCCGGGCCGGCGCCTCGCGCCGGATCGCCGGTCTCGCCCTGGCGCTCGCCCATGGCGCCGCCTCTTCCGACCGCCTCTGCGTCAACGCCTGAACCTCGTCTTCCGCTGCGCCTCTTTCGCGGCGCCACTTCTCGGTCCCGTCGTCGCTCCCGCGATCTTCGCCGCGTGCGCGCGGGCGGCCGCCTCCCGGCTTCCCGCCCGCGCCGCCGTCTCCTCGAACATGGCCCTGGCCGGCCGCGATGCCGGGGCGGTGCCCGCGGTCATGGCTCACTTCGGCCGGTACCTCGGGGAATTCTACGCCGTGCGCGGGCATGAGGACCGCCTGGACCGGATCACGGATACGATCGAGATCGGGCCGGTCCGCCGCGCCCTCGGGGAGGGCCGCGCCGTGCTTGCGGTCACGCCCCATTTCGGAAACTGGGAACTCGGCGCGCTCATCCTGGGACGGCATCTCGGCCCCGTCTCCGTCATCATACGCACGACGGGCGACGAAATTCTCGACCGCCGCATCCGGGCCTGCCGCGGCGGCAACCGGACGCTCGACGTCGCGCAGGGGTTTCGCCCGGTGCTGGCCGCCTTGAACCGCGGGGGCGTCGTCTGCGCCGCGATCGACGAGCCCCAGGCAAGCGGCGAGGAGATCGAATTCCTGGGCGTGAGAACGATCGTGCCCGGCGCACTATTCCGGGCCGCGCGCGAGGCGAACGCCGCGGTCATTCCGACGCGTTGTCGGCGGGAGCCGTCCGGCCGCCTGAGTCTCGAGTGCCGGGACGAGACGCGAACCGCGCAGGAGACGGCGGATGTCTTCTCGGACTGGATTCGCCGCGACCCGGAGCAGTGGATCCTGATGAAGCCGATCGGCCGCGCACCGGGGGGGGCGCCGTCCTGAAACCGTCCTGAATACGCAATTGCCAATTTCCCGCTCCTGACGGATAATCGCACCGCGTGATCACGCCAGGGAGACATAGCGCCAGGAGAATCAAGCTTTCGGCTCTCGTGGCCGCTTTCCTGGTTCTCCTGTCCGGCCGCGCGATTCCGTCCCTGGCCGAACCGGGCCCGGCGATGGTGGATCGGATCGAGGAGGCGCGGCGCCTCGCGCGGGATGGCCGGGCCCGCGAGGCGGTGGAGGTGCTCGACGCCGTCGTGGCTTCCACGCCCTCCGCCGGCGACCGCGCCCTCTTCCAGAAGGGTCTCATCCTTTTCTCGCGCCTGAAGGATCACGAGTCGGCAGTCTCGACCTTCGAGGACGTGGTGAGACTCTACCCCGACAGCCCTCTCGGCGACGATGCCCTCTACTACGCGGGATTTGTCGCCCAGTTCCATCTTCGCGACACGGCGCGCGCGGTCCGGCTGTACCAAGCCGGTTACGACGCCTATCCGCAGGGCGATTATCGTTTTTCGATCGCGGACAAGCTGAGAGAACTCACCGGCCTGGCCCCGGGGCAACCCCTGCCGGACAGCGCGGAACCCCGGCCGGGGACGCGCCCCGCGCCGGAGGGCATCAGCGTCTCGACGCGCGGCGACGCCGGAACCCCGGCCTCTTCCCGCCGCACGCCTCCCGAGACGGACGTGCCCGACACATCGCCCTTCCGCCCGCGCGGGGCGCGCACGCTGACCGTGCAGTTCGAGAAGGCGCCCCTGAGGACCTTCATCCAGTGGGTCGCGCAGGTGACGGGCCGCAACTTCATCATCGACGACGACGTGCAGGGAGAGATCACGGTCTACTCGGGAACCCAGGTTCCGTTCGCCGAGATCTACCGGATCTTCCTCTCGATTCTCGAGGTCAAGGGTTTCGCGGCCGTGGAATCGGGAAACGTCACGAAGATCGTCTCACGCCAGCAGGCCGCCTCCTCGGAGTTGCCGATCATCCTCGACGACGACGCCTACGTCCCGACGGACCGTATGGTGACGAGGATCTTCCGCCTGAAGACGGTGGCCGCGAACGCGGTCCAGGGGCTCCTGCGCCCCTTCCTTCTCTCGACCGACCAGTTGCTGGTCTCACCGGAGTCGAACAACCTCATCGCGACCGGCCCGGGCGCCAACATCGCGCGCATCGCCGAGCTGGTGGCGCTCCTGGACAACGAGCGCACGCCGCTCAGGGTGGAGACGCACGTGGTGCGCCACGCGCGGGCCGCGACGCTCGCGGACAAGCTCGCGGCCATCATCGCCGGGCTCTCGCCGGCCGGGGTGACGCCGCCGCCCTTCAAGGTGGTGGCGGACGAGCGGACCAACTCGATCTACATTCTCACGGACGAGGAGACGCACCGCCGCACGAGCGCGCTCATCCTGCAGTTGGACGTCGACCGTCTCGCGGACCGGATCGTCAAGGTCTACGCGCTGAGCTACGCGAAGGCGGAGGAGGCGGCGCGCCAGTTGAAGGCGCTCCTGGGCCTGGACGCGGCCGACGCGGCGCCGGACTTCGGCGGCGTCACGCAGACGGTGATCCTGCCGGACCTGCGCCTGAACGCGTTGATGCTCTCGACCTTCGCCGCGCGCGTCGTGGACCAGGTCGATTCGTACGTCGCGAACGTGGACCGGCCCCCGTCGGACTCCCTCCGCACGATGAAGATCGTCCGCCTCCAGAACGCGCAGGCGACGAAACTGGCCGAGACGCTTTCCAAGATGTTCGGCGCCTCCTCGAGCGCGACCGGGTCCGCCTCGACGACTCCGGCGACCGACGCGGGCGCATCCGGGTTGGCCGACCGCGTCGTAATCAGCGCGGATGAGCGCATCAACGCGCTGCTCGTCACCTGCACCCCGGTGGACTGGATGAAGCTCGAGCCGGTGATCCGCGACCTGGATGTGCGCAAGACCCAGGTGCTGATCGACGCCGTGGTGCTGGAGACGAACCTCGACGAGGCGCGCTCCCTCGGAGCCTCCATCATGTCCGCGGAACAGCCCCGGGACGGGCAGACGGTCGGTTTCGCGCGCTCGGACCCGGTCGGGTTCCTCCCGACCTACCAGGCGCTCGCCGCCCAGGGCGGGCTGACGATCGGGGCGATGCGCGGTTCGATCGTCGCCGCGATGCTGAACGCGCTCCTCACGTCCTCGCGCACCAACGTCCTGCAGATGCCCCAGATCCTCGCGCTCGACAACGAGATCGCCACGCTTTCGGTCGGCAACCTCACACCGATCGTCACTTCGCGTTCCGTCAGCGGCGATAACGTCCAGATCGGCGGCACCAGCTCGATCTTCCAGAACGTCGAATACCGCAACATCGGCCTGAACGTCAAGCTCAAGCCTCACATCGGCGACCGCGGGGACATCCTGATCGAGTCGCGGATCGAGATCCAGAATCGCAACCTCCAGGCGGAGGCCGGCTTGAACCTGCCGGTCTTCACGACCCGCGAGATCGAGCAGAAGTTCCAGATCCAGACCGGGGACTACATCGTGCTCGGAGGGCTCCTGAGGACACAGGACGATTACGTCCAGCGCGAGACGCCCTGGCTGGCGCGCATCCCGATCCTGGGATCGCTCTTCAAGTCCTCGCGCACCACGGAATCGAAGACCGTGCTCCTCATTTTCCTCCGTCCGCGGATCGTCACCGACCCGGGCGTCGCGCGTGACATCTCCGCGGAGGAGCGAAGCCAGTTCGAGGCGGAATCCTCGACGCGGCCCGGGGCGGTGGTGACGGAGGCGGACAAGTGGATTCCGCCTCGCCCGTGACGGCCCGGCGCGCGGCCTCGCCTCGCCGCCCTGCCGCGTCATGCACCCCCCTTCTCATCCCGTGATTCCCCGCGACCGGCTCCAGCCCGGGATCCTCTCCTCCTTCCCCCGCGAGTTCCTCATGACCTGCGCCCTGGCGCCCTTGGGCGAGGAGGAGGGGAGGATCGTGGTGTACGGCCCGAAGTCCAGCGAGGGAGCGGCGCGCGACATCGGCCTCGTGCGCGGTCGTCCCGTGACCTTCGTCGAGGCCGACGCGAAGGACGTCCGCCGCTTCCTCTCCGAGCACTACGACACGGGGTCGAGCCGTCAGGAGGCGATCGAGGAACTGGAACAGTCGCCGGCCGACGTCAGGGAACTGGAGGAATTGGCCAACGACGCGCCCGTCGTGAGGCTCGTCACCGCGGTTCTCGCCAAGGCCTCCGAGCGTCGCGCCTCCGACGTGCACATCGAGCCCTACGAGGACGAGACGGTCATCCGCTTCCGGATCGACGGGGTGCTCGTGGAACACGACCGCCTCCCGCGCGGTCTCCATCCCGCCGTCGTCTCGCGCATCAAGATCCTCTCGCGCCTCGACATCGCCCAGACGCGCCATCCCCAGGACGGCCGCGTCGCGCTCCCCATGGCCGGCCGTGAACTCGACCTGCGCGTCTCGGTCATTCCGACTCCGCATGGCGAGCGCGTGGTCCTGAGAATCCTCGACCGCGGGGCGGTGCGCCTGGGCCTGCCCGATCTCGGGCTCGAGGGTCGGCTCCTCGATTCGTGGAAGCAGGTCATCGCCCACCCGCACGGCATCGTTCTCGTCACCGGACCCACCGGGAGCGGCAAGACCACGACGCTGTATGCGGCTGTGGAGATCCTCCGCTCGGGCCGGGTCAACATCCTCACCGTCGAGGACCCCGTCGAGTACCAGATCGAGGGCATCGGGCAGATGCAGGTGAACCCGCGCATCAACCTCACCTTCGCCGCCGGGCTGCGTTCCATCCTCCGCCAGGACCCGGATATCATCATGGTCGGAGAGATCCGAGACGACGAGACGGCCCTCATCGCCGTCCAGGCGGCTCTCACGGGCCACCTTGTGCTCTCGACATTGCACACCAACGATGCCGCCTCGGCCGCGCCTCGGCTCATGGACATGAACATCGAGCCGTATCTCCTCGCCTCGACCTTGCGCGGTGTGCTCGGCCAGAGGCTCGTGCGCCGGCTCTGCCCGGACTGCCGCCACCGACGCGCCGCCACCCCCGTCGAGGCAATGGCCCTCGGTCTTCCCGCGGGCGCTGAGGTCTTCGAACCCGCGGGCTGCCCGCGGTGCGAGGGGACCGGCTATCGGGGCCGGACCGGGATCTTCGAACTGCTCATCCTCGACGAGAAGATCCGCGATCTCATCCTGGCCCGCCGCCCCTCCTCCGAAATCCTTGAAGCCGCGCGACGGGCCGGCATGAGAACCCTGAAGGAAGACGGCCGTGAAAAGGCGCTCTCCGGGCTCACCTCCGCCGACGAGGTGATCCGCACCACCGAAGCGGCGGCCGGCTGAAGCACTCATGCCCCTCTTCTCCTACAAGGCCCTGGGCGCCGGCGGGCGGACCGTGACGGGAGAGATCGCCGCCGAGAGCGACCGCCAGGCGCGCGCGCTTCTCCGCGAATCCGGCGTCGTGCCGGTTTCCATGACCGAGAAAGGGGAGGAGGCGACGCCTCGACGCCCCGCGCTCGGCTGGATGGCCGCCATGACGCGACAACTCGGGACTCTCTTGCGCGCCGGATTCCCCATGGACCGGGCCCTCTCCTCGCTCGCGCTCTCATCTTCCGATCCCGCCATGAAGGCCGTGCTCACGGCCTTGAACGAGGGGGTATCGAGGGGCATGAGCCTTTCCGAGACGGTGTTGCGCATCGGGGGCGCCCGGGCGACGTCACGGGGTCCGGACACGGGGTGGGCGGAACTGGCCGCGATGGTCGAGGCGGGAGAGGCCTCGGGGGAACTGGCCGAAGTGCTCGTGAATTACGCGGACCTGCTCGAGAAGCGCGTCGCCTTCCGAAGGCGCCTCCAATCCGCCCTCTTCTATCCCCTCGTCATCCTCACGCTTGCCGTTTCCGTCGTCATCTTCCTCTTCGTCTATGTCGTGCCGACGATCACGCGGCTTTTCGAAGGCTCCAACATGCCCCTGCCTCTGCCGACGCGCCTTCTCTTTCTCGTCTCCGACGTGGTGACGGCCGGTTTCTGGCCCGCCATCGTAGTCCTCGTCGTCGCCTTCCTCCTGGGCCGTGGATACTTCAAGAGCCGATCCGGTCGTCGTCGTGTCGAAAAGATGCTTTTTTCGCTGCCTGGTTTCGGCCGGATCATGGAAAAGGCGTCCTTTGCCCGCTGGGGAAGGACTTTCGGTTTTCTCCTGGGTAACGGGGTCGAGATCCTTGCGGCCATGGGCATCGCGGCCCGCACGGCCCGGTCCCCGCGCATCGAAGAGGCGACGGAATCGGCCCGACCGCGGGTCGCGGAGGGGGTGCCACTCGCCCGTGCCCTCTCCGAAACGGGGGTCTTCCCCCTCCTGGCCCTGGAGGCTGTCAGCCTCGGTGAGGGGTCCGGCACCCTGCCGCAGCTCCTGACCGAGATGGCAGGGGCTTGGGAAGCCGAGGTGGAGGCGAGCGCCGCCCGCTTTGCCGACCTGCTCGAACCCTTGGTTCTTGTGGTTATGGGAGCCGTCGTCGGGGGCATCGTGCTAGCGATCCTATTGCCGATCTTCGAGTTCAATTCCGCAGTCAAATAGCGCCCTAAGGGTTGCAAAAAAATAAGTTGACTATTCCTACTCACCCTTATTGACTACTTTCGGGACCGAAAGGTTCATGGGAAACAAATCTACCGATGGGGTCCGTGAAGGACCAATGAGGAGGGTGCAGTCTATGACGACGGTTCGCAGGTGGTTCCTGCTCGGCGGCGCGGTTCTGGCCATCATTCTTGGCTTCGTTCTCGGTATCGCGTTCATGATGAACACGATCCAGATCTTCAACGATGCCGTGGCCGTTTCCGGCAGTAGCGTGGCCGCCCTGGTCATGAACCTGGCGCATGGCATCAAGGGAATCCTGGGATGGATCGTCTTCGGCATCACGATGACGAACGCCCTGATTATCGCCTCTTCGCTGATGATCGTGATCATGCTGGGTGACACGAAGAAGTAGGGCCCGAAACGGCAAAGCGCCGGGGCGAAAGCCCCGGCGCTTATTTTATTTGCGGCTGCGCATGTCGGTGAAGGGTCGCTCTAGATCTCGATCCTGCGCTTGATGTAATCGCTCATCTTGATGCTGGCGTTCTTCCGTATGCTCGCGATCCAGTCCCGATACAGCTGATTCTTCAGGAGATCGGCATACTCGCGCTGAACCTGCTCGTGTTGTTCTTCCCAGATTTCCGGATCGGCCTCCCGCCGCCGTTCGATCCTTACGATGTGGAATCCGTGGTTTGAGGCGACGACATCGGAAACCTTGTTCACTTCAAGGTCGAAGATGAGCTTGGTGATGGAGGGGTCGATGAAGACCCGCCCTTGCTGCCCCAGGGTTCCCAGCTCCCGGCCGATCCGCTCGAGGCTTCCCGAGTCCGGGTAGAGTTCGGGGGTCATCTCGCCCGGAATCACGTCCCCCATCCAACCGCCGCGGTCCCGACTGCGTCCGCTCGAGTAGCGCCGGGCAAGATCCTCGAAGGACTCACCGGCCGCGATCCTCCTGCCGAGATCTTCGGCCAGCCGCTTCGCTTCCAGGGCCTGGCTCTCGCCGGAAAGCCGGGCTCGGACAGCGTCCTCGACATCGGCGTAAGCCTGTCGATGAGGCATCTCGTGGGCGTCGAAGTAGGCCACGTGGTAACCGAAGCGTGTCTCGATGATCTCGGTGGCGCGCCGAGTCGGCCAGGTGAAGGCCACGGAGTCGAACTCGGGGACCATGTCGCCTCGACCGAACCAGTCGAGATCCTGGGCAAGAACGGTCTGGGACGTGTCCGCAAGGGCCTCGCGGTAGATCTTGTCGAAGCTCTCACCGGCCTGAAGACGGATCCGGACGGCCTCGGCGCGGCTGAACGCGGCCATCTTCTGGTCGGCAGGCGTGTTGGCGTCGACCGGGAAGAGGACGTGACGGCCCCGGACTCTCTCCTTCACGAGGAAGGAGTCGCCGTGACTCTCGTAGTAGGCCCGGGCCTCTTCGGCGGTGACGAAGTCGCCGGGGCGTATGAGGATGTGACGGAGCCCGGCGCGCTGATAGCGGACATTGAAGTAATCCCGCAGTTCTCCCGGCGGGATGACCACGCCGGAGGCGACGAAGTTGTAGATCTTCCAGAGGGTGATGTCGTTGCGGAACATCCGCTCGTATTGCGCCCACTCCGCCGAGGGAATGTCGCGCCGGGCGCGCTGGTAGCGGCCGGGATCGAATTGGCCCCGCTCGTCGCGGAAGAGCCGGTCGCGCGTCTGCTCCACGACCTCCTGGTTCGTCGCGCCGAGTCCCATGCGGGCGGCCTGCGCCAGCCCGAGTTGTTCGGCGATGAGATCGTCGACGACCTGGGTGTAGAGCTTGACGCGGTCGGTGTCGCTCATTTCGCCCCGGCCCTCGGCGCGGGAATTCTCGAGACGATCGACCTGGTCGAAGGTGATTTCCTCACCCTCGACCTTGATGGCGTACGGGGCGTGAGACCAGCCCGTCATCCGGGCGCCCCAGTCGGCGAAGATCGTGACGACGAACGCGAATACGACGACCAGGATGCCCCACTTCGTCATGTTTCTGAATCGGCTTAGCATAGCCGGGGAGCTTACCAGAGTTGAGGAGGAGCCGCAACAGGGGTTTCCGATCGGCGGAACGGGCGTGCGGGAGTCGTGTCGCTTTCCGCGGAGGCGTGATAGGATGGCAAAGGAAGAGAATCCACGCGAGGAGCGAGAGGCATGAACGCGAGGGGACGAACCCTGGAGGAACTGCCTCTGGGCGAAAAGATCGAGGTCTCGTATCGGATCGAGGACCGTCACGTGGGAGCCTTTGCCGAGGCGACGGGGGATCGCAACCCCATCCACCTGGACGACGCCTATGCCGCGGCTTCCCCGTTCGGAAGGCGCGTCGCGCACGGAGTGCTGCTCTCGGGCATCGTCTCCGGTGTGCTCGGCATGTCGTTTCCCGGCCTGGGCACGATCGCGCGCGAGATGTATTCCAAGTACATGAAACCCGTCTTCATCGGGGATACCGTGACGGTCGTGGCCGAGGTGAGCGAGAGGAACGAGAAGCTGAATCTCTGCAAGATCGCCTTCACGGTCAGGAACCAGGACGGGATCGTCGTGGGCCGCGGCTATGCCGTGGTGATTCCTCCGAAGGCGGCCTCGGCCTGATGCGGGCCGCCGGCCGTGCCGGCTCCGACGGGCGGCTTCCCCACGCGGCCGGTCCTCTTGTGAAGCCCGCCTGACCGTCGTGTCGCCCGTGCCGCAGGACGAAGCCCGTGCCCGGCCGCGCGCATCGCGCTCGGCCTGGGGGCGGGCGGTCGCCTTCTTCGGCGCCCTCGATACCTCGACCGCGGTCGCCGTCGCGGTCATCACGGGGATCTCCTGCGCGGTGGGCATCTACTACTTCTCGCCCTGGAGCCGATCGCCGGCTCAACCGCCTCCCGCCCTGGACGTGAACCTGACGACGCGCCGCCTCGCGGAGGATCCGCTCGACCATGCCACGCGCCTGGAATTGGCGCGCTATTACCTCCAGTGGGGCCTGGCCGTTTCGAGGAGCCAGATGCCCATCGACGAGCTGGTGACCGATTCCGAGCTGATCGACTACTTCGAGGGCCGGCTCGTGGAATGGGAGCGGCTCGGCGAGGATGTGACGGCCCTGCGCGAGATGCTCAAACGCGATTTCGCGGGATTTCGGAATCGATTCGTCTCGGAGGAACGTTCCCTCTCGCGCGGGATGTTCGAGCAGTCGATCCTGCTCTTCCGCCAGACGCGCGCGCTGGGGGCGATGCTCTCGGCGCGCGACCTCTACGACCTCGGCACGGCCTACTACCAGCTGGGTCCCGAGGGATACGAGGGCGCGGACAAGTTTCTCGGCGAGGCCGTGGCTCGGGGCCTCGTCTCGGCGCGCGCGCTGACGTTCCTCGGCAACGTCTCCGTCGCGCGCGGGGACCTGGAGGAGGGGATCGCCCTGTATCGCCGGGCGCTGGAATACGCGCCCGACGATCCGATCCTGGCCTTCAACCTGGCGCTCGCCTACAAGGAACGGGGTCAATACGCTCCGGCCGTGGACTTCCTGCGCGCCACCCTGCGGCTCTACCAGGACCGGGAGAATCTCATCGAGGACGAACTTTCGATCATCCTGCAGGCGCGGCTCGCGCTCGGCTGGTGCCTCCTCAAGCAGGAGCGTTTTCCCGAGGCGGTGGAGCAGTTCGAGATCGTCCTGGAGGGGCAGCCGGACCTCGCGGAGGCCCACTACTGGCTGGGCGTCAACTACGAAGGACTCGGGCGGCCCGAAATGGCGAAGGTTCACCTCCAGCGCGCATTGAGGCTCCAGCCGGGCCTGCGCGATGCGGCCGAGCGCCTGGCCGCGATCGAGCGGTCGCTCTCGCCCCGGGGCGGGGCGGCCCGACGGGGAGCACCGGCTCGCCGGGCCCGCTGACCGCTCGCCCGTGAGATACGCCTTCTTCGTTCTCATCTCGTTCTTCCTCTGGTCGACGACCGGGCCGCTCCTGCGCGCCTCGGACCTGCCGGTGGCGACGTTCGTCACGATCGCGAACGGTTTCGGCGTCGCCGTTCTGCTCGCGATCTACGGCCGCAGGATCCTTCCCCTGGCGAAAAAGCTTCCGCCGGGGCGCACGGTTCTCTACATCGCGGGCGGAGCCGTCAACGTGATCGCCTCCTTCGCCGCCTATCGGCTGACGACGATCGGCAACGTCCTCGTGCCCCACTACATCGCTCCGCTCCTCGTGGCCGTGGTTTCCCCGGCGCTTCTCGGCGAAAAACCCTCGGCGCGTTCCGTCGAGGCGCTTGCCGCCTCGCTCATGGGCCTGGCGCTCTTCGCCGGGCGCGACATGACGCTCGGAAGCCCGGACGACGTGGCCGGGCTCGCTCTCGCCGGTTTTTCGGCGGTGGGCTATGCCGTGGTGATCCTCCTGACCCGGGACCTGTCGCGCGCCGGCACCGACCCGGTGCTCCTCTCCGTCGTCGCCTCGGGCGCCCTGGGCGTCGGCACCGCGTTCTTCTTCGAACCCTCCGTCTGCACGACCGACGGCGTCGCGGTCGCCGTGGTCGCCGCGATCCTCCACCTCGCGATCGCCGCGCCTCTCTACGTCCATTCGCTCCGACACGTGCGCGCCGCGACCGCCGGGGTCATCGGCTACAGCGAGGTCGTCTTCGGTGTCCTCTGGGGGGCGTTCCTCTACGGCGAGCGACTGACGTACCTGCAGGGGTTCGGGCTTGCGATCATCATCGCCTCCGGCTGCTGGCTCTTCTCGAAGGAGGAACCGGTCGCCGCGCAGCCGAAGTAGGCGCATTCGAGCGGCGCACGAAAAAGAAAGGCGCCGCGGCTCAAGCGTTCCCCGGCGCGCGTCGATAACCTTCCCACCACCGCGTCACGCACCCGCGTGCGCGGCGATACAGAAGGAGGGTTCTCATGAAGAAGAACACCACGAAGAAGAAGTCGAACGTCACGCCGCTCGCGCCGCTGCGCGCGCGGAAACGAAATGCGAAGGTCTCCGCACGGGTCGAGCCCGCCGCGGCGAAGAAGCCCTACGAGGCCCCGGTCATCGAACTCGTCCCGGCGTCGAGCGACAAGGCTCTCGATTATCTCACCGCGGTCGGCTTCTCCGAGTCGGAGGCCGCCCGGCTGAAGGAACGCTTCCCGATTCTTCCGCTCGACGGCGAACTCGTCGCCGTCGCGGAGCGGTTCATCGCGACGCACGAGTCGGGATGGAACCACGAGGAGTGGCTGAGCCTCGTCAGGGATCTCGCGCGCCAGGGATACAACGTCGGCGTCGACGCGGTTCGGTTCGGGGTCTCGCTGCAGCTCCTCGGAACGGTCCTGGAGACCCTTCGCGCCGAGCGGCGCGTGCAACCGCTTCAGAAGGCCGCCTGACGATCGACTCGCGGGGCGGCCCTTCGGGCCGCCCCTACGCGAGTATCAACCCCGCGTAACCCACGAAATCGACCGGCCGTCCGCCGCTTTTCTCGTGGCTCGTCGTCCGGTCCGTCACGTAACCGCGCTGCGCGCCCGCGGCGGCGACGGCCGCCGCCGCCGCCCCGGCGCAGCAGGCGTTCTGGCGGACGCGCGCGCTTTCGATGAGCGCGTGCGCGTCCACGGCCTCCGCGCACCGGACGAATTCGGCGTCGTTCTCCTCGAAGACCCACTCGTGAGCCCTCTCGCCGATGTCCCGCGGGGTGAAACCGTACGAGGGACCGTAGTGGGTGAGATCGGTGGAGCCGATGAAGATCGCGTCGGTCCGATCCGTGAGCGTTCGACCGATCGCCTCGCCCAGCGCCGCGCCTTCATCCGTGGGAGGAATGCCCAGGGCGACGATCCGCGCGTTCGGCCACGCGGCGGCGACCATCGGCAGGACCAGCTCGATGCCGTTGTCGCGCCGGTAGCGGCGCTCGGTTTCGATCGCGAATCCCGCGAGCGGCCGCAGGGCCTCGAAGGCCGCATCGTCCCTCGCGAGCGTCCGCACCGGGGTCTCCCACTCCGCGCAATCATGGAGAATCGGCCGGCTCCCGGGTGCGAGATGCCCCCCGAAGACGACCGCCAGCGCCACGCGGTCGGAGAGGGCCCGCCGGAAGGCGGACCAGGCCGTGCGGCCGGAGTAGGTCCAGCCCGCGTGGGGCACGATGAGGGCCCGGACCGCGGCGGCTTCCGGCGCGTTCTCGACGCGGGGGCATTCCCCGTCGAAGGCGTCGAGCATTGCGAGAACGGAGCGATGGGAGTCGGGATACCAGGCGCCCGCGAAATCCGCCGCCCTCACGACTCTACCGGGCGCAGAGCCCCAGGTCCATGACATGCCCGCGAATCGAAGCGACGCAGCCGTCGATGGGGGAGTGGACATAGGCGCCGACCGCCCCCTCGGGAGGCGCGGCCACGACCTCGCCGCGCCTCACCGGGTCGCCGACGGCCTTCACAGGCCGTGCCGGTGCGCCGGCATGTCCGTCGAGGGGCAGGTGAATCCGGCCTGGTCGAAGTGGTTCGCCCTGCATGGGGGCCGGCCGGTCGAACTCCTCGAGTCCCATGCGCGCGATGAGCTCGTGCACGGGCGGTTTCCGGTTGGCCAGGAAGGGGCTTTCGTTCGGATCCGGCTCGCGGAAAGCGCTCTTGACGTCGTGCTTCCTCAGGGCGAGCCGCGTCTGCGCCATCATTTCGCGGACCGGCAGGGGGATCGGGCAGGCCCAGAGCGAGCAGAGCCCGCACTCGCAGCAGAGGAAGGCGTTGACGACGTCGGTCGCGATGGGCGTCGCCGAGAGACCGGATCGCATGACCCGGCTCGGCCAGCAGCGGTGCCCGAGGAGATAGCGAGGGCAGAAATCCGTGCAGAGGTTGCACTGGTCGCAGGCGGCCCGCGCGACGGCCTGGTGCTCGTCGGGTTTCATGAGCCGTCGCCGCACGTAACGATGGTCGCGGGGGAAGACGAGGAACCCGGAGGTGCGTTTCGTCACGACCGCGCGGCGGGGATCGACGAACTTGCCCATCATGGGTCCGCCGTCGATGACGACCCAGTCCGCCGCCGTCGCCCCGCCCGCCGCCGCGATGCAGAACTCGGCCGGCGTCCCGATCGGCGCGTCGACGGTGATCGGCGCGGCGACCGCTCCGCCGATGGTGACCGGACGCGCGATGACGGGCGACTCCGATTCGACGGCGTCGGCGATCTGCAGGAGCGTCACGATGTTCTGGACGAGGCATCCCCGGTCGGTGGGGCGTCCACCCTCGGGAATGATCCGGCCGGTCACCTCGTACACGATGTTGAACTCGTCGCCGGCCGGGTAGTAGTCCTGGAGTTCGTAGACCTCGACGCCCGTCCCGGCGGCCGCGGCGCGCACCGCCGCGATCGTTTCGACGTGCTTCGACTTGATGGCCACCCCGACCTTCACGGCGCCCACGGCCTCGGCGGCCAGCTTCAACCCCCGGACGAGCCGGGAGGCTTGGAGTCGCGCGGCCTGCTGGTCGACCTTGAGAAGCGGTTCGCACTCGGCGCCGTTGCCGATGACCCACTCGACCCGCGAGGAGAGCTTGATGTGGGTGGGGAAGCCCGCGCCGCCCGCGCCGACGACACCCGCGCGGCGGACCGATTCGACGATGTGTGACATCGCGGTCAGTTTCCCACATCCGGGGGACAGGATCAAGAAGGAGTGAAGAGCGAGGGACGCAGATACGATGTGAGTGAACGGCAAAGCGAGGTATAATCGGGGGCTCGAGATGAATCGCCACGCCGCCATCGCCCGTTCCGCGCTGCTGCTCTGCGCCGCCTTCCTCTCCTCCTGCGCCGCCCTCGAGCCCGCGTCCTCGCGCGCTGAGATCGTGGCCGGCTACTACCGGAGCGTGGACGCGGATCGCGCACCCTCGATCCGGGAGTTCCGCCGCCGCCTCGCCTCGGAGACCGCTCTCGTCGAGCCGATCGGCTGGACCGTTTCGGGAACGCCCTTCGCCAACGTCATCTCCGGCCGCTGGGAGCGGGAGACGCGGGTCGTGGACGAACCCCGCCGGTTCGCCATGCCGGGCCGCCGGCACGGGAGGATCGAGATCGAGGTGATCCGCATCCGCGACCTGGACCTGCCCGAGTATTTCGAGTTCACCGGAGAGCCTCGTGCCGGCTTCGCCTCCGCGGCCTCCGACCGGATTTTTCTCGACCACCGCCGCGAGACGGATCCGCGGATCCTGGAGGAGGCATTCGAGCACGAGACCGCGCACCTCCTGGACCGGCCGCTCTTCGCGACGCTCGCCCCGGAGGATCTCGAGATCCGCGCCATGATCCGCGGTCTCTCGCGCGGGTCGATCCCGCTCGTCAACCGCGAGAGGCTCTACTTCGCTCTCGGCCATCCCTCCCCCCAGTACCGCAACGCGGCGGCCCGGCTGCTCGAGGCCCTGGCCCTTGCGGCCGTCGGCGTCCCCGATCCCTCCGCGCTGCGCGACATCGAGGGACCGGCGATCGCCGCGGCCGCCCGCGCGCTCGAAACGGTTCTGGGACTCTGATCGTGTCCCCGCGCGTGTCGCTGCGCCGCATCGAGAAACCCGGGCGGTACCTCGGCGGCGAGCGCAACGCGGTGGCGAAGCCGGGCCTGCGCCCGGCTCTCGCGCTCTGCTTCCCGGATGTCTACGAGGTGGGCATGAGCCACCTCGGGCTGAAGATCCTCTACGAGGTCGTGAACGACGATCCGCGCTTCGCCGCGGAGCGCGTCTTCGCGCCGTGGCGCGACGAGGCGGAGCGGATCCGCGCCGGCGCCGGTCTCCTCGGCGGACTCGAGACCGCGCGTCCGCTCCGGGACTTCGATCTCGTCGGGTTCTCCCTCGCCTACGAGCTCTGCTACCCGGATCTTCTCGAGATGCTCGATCTCGGCGGCGTGCCGGTCCGCTCCGCGGACCGCGGCGAACGCGATCCGATCGTCATCGCCGGCGGGCACGCGGCCTTCCAGGCCGCGCCGATCGCCCCGTTTCTCGACGGCGTCTTCCTCGGCGAGGCCGACGAGGCGATTCTCGAGTTGATGGAGTCGATGCTCGGCGGCGGAGGGCGCGCCGCGCGGCTCGGGCGACTCGCGCGCGTGCCCGGGTTCCTCTCCTTCCACGACCCCGCGCCCGCGGTGCGGCGCGTCCACTTCGGTTTCGAGGGATCGCGCGGTTCGATTCGGCCCGTCGTGCCGAACATCTCGACCGTCCACGACCGGGTCGCGGTGGAGATCATGAGGGGCTGCACGCGCGGCTGCCGCTTCTGCCAGGCCGGCTACATCACGCGTCCCGCCCGACCCCGGTCCGCGGAAGCCGTCGAGCGTGATGCCCTCGAGGGCCTCGCCAGCACCGGCTACGACGAGGTCTCCCTCGTCGCGCTCTCGAGCTGCGACCCTCCGGCGATTCGCGGCCTGACGGAACGCCTTTCCGGTCTTTTCGCGCCGCGGCGCGTCTCGATCTCCATCCCTTCGACCCGCGTCGATGCCTTCGACATCCAGGTCGCCCTGGCGGCCGCGAGCGGGCGACGCACCGGGATCACCCTGGCGCCGGAGACGGGGAGTGAGCGGATGGATCGCATCGTCAACAAGGGAGTCACGCGCGAGGGTTTGATCAAGAGCGCGGAGGCGGCCTTCGCGAACGGATGGCACGCCCTGAAGCTCTACTACATGCTCGGATTGCCCCACGAGACCTTCGAGGACGCCTCGGCGATCGCGGAGACGCTCGAGGAGGTCGGCCGCCTTGCGCGACGCCATGGCGCCTCCGTCCGTGCCTCCGTCTCCGTCTTCTGTCCCAAGCCCTGGACGCCGTTCCAGTGGGACGGCATGGAGCGGCGGGAGAGCCTCGCCGAGAAGAGCACGATGCTCCGGCGCCGGGCGCCCCGGGGCGTCAGGGTCGACGTTCACGGACTGGGTACTTCGCTTGTCGAGGCCGCCCTCGCGCGGGGCGATTCACGCCTGGCGAACGTGATCGAGCGGGCCTGGAGAGGAGGGGCCGTGCTGCAGACCTGGAGCGAGCATTTCCGCCTTGAAACCTGGACGGAGGCCTTCCGGGCGGAGGGGATGGATTTGGAGGAAGAGGCCTGCCGCGGTTTCGCCGCCGCCGCGGATCTGCCCTGGACGTCCTTCGACGTGGGCATCGATCCGGCCTTCCTGCGTCGCGAGCGGGAAAACGCGCGGCGCGCCGCGGAGGGCGAGACCACTCCGCCGACCGAGGACTGCTCGACCGGCGCCTGCCTCAATTGCGGCATGCCCTGCACGGGCACGCGCCCCGCGCCCGCGGGCCGGGTCCGGCCTCCGGACCCGGTGGCCCCGGGGCGGGGCGGCGACGGGGCGTTCCGAGCGGTCTTTCGCTTCGTGCGCACCGGCGCCTCCTCCCTCGTCGGGCACCTCGACATGGTGTTGCAGTTCGAGCGGGCCGTGCGCCGGGCGGGACTTGACATCCGGTACACGGCCGGTTTCAATCCCCGCCCTCGCCTTCGTTTCGGCGTCGCCTCGCCGCTCGGTCTCGATTCACTCTGCGAGTATGGAGAGATGGACCTGGCGTCGCCGCTTCCGGATGATTTCGCCGCTCGACTCAACGCCGTCCTGCCTCCCGGCATACGCATCCTCGATGCGCGGCCGAGCGAAGGGGGCCGCAAGGGTTTTCCCGAGGTGATCTCGACCCGATACCGCATCGTGCCGGCCGATCCCGACGGCTTCGCTGTGCGCCTGGAAGAGGAACTGGGGCGCGCGGTAACGAGGAAGAGCGCGAAGGGGCCGGTCGCGGTCCGGCCGGGCGATTACGTGAGCGCGATCACCTGCGCGGAAGGCGCCGTCGAACTGACGCTGAGGCATGAGCCCGGTGGATTCTCGCCCGGTATGCTCCTGGATCTCGTTGAATCCATCGATCCCGGTTCGACCGTGACTCGCACGATCATGAATTTTGCTTAAAGAAGGTCAGTTTAGGAGTCGATAACGAAAACGAGGTTCTTGGACGATTAAGAACCTTGACGTGCAGGTTTGAAACCGTTAGAAATAGCTGGATGCAGCAGCGATCACAGCGAGCTACGCAGGAGTGCAACGTGGTACTGAAGCGAATCGAGATCTGCGGTTTCAAATCCTTCCCCGACAGGACTGTCCTTGAATTTCCCGACGGCATCACCGCCATCGTGGGATCCAACGGATGCGGCAAGTCCAACGTCAGCGATGCGGTCCGCTGGGTTCTGGGCGAGCAGTCCGCGAAGTCGCTGCGCGGTGAGAAGATGGACGACCTGATCTTCGCCGGGACGGCGACGCGCAAACCGATGCAGTTCGCGGAAGTGGTCCTCACCTTCGACAACTCTCACAAGCTCTTTCCCCTCGAATTCTCGGAGGTCTCGATCGGCCGCCGGCTCTTCCGGGACGGCCAGTCCAGCTATCTCCTGAACAAGCAGGAATGCCGCCTGCGCGACGTGTACGACCTCCTGATGGACTCCGGCATCGGCCGCCGTGCCCACTCGATCATCGAGCAGGGCAAGATCGACGAGATCGTGATGGCGCGGCCGGAGGAGAGGAGACATCTCATCGAGGAGGCGGCGGGCATCGCGAAATACCGTTCCCGCCGCGCCGAGGCCCTCAGGCGGCTCGAAAACACGCGCGAGGGACTGCAGCGCGTCGATGACCTTCTCGCCGAGATGGAGCGCCAGGAGCAGTCGCTGAGACGCCAGTCGAAGAAGGCCGAGCGGTATCGCGAGATCCAGGCGGAGTTGAAGGAGACGGACCTGGCCCACGCTTCGCTCCAGATGGCCGACCTCGAGTGTCGCGTGACGGAACTGAGCGCGACGCAATCCGAGGTCCAGAAGCACCTGATCGAGCTCGAGGCGGAAATCTCATCGACGTCCCTGGACATCGAAAGGCGCAAGAAGGAGCTCGAGGACGGCCGGTCGGAGTTGCGCGAGAGCGGCCGCCGACTGGGGGAGACCGAGAAGGCCTATTCCGCCGCGGAATCACAGCTGCGCGAGGTGAAGGCGCGGCAGGCCGACGACGAAAACGCGATACGGCGGATTTCCCACGAGGTGGAGAATCTTGCGCGCCGCATCGGGGAGGCGGAGCGGAGCGGGGTCGAAGCCGAGGGCGCCGCGGCCGGGTTCGCAGCCTCCGTGGAGACGCTCACGAGTGCGCGCGCCGAGGCGGACGTGGCACGCCAATCCCTTCGGGGAGCCTTCGACGAGGCTCGCTCAGCGGTCGCTTCCGACCGGAACGCCCTTTCGGAACTCACCGAGAATATCGCCCGGGCGGAATCCGAGTTGACGTTCGAGCGACGCGCCGTGGCGGACCTCGAGGACCGGCTCGACCGGGCGCGTGCCCATCGCGACGGGGTGCGCCGTGAGCGCGAGATCCTGGGTCCGGCGCGCCGAGATGCGGCGGCCGAGCTGGGAACGGCGATCGCGGAGAACCTGGAGATCGAGAAGGGTCTTAACTCCTGCATTTTCAATATCGAAGGACTGACACGCGAGATCGAGGCCTTGGCGGCCGAGCAACGGGTTCAGGACCGGTCCCATGCGGAGATTGCGGCCCGATTGAGCGCTGCCGTGGCGCGGGCTCGCGCCACTTCGGAAGAGATCTCGAGGGCATCGGAAGGGCTTTCGTGCCGCCTGCGCCCGGTTTCCGAACTGCCCCTCGGCGCTCCGGAATATGCCGCCGCCCTGGCGGGTGCCCTGGGCGAGGCCCTGGGCGGCGTCGCGGTCGAAGGCGAAACCGGGGCGGGATCGGCCCTCGACGCGGCCCGCTCGCTCACGGGGCGCACGGTCTTCGGAGTCGCCCCGGGCGGCGTCGAGAGCTGGATACCGCGGGCGGGTCTCATTCCTCTGCGCTCATGTCTCGCTCCCGACGCTCACCCGTCCGTGGCCTCATGGCTCGCCGGCTGGTACCTGGTCGCCGATGACGCCGAGGCCGCCTCGATGCTCGCCTCGATCGACGAGTGCGAGAGGATCGTGACGCGTTCCGGGGATGTCTTCCATCCCTCGGGTGCCGTTCGACGGCTTCCCTTGTCGAATCGTGATGACGTGGCGTCGAGCCGCGAGCGATTCGAAGAGGACCTGGCGCGCATCCGGTTTGTGCTCGACGAGATCGAGTCGAGGCTGGAGGGTCTGAAGGACGGGCGGCAGTCCCTCGAGCGGGACCGCGTGTCTCTCGAGAAGGATCGCCAGGCGGTCGCCGCGCGCGTTTCCGAACTCCAGGCGCGGCTCGAGGGAATGAACGAGCGTTGGCGCGGGCTCGAGGATGACGGCGGATCGGAGATCGAGCGGCTCGAGTCCGGAATCGCCGGCACGCTCGACCGGATCGTCGCGGGCGACCTGCGCCTGACGGAACTGCAGGTCGGGCTTGTCGATGCGCGGACCCGCCACGAGGCCTCCGTCGAGCTTCTGCGCGGCCTGGAGGCGGAAGCCGAGCGCCAGTCGACCGTGCTCGCCGGGATCGACCGCGAGTTGACGAGCGCGGCCGAGCGGCTCGAGGCGCGGCGCGCGGAGGCGGAACGCCTGCGCGCGTGGGCCGAGGAATCCCGGCAGTCCCTGTCGAGGCAGGAAGAAATGCTGGCCGAGGTCCGTCTTCGCCACGAGAAGCTCACCAATGTCGTGGAGGAACTCCTTCGCGGCGTGGGGCGCCTGGCGTCCGAGCTCGAGGAGCGCCGGGCCGATTTCAACGGTCACGAGACACGTTGCCGGGAGTTCGAGCACGGGGTCGCGGCGGTCGAGCGGATGCACGCGGCCCTGCAGAAGTCCCGCGAGGAAGCGATGGGCGACCTGCACGAGCACGAGGTCGAGGCCGTGCGACTCGCCGGCGAGCGCACGCTCGTGGCGGACCGTGTGCGCGAGAAGTATGGCGAGGCCGATCTCTCCCGGGTGCCGCTCGGTCCCGACGGCCAGGCGCTCGTTCTCGGCGACGTCGCCGCGCGACTCGCGGAACTGCGCGAGATGCTCGACCGGATGGGCGGCGTGAACTGGGAGGCCGCGGCGGAACTCGAGGATGTCGTGAAGCGGCTCGCCTTCTACCACGCCCAGCGCGAGGATCTCGCACGGGCCGAGTCGGGACTTTCCGAGGTCGTCGCCGACATCGATCGCCAGACCGAGACGCTCTTCATGGAAACCTTCACGGCCGTGAACACGAACTTCACGCTGCTCTTCAACCGGCTCTTCGGCGGTCGAACCGACGTGCAGGGAACCGCGGAACTGGTGCTCCTGGACCCCGCGCGCCCCCTCGAGTCGGGCGTGGACATCCTCGCGATGCCCCCGGGGAAGAAGTTGCAGACCATTTCGCTTCTCTCCGGCGGCGAAAAGGCCCTGACCGCCGTGGCGCTCCTCTTCTCCGTCTTTCTCGTCCGTCCCTCGCCGTTTGCGGTGCTCGACGAGCTGGATGCGCCCTTGGACGAGGCGAACGTAGGGAAATACGTGCAACTTCTGCGGGAGTTCGCCCAGAGATCCCAGTTCATCATCATCACGCACAACAAGCGGACGATGGAGGCGGCCGACACGCTATACGGCGTCTCGCAGTCCGAGAAGGGGATCTCTCGCGTCTTGGGCGTTCGCCTGGACGACGCGGAGGCGATCCCGGAGGCGGCGGGATAGCACCTTTCCTTCGGAGGGCGGTTCCGGAATACGGGCGAGGCCGGGCGAGGCCGCGCATCAAGGTGAAGCATGGCGACGAAGGATTCTTCCGGCGGCCGCAGTGAGAAGAACGCGCGGTCCGACGCGCGCGGCCGGCCGTCCGAGTCCGATGAATCCGGCCCGAAGAACCCCGAAAAGAAGAAGAAGAGATGGCTCTTCTATCTCATGGGGGGGGCGGGTGTCTTTCTGCTGGTCGCCATGACCGCGGCCGCGGGAGCCTACTTCGGAGCGGAAGCTACACCTCCTCCTCCCCCTCGCGAGGACGACGAGGACACGGCGGTTCTGGAGGCCGAATCGGTGAGGCAATATCGGGGCCTCGATCTCGCCCGCGAGAAACCGCTGGCGCGCCGGGGCGATCTCGAAACGCTGGCGCGAATGGATGCCGGCATGACCTACCCGGGGCGCTCCACGCCCCACCTGCGGGAGGTACCGCTTTCTCCGGAGGCGGAGCGCGAACTCTCGACTTCCTTCCATGTGCGCCGACCCGTCGATGATCGCATCGACACCACGCTTCGTGATGTCTCCTGGTCCCTCGGATCATCGGGCCGGCTGGGTGGGACCGAGTCGTTGTCGCGGCCGGGCATCGAGGCCCTTCCGCCGGGAGATCCCGCCGCGGCGTCCGCGGAGCCTGTTGTTCCGGACATCCGCCCCGAACCCGCCGAAACGCTGGGTTCCATGCCGGCCTCGACACTTTCGGCCCCGACCCGCTATACTGGTCCTGACCGGGATAGCCGGCCGAGGCCAAGGGAGACCGGCGGCGAGGATGCCGCCGAGCCGAGAGTCGACCCGCCCGATGACACGCCTGGAGATGCCCCGGGGCGGGACGAAGAGGTTTCCCAAGGAAGAGATCGATGATTCGTAAATCGTGCTTTTGTCGCGCCGTCGACGTGCCGATGCTACGAGGAGGGACGGGGGGCAACGGGAGAACGAATAAAGCCATGATGAAAGGTGGAGATGACCGTGACTGATCAGGCGACTCGAAACGTGCGTACGTGGGGGCAGAGGACCGCCGCGGCGGTGCTCCTGGCGGTGGTCATGATCGTCGCCGGGATCGGCGGCGTGATGCCGTTGGCGGCCGAGGAGATCCGGATGCCGGGCGTCAGTTACACGCCGTCATCCTCTCCGGTCGCTCCCGGCACGGTCTGGGGTTCGGAGCGCGAGGACGAGATCTACCGCATCGGCGCCTCGGACGTCATCGAGATATCCGTGTGGCAGAGCCCGGACCTGAACCGCACCCTGACGGTGCGTTTCGACGGGCGGATCGCGTTTCCCCTGGCCGGCGAGGTGGTGGCCGCGGGCCTGACGCCGGCCGAGCTCTCGGCGGAGCTCTCCGAGCGGTTGCGCGAGTTCATCCGTTCCCCGCAGATCACCGTATCCATCAAGGAATTCCATTCCCGGCAGGTGCTGGTCCTCGGGAAGATCGGGAGGCCGGGCATCTATCCCCTGAGGGGGCCGATGAAGCTCCTGGAGCTCCTCACCGCCGCCGGCATCAACCTCGCGGAGGTCGACATGAAGGGCGTGACGGTCATGCGTTCGACCGGCGACGTACTGAAGATCGACCTGGAGGCCCTTCTCTACCGGGCCGACGTGAGGCAGAACATCGACCTGAGGGCCGGGGACAACATCTTCGTGCCGGAGAAATCCGCCGCGACGGCCTCGGGACCCCAGACGAAGGAAATCATGGTGATGGGCGAGGTGACCAAGCCCGGCGCCTACTCCTTCCCGGCCGACCGGCCCGTGACGGTGAAGGAGTTGCTCCTGTCCGGCGGTGGGCTCACGGCCCTGGCGTCGCTCAACAACGCGAAGGTCGTTCGCGCGGACCGCATGCAGGAACCGACGGACCTCAACAAGCTCATCTTC
>CAZWVM010000010.1:0-34379 GCA_964637705.1 uncultured bacterium
ACACTCTCCTTTGCCTTGTTCGGCGTAGCCAGTGCCGCCATCTATCGCTATAGTACCCTCCTCGCCGGCATATGTCTTTTAGCCCTTTGGGTCTTCGACCTCGCTGACGGAATGGTTGCAAGATGGACCGCCTCCGATAGCCCCGTGGGCACTTGGCTTGACGCTGGGGGGCACTTCGTAACTGGGATTGCGCTGGCCATTGCCATCACGACGGGTTGCCTGGAGCGCACGGCTGTAATCTTAGCTTTAACCGTAGGCCCAGCCGCCTATGCCGTAGCTTTTTCGGATCATGATTACCGAGACATCCTCCATGTCAGTCTCGGCTCATCGTCAGCTGTGCCGAACCCCCTCCGTATTCTTGCAAAATGTTGTGTGGCACCCATCGAGAATCCTGGCATCGCTTACGCGATTCTTCTCGCGTCCTTCTCAGCGATTGCGGAGCTACTTCCTAGCATTCTGGCCTTATCTCTGGTCCTTACAGTGCCGCTGGCCGGCCTTGCCGTCGCCATCCGTTGCCGCTCACAGCATCGCGTCGATTCACGGAACTCCGATTGAAAGGCAGGAGCACCTTCATATGCTAGCCCGACTGAGTAAGATCACAACTCGCGCCAAGAGAGTGCGCGTGTTTGCTCTGACCGCATCACGGAGATGGCCGACAAGTTGGACCCGTTGTGCGCGTGATGCGGGAATTGGCGGCATTTCTTTCCCATCCTTTCCCAATTCTCCGACCCGACGAGATCAGAATTCAAACCCTTTACGCGACCGCGATCCGCCCGTATTCTCGGGCCAGTGTAAATGCTGTTCTTACGCTGACGATGGGCGCCAGATATATGGTTCGAATTCTGTCGCGCTTCGACCCTAGCAGGAGTCCGCTTATCAATCTCATCATAAGCGATCTCCTGGGCTATATTTCCTCCCTTGCTCAAGTGTATCCATGCTGAATAGCTTGGCGTAGTGGAGCGACATCTGCGGCGTAGTATGTCCCAGTCGAGCCTGAATCGTCTGGATGGATGCGCCGTCGAGGCACATTTGCCTTGCGCAGGAGTGGCGTAGCCTGTGGGGAGTGACGTGAAAGCCTGCTCGCTTTCCAAGCTCTCGCAGACGTTTGCGAAGGTATTTTGAATCCATTCCTCGGTCGCGATTCCTTCGACTCGGAAAGAGAAAGGTTGCACCTTCACGTATCGACCGAAGATACCGCCGCATTTCAAGAAGCGTATGCAGTCCAATCATGAGTGCTCTGGGGCGGTCTCCCTTGCCCTTGCGGATTAGGACCGTCCCTTGCCTCATGTCGATGTCGTCAAGCCGGATGCTAAGAGCTTCCGAAACTCGCAGCCCGGAATCGAAGAGGAACCTGATGAAGAATCCGTCACGGCGGGCCGTCGCCCCTCTACGCCCGCTGCCGCGTCCCGCGGAATTGCATATGGCGATAAGCTGCTGTATCTGCTCGAGCGTGAGTGCCTTTGGCCGGAGAAGCGGCACTTTGGGTGGTGCTATCTTCTCAATTGGCGAATTGAATTCCTCATATCGTCGAGATAAATCGTGCATGAAACTCCTCAGCCCTCGATACAGTCTCTGCACCGTATGGGCAGAGCAACCGCGCCCTCGCGCGGCGCCCAGGAAATCTTCAATGTGGATATGCCGAATCTTGCCGACCTGCTCCACCCCAAGCGGCGCCAGGAACCGGCAAAAGGCGCCGAGGTCATCTTCGTATAGCTTGATTGTCGTTGATGCATACCCACGGATCCGGCATCGGATCAGGAAATCCTCAACTAGTTCGCTGATGGCCCATGACGGATCAATTGTTTCTCCGTTAGATATTGCCTCGTTCCGCGTTTTCTCCATTTGCCTGTCTCCTTTCTCGGGCACAGCCCAAGACGAGAGCATTGCACGAGAACGCTATGGGTCATCTATTTTCGGGGCTGTTAACCTACCGAAAACCTACCGAAAACTCACCCGCAGACCCTACAAAAAGGTCCAATGACATTTTGGCGGGTGGCTGATTTTCCTGGAATTGATTGGGGGGCTTTGTAGCGCTTAGCGCCTCGGCCAAATCTCATAACCCAAAGGTCGGAGGTTCAAATCCTTCCCCCGCAAGAGAAAGCGGATCCCGAAAGGGGTCCGCTTTCTCTTTTAACTTCAAGAGTTTGAATGGCGCGCTCTACGCTGCATCGATTTGGTGACGCATGGGTGGCCTTGAAGACAGCTTCGGATGGAATCCAATCCCGTCCTAGATCCTCGTCCTGGCGAAGCTGGAAACCGCCAATTCCACCGATTCGCGGTTGAGGCGCGGATACCGTGCAAAGTGCCCGTCGGTGACTTCCCGCACGAGTTCGAGGAGCTTGGCGGGCGTGACCAGCCCTTCCCGAATCAAGTTCCGTGCGTCCGAGATATCCGTCTCGTGCCCTCGAACGATCTTGGCGAACGCCTGGCCGTACGGGTCGAAGTGCATGAATGTCGCCTTCCCGCACGTGGCGATGAAGAGGTGCCGCTCCGTTTCGCCCGCCAGGCTCGGGACGAAATCCGTCGGTTTTGCCAGCTCGATGTTGATGTCGAGCCGGGCCTTGATTCCAGGGATCGCCGAGAAGATCTCGTCCATCTCTCCCGCAATGTCGATGTCGATTGTGCCCTCGCGGAATCCCAGGAGCACGGCCGTCGATCCGCCTGCCAGGTAGAGTCGTGTCGGTCGATGGACGACCTTCGAGACTTCCGCCATGAACTCATGGACCAGCATCTTCGTGATCCGCTGACGGCTCATCGATGCCACGCTCTCGCGAGGTGAGCCGGCAACCGGTGAGCCTTCGCCCGCGACGCCAACGCGTCACAGAGACCGTCCAGTCGCTCGAGAATGGCGGCGAATCGCGCGTGAGCCATATCACCCTCGCGATCCTCCACCGCGCGGTAGAGTTTTTCCCGTGCGTTGACGATGCTGTCGGCCACGGAGGGAACGGGGACGCCCAGGAATCTCAGCCGGGGCCTGACCTCGGCGACCGCGAGGGCGCTGACGCCGGATGTCTTCCCCTCGACCAGGTCTTTCATCCCGGCGTCGAATATCTCCCACCCCGGAAGCCCCATTTCCTCGGCGGACCCCGACCCGAAGCGTTTCTTCATCCACCTCGCGATCGCCGCATGCCTTGCCTGCGCGCATCGCGCGTTGGATTCGAGCCGGCGAGCTCTCGACGCGCCGCCCTTTCTCCCCGCTTTCGCCAGGAACTTCCTCACCTCGGCCGATGCAACCATATCGAAATTGTAAGCTAAGCAGATAAGCATGTCAATCATCGGAAAATGTTATAAATATCGCTATTTACGTGAGTTATATGACAATAACAGAATGTCATGAGTCGCCACAAATCCCTTCCTTGTCAAGCGGGCGGAGGTTCGGAGTTCACGGTGCACTAGCTGCAGTCCGAAGAACCGCCAGCACGCCGAAGTGATCGGAGACGACCGGTTCGTTCCGCCCGTCGAAGACGACGCGGGTTCTGACGGCCCTGAGCCCGGATGCGAGGCCGCCGTTGGCTCGACCGCGATGGAAGATGTAGTCGATCCGCGTGCCCCAGGTCGTCGTCAGGATCGGCGCGCGGCGCGGAGGCGCCTCCGCGAAGGCGTCGGCAAAGCCGTGGGACCTCATCGCGGCGTAGCCGCGGCCCGTGGGCTCGTCGTTGAAGTCGCCGGCCATGATGAGACACTCTGCGCCGGCAGGGAACCTGGCTGACCACCTCTCGAGCGCCTCGACCTGGTCGAGGAGACCGGCGCTCTCCCAGCTCGCATGCACGGAGCAGACGTCGATCGGCTCGAAGCCGGGTATCGCGACGCGGGCCCGCACGACCTTGCGCGACGCGGAGGTGTCGCTTCTCGACCGGCTTCGCGAGATCCACCGCGATCCGGATTCGATCATGCGGCCTCGCGCCAGGATCGCGACGCCCTCCTCCCACTCGTTCCACCCGTAGTGGGACCAGTCCCACGCAAGCGAGTATGACAGGCCGTGCCGCCTCAGCCGCTTCCGGATGAGATGGGCGGCGTTGTCGGCGCGGATCGGCCCGCCTCCCCGGACGAAGGCCGCCGCGCGGTGCTGGGCGCACTCCTGGAAGCAGGCGAGGTCGACGCCGCGCTCGGCGATGAAGTCCGCGATGCGATCGAACTTCGCCCGCTGGTCCGGCTCCTGCCAGGTGTGCAGGTTCAGGGAGAGAACGGTGAGGGTCGGGAGTGCCTCGTCTCTCTTCAGAAGACACCGTCCCTCACGACGTTCGACGACTTCTTCTTTGCCTGCACGACGACGATCTTCTCCGGCTTGACGGTCTCGTTGCCCGTGAGAGCCTTTCGCTTCTTCTTCCCGGTCATCGCGATCGAGTCCAGCTTCTTCAATCGGTCGGATCCCTCGAGGGCGGGGGACTCCGAGTAGCAATCGAACCACGGGAGCCCGGCCCGACTGTAGGCCTCGGCGGAGGGCGGCTCGGTCGGCGGCGCCGAGCCGGTGATGGACCGCCACATCTCGCTGTTGGCGATATGAATGAAGCAGCGGCTCGCATGCTTGGTGTCCCAGTCGCTGAGCTTGAAGGGATCCCGGTAGATCTCCTGGCGCATGCGCCCGCCGGGGGCGAGGCCCATGTCGGGCGCGGAGGCCTTGGGGGAGGGCGCCGCGGACATGCAGCAGTAATTGACCTCCGGGCCAAAATCGTGAGACACCTTGGGGAATCGCCGCTCGAAGACCTCGGCCTTCATAGGGTAGGCGATGACCTGGATGCCGCCGACGAGTTCGCGATCGACGAGCTGTTCCTCCGCGGTGAACCCCTGGCCGAGGGGCATGGCGACGAACTGCCGGATGAAGCCCTTCTCGACGCAGAAGCCGTCGAGCCAGGGTTGCTCGGGGATGACGACGTAATCCTGGGGCTTCCGGTGGATGCGATCCTGCCACTCGTCGCCCGTG
The DNA here is from genome assembly GCA_964637705.1 of uncultured bacterium. Lineage (GTDB taxonomy): Bacteria > UBA8481 > UBA8481 > UBA8481 > UBA8481 > CAZWVM01. The sequence continues at coordinate 4,922 of CAZWVM010000010.1, forward strand.
ACGGCGCAGATCTTGCCGGCGGCGATCTTGACGGCGAACGGGTAGGCCGTGTCGCGGTCATCGACGTGGTTTCCCATGAAGGAGATCCAGAGCGCCTCGGATTGATACATCGGGAGCATCACGCCGCCGCGCTCGCGCCAGGGGGACGGGACCTTCGCCGCGAAGTCATCGACGTGGCGGAGGGGAAAGCGCCCGAGGCCCGGGGGCAGGGGATAGGTCTTGTCGTCATCCGGGATCCGCAGGGTCCTCTGGAAGGAGAGGCTGAGCCGCGCCTCCGGGTGGACGTCCGCGAACGAGAATTCCAGCGAATCACCGAGCAGTTCGATCATTGTCCGTCTCCTTGTCTTTACCAGTTTCCGTCCCGGACCTCGCGCGCGATGCGGAGCAGCGCGTGGTCGGGCAGGTCCTTCAGTTCCCGGATGAGCTTCGCGAAGAGGGCGGGGCGGCGCAGGATGACCCGGCGGAGGTCGGAGGAGACGCGCCCGGCGAGGGCGAGGAAGGTGTCCCCGTCCTCCCCGAGCGCCGCGGCCAGCTGGGCCAGCCGCTCCTCGGACGGGGGAGCCTCGATGCCGCGCTCGACCTTGCTGAGGTAGGAGGGTTCGACGCCGATCCGGGCCGCGAGACCGCGCACCGAGAAGGAAGGGTCCTCCTTGAAGCGCCGCTCGCGGCAGGCGCGCAGGTACGGGCCGAACCCCTCGACGACGAGAGCTTTTTCGCGCCTGGCGCTCTTCCCGGCGGCTCCTTCTGACCTCTTCCCCTTCGCTATTCTTCTGGCCATAGTGTGTAGTATATACTACACATACCGGAGGTTGTCAAGGGGGCTTCGGCGGCGAGAGATTGCGATGACTATGCAGGGGAGACGCACCCGGTCTACGTGCTCGCAACGCTTCGACTTGGAACTTGGGGCAGGCATCGCGGCCTCGGTCGGCGCCGTCATCCCTCAGAAGCCGATTCTCTTCCTGGGCGGGGGTGGTGACTCGACGAGGCGGTTCAGGGCCTCGAAGATGGCGCGGATATGCCGGTCGTGCGCGCCTACCCGCCTTTCCAGTTCATCGAGCTTCTGTTTCACATCGCGATGAAGGCCCTGCAGTCCGCGAATCCTGACGAAGGTCCTCATGATTGCGATGTTGACGGCGATGGCCCGTCCGCTCTTCAAGACGCTCGAGAGCATGGCGATACCCTGTTCCGTGAAGGCGAGAGGGAGATATTTACTGTGCTCTCCGCGTCCGGTCTTTAGGGTCACAATTTGTGACCTTAGAGATAGCATCTCCTCCACCGTCAGCCGGAACATGAAATCCTCCGGGAAGCGCGAGGCATTGCGCCTCACGGCCTGGTTGAGGACTTTGGTGGCAACACCGTATAGGCGGGCGAGGTCGGCATCGAGCATGACCCGGTGATCCCGGACCCGGTGCACGAGACCCTCGATATTCGTGGCGACCGCGAGAGGGGAGACCGTCATGGCGATGATCGATTCCCTGCCGCGGCGGCTATCGAGGGCGACTCATGGACGACTCAAGCCAGGTGTCGTCCATGACTTTCGCCGAGGCGAAATACTCGTCGATCTCCTTCTCCGTGAGCCCCGAATCCTCCATCCACCGGTGGAAGGCTTCACGGTTCGGGACCAGGTGAATACTCTTGGAGAGCGCCTCGAGCGCCGACCAACGGTGCTTGCCCCGACCGCCGATCCCCAGGCTGACCGTGCCCTGAACGTAGAATTTCCCGTAAACGTCGTTAATGGCCATCGATTCTTCGACAGTCAGGTATCTATCTCCCATAAACCCCTTGAATGCTCCTTCTCAATGATATCGCGAATCCGTTTCGCCGATTCTCTCGGGATGAGGGCGGGCCCGTCCCGCTCCAATCCCCGATAACCGGCCCAAGCTTGTTTCTCATGAATGCCTCCTGCCCTCTATATGGCATGTCCTCCTTGATAATGCCAATGCATAGTGATATAGATCGAGATGCAATGAACGCATCAGAGATCGTCGCGAACGTCACGCTCCAGCAGCTCCGCTACTTCTTGGCGGTTGCGGAGGGCGGCTCCTTCACGCCGGGGGACCGGATCGCGCGGAGCCAGCCGGCGGTCTCGCGGGGGATCCGCCAGCTCGAGCGGATCCTGGGCCGGCCGCTCTTCCACCCGGAGGACCGGCGGCGGTTGACGGACTTCGGGCGGGAGGCGCTTGCCGAAGCGCGGGCGATCCTGGGCCTGGTGGAGTCGCTGGGGCGGAAGGCGGAGGACGCGCGGGCGGCCGGGGAGGTGGCGGGGCCGCTCCTCATCGGGACGAAGTTGTCGCTCGCCTACTCGGAACTGCCGCTGATCCTGGCGCGCCTGAAGAAGAAGCACCCGAAGCTCGAGATCCGGGTCCGGAGCAAGGGCGGGAGGGAGCTGGCGGAGATGCTCTCGAAGGGCGAGGTGGAGCTGGTCTTCTCGCACGAGCGGACATCGGAGCCGGGGCACGAGTTCCTGCCGCTCTCGCGGCGGCGCCAGCTCCTCGTCGCGCCGCGGAGCCATCCGCTCCTCTCGATGAGGAAGCTGACGCCGCAGGCGCTGGCCGCGCAGGAGATCGTTCTGTCCGAGCATGACAGCCGGATGGCGCGGGTGGTGAGGGAGCGGCTGGGGCGGCACGCGAAGGGTGGCCGGCTGAAGGTCTCGATCGAGTTGATGGGCGCGGAGGCGCGGAGCCGATACGTGGCGCAGGGCTGGGGCGTGGCGATCGCGGACGAGGGGTTCGAATCGGGGAACACGCCCGGCCTGGCGGCCCGCCCGATCCCCGAGTCGATCCTTCCGAGCCGCACGGTGGGCGTCTACACGATGAAGGGCCGCTACCTGAGCGCTGCGGCGCAGGAGTTCCTTGGCGAGTGCCGGAAGGCGATGAGGGGGTAGGGGGGGAGCGAGCAAAGAGTGGTGATTGAGAGATGGATCAGATCCGTGATGTCTATTTGTGGGTTGGCGACCTGAATACTATAAAGGAACCTTGGTCGTCGTTATCGTGTTTTTGAAAGTCGAGGTGTTTCTTTTCGGCGTAAGCCTCGAGCGCTTCTTCACAATTTAGATAATCGTCTTCGTGCGATGAAAGGAACTTATCGAATAGGCGTTCGAGTTTCGCGTCTTCCCAAACGATCTCCTCACTACCAATAGTGCCCCAGGCTATGACATGCTCACAAGGATTGCATTCGGGGGACTCTCCGAACCAATCGACGGGCTGATCGCAAGTGGGGCAATAAAGGACGTTGCAGCTACAATAGAGATCCTGTTCTGATTCGGAATGTTCGGTGTAATCGTCCGGGTTTTTGCCGCATATTGGGCACTTCTTTGGGTCCATGATGACGAGCCTCCCAACGAGACTTTTCTTTCAAGACAACTGCACTTTACATGACGATATCGTGGCTGTCATGTGTAGTTAGGATACGAACATTGCTCTAGATCAATCGGAGATTCTTCTCCGAGATCCGCTTTCTCCGCGGCCGCTTCCGCTTCGGCGATACCAAGCACACCGCGCCATTCCCTTCTGTGTGCTCATCTGGAGGAATCGCTGTCGCCTCGCACAATCTTCTCCTCCGATCCTCAACCCTTTTCTTGACAATAACTGCTAAATTCCCATACGTTTTGGTCGGGAGGAAGCAATATGCCGTCAGCTCGAAATGAATCCGCGCCGCGGCACTTTCCCGAGATTCTGACTCTGCCCGAACTCGCGGAATACGTCCGAGTCTCCAAGTCCTCGCTCTACCATTACTCCCGCGACGGCAAAATCCCCGGCCGTAAGATCGGCCGCCATTGGCGCTATCACAAATCCGCCATCGACGCGTGGGTCAAGAACGACAAGCCCGCCACGCTCCGCGGCGAGAAGCGGAGAAAGAAGAGATGAGTATTCCGTCCGCTGGAGGAATCGCATGACGCCCAAGGCGGCAGCAGTCCCAGGAACATGAGTCCGGCGGTTACATCTCGCCTCCCCGCCCCCGGCGAGATCATCCGCGTCCGCGCCCGCACTTGGCTGGTCGAGTCGCTAGCTGGCAGTCCTACTGTCCGCGCGGCCTGCCTTGACGACGACGCCCAGGGCCAGCCGCTCGAGATCGTCTGGGAACTCGAACGCGACGCCGAGATTCTCGACGAGAGCGTCTGGAAGACGATCGGTCAGCGCGGCTTCGATCCGCCGCGTCAGTTCAGTGCGTACGTCAAGACGCTCCGTTGGAACTGCGTCACCGCGACCCGGGCCAACCTCTTCCAAGCGCCTTTCCGCGCAGGAATCCGCATCGACGCGTACCAACTCGAGCCCCTCCGAAAAGCCCTCCTCCTTCCACGCGTAAACCTCTTCATCGCCGACGATGTCGGCCTCGGCAAAACGATCGAAGCCGGGCTCATCGCGAGCGAATTGCTTCTCCGCCGGCGTGTGCGTGAGATCGTCGTCGCCTGTCCGCCTTCCATGCTCACTCAATGGCGCGACGAACTCGAGGCCCGCTTCGGTCTCACGTTTGAGATCCTCGACCGCGACTACATTGAGCGCGTCCGCCAGGAGCGCGGCTACGGCGTCAATCCCTGGACGACCTTCCCGCGCTTCCTCGTTTCCCAGCGTCTTCTAATCGACGAGGCCTATGCCGCCCCCTTGCGCGACTGGCTCGACAACTTCCGTCCGGGCGCGCTCCTCATCCTGGACGAAGCCCATCACGCCGCGCCATCAAGCGGCGCCAAGTTCGCCATCGACACACGCATCACGCGCGCGGTCCGCGATATCGCGCCGCGCTTCGAGCACCGCCTCTTCCTCTCGGCCACCCCTCACAACGGCCACTCCAACAGCTTCAGCTCGCTTCTCAACATTCTCGACGACAAGCGCTTCGCGCCCGGCGTCAAGGTCGGCAAGGGAACGCTCAATGATGTGATGATTCGTCGACTGAAGGAGGACGTCCGCGAGGTCGCCGGCGGATTTCCGAAACGCAAGGTCTCGCAGATCGACCTCAAGAATCTTCCCGATAACGCGCCCGAGCTTGAACTCTCACGCCTCCTCGACCAATACCGTCAAGCCCGGGAGAAACGCGTGGAGGACGCCACGAAGAAGAAGCAGGCCGAGGCCGCGCTCCTCATCTCCGGCCTCCAACAACGACTGCTCTCCTCCGTGGAAGCGTTCGCCCGAACACTCAAGGTTCACCGCCGCACCATGGAGAAAATCTGGGCGCGCGAGATTCCTGCCGGTCGCGGTGAGTCCTCAACGCGCATGAACTCCCGACGCATGGCCCTGCTCGCCGGCACTGTTGACGGTGACGATGACCTCGCGACCGTCTCCGAGGAGGACTTCGCTTCGATCGAAGAAGGGCAGATCGAGGAGAGCACCCGCGCGACCGCCGGCGACGAAGCGAAGGCCGACTCAAAGACCGAGAAGGATCTACTCGACAAGATGGCGGCCATCGCCGAGCAGGCTCGCAGTCAGCCTGACGCCCGCGTTCTCCATCTTCTCGAATGGATTCGCGTGAACCAGTGCGCTGGTATTCGCGTGCCGGGCGAAAAGTCTCCGAAACCCGGCGCGACCTGGAAGCCAACGCGCGTTCTCATCTTCACGGAATACGAGGACACGAAGCGATACCTCGTCAACATGCTCCGCGATGCCGTGGCCGAGACCGACCAGGCCGAGCATCGAATCGAGGTCTTCCACGGGCCGACTCCGCCGAAGAAGCGCGATCAGATTAAGCGCGCCTTCAACGCGCCGCCGGATGAACACCCCGTTCGCATCCTCGTCGCCACCGACGCCGCGCGCGAAGGTCTCAACCTTCAGGCGCACTGCCACCACCTCTTTCATTTCGACGTTCCCTGGAATCCCAGCCGGCTCGAACAGCGAAACGGCCGCATCGACCGCAAGCTCCAGCCCGCTCCCGAAGTCTTTTGCCACTACTTCGTATACGCCCAGCGCCCCGAGGATCGAGTCCTCCAGGCGCTCGTGCGAAAAACCCGAACGATCCGCGAGGAACTTGGCTCGCTGGCCGAGGTCCTCGAGTCGCGCCTTGAATCGACGCTGAAGGGCGGCATCAGCCACAACCGCATCGCCGAGATCACAGCCGCCATCGACGGCACCGCGCTTAATAAGGAGGATCGCGAGGCGACAGAGGAAGAACTGGAGGCTGTTCGCGAACGACAGGACTCCTTGCGAGAGCAGGTTGCGACGCTAAGCCGCCGAGTCGAGGACGCACGCAAATGGATCGGGCTCGACGCGGAATCTCTCCGCGACGCAATCTCCTGCTCGCTCGAGCTACAGGGCGGACAGCCACTCAGTTCCGCGGCGACGCCGAAAGGCGAACCGCCCCGATTCACATTTCCGAACCTCGAGACCCGACAGGGCGGCGATCCCACATGGGCAGTCACGCTCGATACGCTCCGCGTTCCGCCGAAGGAGGACGAGAACGGCACGATCGAACGCAATTTCCAGTGGAGGAAGAACGCCCCGCTTCGTCCGGTCGTCTTCGATGCGCCGAGTGGCATTGACGATCACGTGGTCCAGCTTCACCTCAACCATCGCGTGGTTCAGCGGCTCCTCGGCCGTTTCCTCGCGCAGGGTTTCATCCACAACGATCTCTCCCGCGCCTGCCTCGCGCAGAGCGAGGACAACATTCCTCGCGTTGTGCTCCTGGGCCGCCTTTCGCTCTACGGCCCGGGCGCGGTCCGACTCCACGAGGAGATCCTCTCCGTGACCGCCCGCTGGTCCCCGCAGGCGGATCGGAAAGGGCCGCTTTCGCCCTACGCCCGAGACGCCGAGGCCCGGACCATGGAACTGCTCGAGTCCGCGCTCAAGCCATCCACGAGAAAAGAAGCCACCGAGCAGGTTCGCTCGGAACTCCTCGCGACGATCGGCCGCGATATCGAGGAGCTTCTCCCTCACCTTCAGGAGCGCGGTCAAGGCGCTCGAGGGGATGCGGAGAAGGCCCTGACCGACCGCGGCCAGGCCGAGGCGAACGCCATGCGGGAAATTCTCGAACAGCAGAAGAAGCGCATCCTCGCGGAACTGAAGAAATCGGCGCCACCGACTCCGACGCTCGAACTGACGGACGAGATGAAACGCCACTACGAGGAAGCGCGCCGCCAGTACGAATCGAACCGCCGCTACTGGGAGAGCTGGATCGCGAACGTGGACGGCGATCTCGAACGCGAGCCGGCGCGCGTCCTCAACTTCTACCGCATCAACTCCTTCCGGATCGAGCCGGTCGGACTCGTTTACCTCTACCCGGTGAAGGCGTAGCGATGGCCGTCGATCCCGCGATTCTCGATCACAAGGCGTGGATCGGATACCTCCAGCCCGACGGCCTCGTCGTCTCGCCGACCGCGCTCGTCGATGCCCAGCTTCCACTCAACCGAAGCGTCGCTGAACTTCAGGAACGTTTCCGCGGTGCGCTCAAGGAGGACGACCGCGACGACAAGAGTGTTTGGTCCATCCCGAATCTTGCTGACTTCCTGACGGATTTCCTCGAGTGGCCGCGAGAGCTACTCGCCGGCGCCTCGGTCGAGAACCCGATTCCAGGCTCGCTGAAGGTGCCGCTCAGCCAGTTCGGCGAGACACTCGAACCAACCTTTGCCCTTCGCGATCCGGACGGCACGGATGAGAATCCGTGGATTCTTCTCGTCCTGGATCTCCCCGCCGGCATGGATCTCGACACGCCCATCGAGTCCGCGATGGCGGGCTGGTCGGCGTCGCACACACGCCGGTTCGAACGACTGCTTCGCGAGACCGGCGTCGCCGTCGGACTCATATCGAACGGCGAACAGGTGCGGCTCATCTACGCACCGAAGCGCGAGAACTCGGGCACGCTGACATTCCGGATCGCGGACATGCTCGAGGTCGCGGGCCGGCGCATCCTATCGGCCTTCGAACTGCTTCTCTCGGGCTATCGTCTCGTCATCGCGCCGACCGAGGCTCGACTGCCGGCACTCCTTAAGAAGAGCCGCGATTACCAGAGCCGCGTCTCAGCCGAACTTGCGGGGCAGGTTCTCGATGCGTTGTACGAACTACTTCGAGGATTCCAGTCCGCCAATGAACGTGCGCATGGGGAACTTCTCAAGGAGGTTCTCGCCCGCGATCCCGACGAGGTCTACCGCGGACTCCTGACGGTTCTCATGCGCCTGGTTTTTCTCCTCTACGCGGAGGATCGCGGCCTCATGCCCGGCAGTGACCTGTATGTCCGCAACTACGCGGTCCGGACGCTCTTCGAACGGCTCCGGAACGACGCCGAGCAGTATCCCGACACCATGGACTTCCGTTTCGGCGCCTGGCCCCAGCTCCTCGCGCTTTTCCGCGTTCTCTTCGAAGGCTGCGAGCATCCATACCTGAATCTTCCGCCGCGCGCCGGACACCTCTTCGAGCCGACGCGATTTCGTTTTCTGGAAGGCGCCATCGCCGAGAAGAAGCCGCCGCTCGTCTCGGACGGCGTGATCCACCGCGTTCTCGAGAAGCTCATCATGCTCGACGGCGAGCGCCTCAGCTACCGCACACTCGACGTGGAGCAGATCGGAAGTGTGTACGAGACGATGATGGGCTTCCGGCTCCTGGTGACCGAGGGCCTGACCGTGGCCATGAAGCCGAACAAGGCGCACGGCGCGCCGGTGCCGATCGGCGTCGAGGAACTGCTCTGCATCGCGGCCGGGAAACGCGGCGAGTGGTTGAAGGAGAAGACCGACTACAAGATGCCGGCGGGCATGGCCGGAGAGGTGAAGGCCGCGAAGACGGCGGACGAACTTCTCGCCGCGCTCGATCGAAGGATCGCACGGAACGCGACGCCACAGCCGTTGCCCACGGGAAGCGTCACGCTCATGCCGACCGACGAGCGTAGGAAAAGTGGTTCGCACTACACGCCGCGAACCCTGACCGAGCCGATCGTCAGGACGACCCTTGAGCCGATCCTGAAACAGCTCGGCGAGAAACCGACACCCGAGGATATTCTCGGCCTCAAGGTCTGCGATCCGGCGATGGGGAGCGGCGCGTTTCTCGTCGAGGCCTGCAGACAGCTCGCGGACGAGTTGGTCAAGGCTTGGGCCGCGCATGGGTACAAGCCGAGCATCCCACCCGACGAGACCGAGTTCCTCTTCGCAAGCCGTATCATCGCCCAGCGCTGTCTCTACGGCGTAGACCGGAACCCGATGGCTGTGGATCTCGCCAAGCTCTCCCTCTGGCTCGCCACGCTCGCGAAGGATCATCCCTTCACCTTCCTCGATCACTCCTTCCGTTGCGGCGACTCGCTCGTCGGGCTGACGCGCAATCAGATCGCGGCCTTCCACTGGGCGCCCTCAGGCGCGCTCGGGCTTCTCGAGGGCAAACTCCGCGACTCGATCGAATCCGCGAGCCGCGCGCGCCGACAGATCCTCTCGGCGGGCGACGAGATGCCACCGCCAGCTAAGGCGAAGAAGCTCGAGGACTCGGAACGCGCGCTGGAGTTCGTCCGCCAGATAGGCGACGCGGCCATCGCGGCCTTCTTCGCGGCCGACAAGGATCGCAAGCGAGAGGAGGCCCGCGCGCATCTCTTCCATCAGTTGGAACTCCGGCTCACGACCTCGGACCAGACCGCGAATGCCGAGTTCGAGTCCGCCATCGCTGAACTGCGCAGCGGCGAAAAGCCGGTCGTGCCCTTCCACTGGGAGATCGAGTTCCCGGAGGTCTTCGCCGGCGAGCGTCCGGGGTTCGATGCCATCGTTGGGAATCCTCCGTTTGCTGGGAAGAACACGATTGCGGAGAGTAATGCTGATCAGTATCCAGGCTGGTTGCATGCGCTCCACGCGGATAGCCATGGTAACGCCGACCTGGTCGCGCACTTCTTTCGGCGGACATTTCATCTGGTTCATAGAAACGGGGCATTTGGACTTATTGCGACAAACACAATCGGTCAGGGCGACACTCGCGCAACCGGTCTTCGCTGGATATGTACGAACGGGGCAGCGATCTACTCCGCGCAACGCCGCATCAAGTGGCCAGGGCAAGCCGCCGTCGTTGTGAGTGTTGTCCATATCAAGAAAGGCGAATGGCGTGGGCCCCGCAGTCTTGATGGGATGAGTGTTCCGGACATTACTGCGTATTTGTTTCATGCAGGCGGACACGAGAATCCGACAATTATGGTCGCTAATAGCGGCAAGAGTTTCATTGGTTCCTATGTTCTCGGTATGGGTTTCACCTTCGACGACACTGATGCAAAGGGAATCGCGTCTCCGCTTGCTGAAATGGAACGACTCATCAGCATGGATTCAAAAAACAAGGAGCGGATATTTCCTTATCTCGGTGGTGAGGAGGTTAACAGCGAGCCTACTCAACGACATCATAGATACGTAATTAATTTTGAATCGATGAGCGAAGCCGAAGCGCGAAATGGCTGGCCGGACCTTATGAGGGTGGTTGAGACCCGCGTAAAACCCGAGCGTGCGCACTTGATCAGCAATGTGGTCGGGCGAAAGCGAGCAGAGGTATGGTGGCAGTACGGCTCCTCCGCTAAGGATCTTTACTCGGCAATATCCGGGCACGATAAAGTGCTCGCAATCTCTAGGGTTGGCCAACGCGCAGCTTTCACATTCTTGCCTACCGGTATTGTGTTCGCGGAGACGCTTGTTCTATTTCCGCTTGCCACCCACGCCGCCTTCGCCGCCCTCCAAACCCGCCCTCACGAAATCTGGGCGCGCTTCTTCGGATCGTCGATGAAAGACGACCTCCGCTACACTCCATCCGACTGCTTCGAGACCTTCCCTTTCCCCCGCGACTTCGAGACCTCGCCTGCGCTCGAGGCCGCGGGTAAGGAGTACTACGACTTCCGCGCCGCGCTCATGGTGAAGAACAACGAGGGACTCACCAAGACCTACAACCGCTTCCACGATCCCGGCGAGACCTCTGCCGAGATCGCGCGGCTCCGCGAACTCCACGCCGCGATGGACCGCGCCGTCCTCGACGCGTACGGCTGGACCGACCTCCAGCCGACCTGCGACTTCATCCTCGACTACGAGGACGACGAAGGCGATGACGAAGGCACGTCTCGCCGCCGCAAGCCCTGGCGCTACCGCTGGCCCGACGACATCCGCGACGAAGTCCTCGCCCGTCTCCTCAAACTCAACGCCGAGCGCGCCGAGGAAGAACGCCTCGCCGGCACCGCGTCCGCCGGCAAACTGGCCAAGAAGACAGGTCGTAAGACTCAGAAATCCAGCTCCGCGTCTGCTGGACCGCTATTTGAGCCTACGGGCAAGGATTCCAACGAATAGACGGCCAATCCCTTCAAACCTTGACATTTCATACAAGATAACGTAGATTTATTTTTATGTTATCTGATTCTATGAATATGATGAACCCTTGGTGGCGCGACGACCGGGCTCGTCCTGCTGTGCCGACCGACATTCACCGCGCCGAATTCGATGGCATTCTCGGGCGGCTCGAAGCCAGTCAACGCGCTCAGATGCTCGTGGGACTCCGTCGCATTGGCAAATCCGTTCTCATGAAACAGATCGCACGCTGGCTCCTGGAGCGATTTCCAGCGACGCACCTGCTCTACGTCGATCTCGAGGATCTCAAACGCCGCATCCCGGACAGCAACTTCGGCCTGACCGAAATCTTCGAGGAGTATGAGAAGTCGCTCGCGCCGGCGCGTGATCCGCGTAAGCCATACTTCTGCCTTTTCGACGAGATCCACGCTTCGCGTGACTGGTCCATTCACCTGAAGGGATTGGTAGACCGCGCCGGTCCGAGAATCATCGCGACGGACTCCTCGGCGGCTCTTCTGCGCGAGAGCGGGATCGAGACCGGGCAGGGCCGTTGGGACTACATCGATCTCTATCCTTGGTCCTTCCGGGATTTCGCGACGCTCCTCGGCTCGAACGAGCCGGCGGTCACGCTTCTCGAACGATACCTCCTCGTCGGAGGATTTCCCGAACAGGTGATCGCCCAGGAGCTTTACCTCACCCAGCGCATGCAGGATGAACTCCCCGCGATCTGGCATCGGCTCCGCGAGGACGTCGAGGAGCGGACAATCAGCCGCGACCTCGCGGCCGTGTACGGTGTGCGGCGTGAGCCCGAACTCAAAGCGCTCTTCGTCGCCCTCGTCGCCGACTCGGGCGCGCTCTTCGACGCCACGGCGCGCGGCTCGGACATCAAGGTCACGCGCCAGAAGGTTACTCTCTGGAACGAGCAGCTCTCGAAGATGGGCCTGTTGCACACTCTGCTACGTCGCGAGGAGAGCGCCCGCAAATCCGCACGTGCTCATCCCAAGGTCTATGCAGGCGACCCCTCGCTCGTCATGGCCTTTTCGCACTCGCCAACACCACGAACCGATCCTCACGTCCGTGGTCAGGCAATGGAGGCCGCCGTTCTCAGGCATCTATTGCCGATCGCTCGTCACCACTTCGGTAAGCTGACCTTCTATCGCCGCGAGCAGGCCGCCGAGATCGACTTCGTTCTCGAGATCAAAGACCGTCGTGCGGCAATCGAGGTCAAATCCTCGATGTCCGCATCTTCCGAGGATATGGTCAAAGCCGCGAACGCCGCGCGCGAGATCGAAGCGGACGTCTGCATCTTGCTTACGGGCGGGCTGTCCGATCAGGTGCACGAGACCGCCTCCGGGAAGGTTCGGGAAATCTCCGTCTCGCGATTCCTCGTGGAAGCATCGAGTCCTCAGCCGACGAAAATGATGTCGGAGTGGCTGGGCCTGTGAAAAGCGACGAGATCATCGGCCTGAAGGAAGGGCAGAAGCTCGAGTTCAAACGCGCAGAGGTCGCATCGAATCCGGATACCGTTGTCCGCGAGGCGGTCGGGATGCTTAACGCTACGGGCGGTCGAATCCTGATCGGCGTGATTGAGGAGAATGGCGTCGCGCACGCCTTGGAAGATGTTCCCGAGGCCGCGCGCCTTGCTGACTCATTGAGGAATCGCATTCTCGATTCGGTGCATCCGCGCGACGAAGCGGATCGCCTCGTGAAGTGCGATGTCGAGTCGGTGGACGGCAAGTCTCTGGTCGTGGTCGAGGTTACGAAACGAGCGAAGATCCCCTGCGTCTTCTCGCGAAGCGGCGCACTCTATCCCCTCAAACGCTTCGATGACCGGCTCCGCCCTCTGACCTATGAGCAGGTCATTGCGGCGATTACGAATAAGGCTCTTTCCACTCCCGATAAGGCCGACGAGAAGATCGAGAAGTTGGTCGGCGAGTTTCGAAAGGATCGCGGTCCGTTGCGCGGTTTCTGGATCGGTATGGCGCTCGAGAACGGAGATGACGAAGAGGTATTCTCCCTCGGAACCACCGCTGTAAAAGATCGAATCGTATCGGAGCTGTCTGATCCGCGAAACGTCGAGATTCGCCGCGATGGATTCACCTGGTGGTCCGGACTGGTGCATTCAATTGACAACGGCCCCCGCTTGCGCCTTCGCAGAATCGAGTGCGGTCGGCAAGAACCGCCGTTCAAACTACTGCGCGTCCGAACGAACGGTGATTTGACGCTTGCGGAGACCACAGATCGCTACGTACTCATCGAGGGATCGAAGACTGGCATCGACTCACCTGTGTTGATGCCCTTCTCGTATGTGGAATACACGGTCTCGCTCTTCAGGCTTGCCGCTTGGCTCTGGAAGGAATGCGCACAGACGATTCCCGATTGCGGCGTACGGGCTTTGATGCTCTTCGAACCGGCCGATGGGACGTGCCTCCCGCAAGGGAAGCTAGGCCCCTTTTACGACTACGCCTGGCTGCGTCCGACGAACGAGGAAGAGATCTATATCGACGTTCCCTTCGCATCGGCTTCGGAGATCATCGACAAGCCGGACGCCTCTGCGTTCAGGCTCATCTCCCGTTTCTATGAGGCCTACGGTCACCCCGAAACAAGCGTGCCGTTCTTTGACACGCAGACAGACAAGTTCATCATTCCATGAAGCGTACCACTGAGGGAGGAAGAACCATGACATCACCATCCGCGAAAGCCAGTGTCGAGATCCGCAAAGAGATCCTCGATACCCTCCGCCTCGACCTCGTCGGTCCGGACAACGACCATGCCTTCGCGCGCGAACTGCTTCCGGAATCTCCCATCCGCTGGTATCTCACCGGCCTTCTCGCCCCGACGACCGCGCCCCTCTCCCAGCGCTTCGATGAGACCTCGGTCGAGGAGATTGACACCGTCGCCGTGCCCGACGGCATCGATGACTCTTCTACACCTGATCGAGCCGCTTCAGCAAAGGGCCGAAGAAGTCTCCTCGCCAGCTCCATGGGGCTGAGCATTCTCGTGCCGGCGAATGCACGAAAGCTTCGCACCACGATCGAATGGGGAGACTACATCTGGGAGAGCCCTGACGGCGGCGAGGAGCCGGCGCCTTCGGAGGCTGGTCAGGACGAGGCCGCGGGCGAGGCCGGCGGTGAGAGCGCAGGCGCATCGAAGGCGAAGGCCGGCGAGAGCGGCGGTGCGTCCCTTCGCGGCTATCGCCGCACGCCGAGAACCGAACAGGCCGAAATCACTCTGCCCGAGTCAAACGGCCGCCCTTTGAAACTGGAGGTTCCCAACGGTAATGGTCTGCAACTCGTCGTCACGATTCGTCCGGCGCAGACGACAGGCCTGCCCGCAGGAACACGCTCCGTCTCGGTCTTCCTGGTCAACGCTCGTCCCGCGGACGAGGAGCGGGCGTATCGCGCCTTTATCTTCCAGGCGCGGCTGACGCTTCATTCCGATGACGGATTCATCCCTCGCCCTGATCCCAGGGGTTCCAATGTCGAGGACGACTGGGACCAGCGCGTCGCGGACCTTCAGTATCGCGATCTCGAGGAATACGCCGTCGGTCACGGCGTCGCGCCTTCTGCCGAAGTCGTGGACGGTCGATGCGGCACCGTTCGCACGGTCTGGATCCCAGCAACCGAAGTAGAGCGCGTCGAGGCCGCTCAGATCCCCGATGTGGAGTTGGGCATGGAGGCTCTCGGCGACATCGCGGACGGCGCCGACGCCTCGAAGAAACTCTCGCCCTTGGTCAGTCAGTATCGCTCGTGGATAAAGGCGCAGGGAGATAAAGCCGGTTCTCTGAACAAGGAGCGCGCAAAGACGGCCAAGGACATGCTGATCGATGCCGAGAAGGTCGCCCGCCGCATTGAGGACGGCATCGCCCTGCTCACGGATCCGGACGCGCTCGAAGCATTCCGCATTGCGAACCGCGCCGTCGCCCGAGCGTTCCGTCAGCGCGAGGCGCGGACGACGGATCACCATGATCCGGCGAGGATCGACGCCCCCAGGTGGCGCCCGTTCCAGCTCGCGTATCTTCTCATGACAATCCGAGGCATCGCGAATCCGGCGCATGCCGATCGCGCGAACGTCGACCTTCTCTTCTTTCCGACCGGCGGCGGCAAGACCGAGGCATACCTCGCCCTCTCCGCATTCACGCTCGTCCTGCGCCGCCTAAGAAGCAAGGGGGCTGACGGAAAGCCGACCATCCGCTCTTCCGGCGTCAGCGTGCTGATGCGCTACACGCTCCGTCTGCTGACTCTCGATCAGCTCGGTCGCGCCGCCGGACTCATCTGTGCGCTGGAACTGGAACGGCAGAAGGCGCCGGAGAAGCTGGGCGCATGGCCGTTTGAGATCGGCTTGTGGGTGGGACAGGCAGCAACGCCCAATCGTCTCGGAGGACAGGGGCAACCTGATCCCTACGGTACCACCGCTTACGCCAAAACACGTAAGTTCAAGAGCAATCCCGACTCCAATCCATCGCCCATTCCAATCGAAGAGTGTCCATGGTGCGGAACGAAATTTACAGCTCACTCTTTTCGACTGATACCGAACGACAAGAGTCCGACAGATCTGCAGGTGCACTGCACGAACTTCCGATGCGACTTCCGCGGAGACCGCGCGCTTCCGATCGTTGCGGTGGATGAACCGATCTATCGGCGTCTCCCGTGTTTCATGATCGCAACCGTAGATAAGTTCGCCGCGCTCCCTTGGACCGGGCATACCGGCGCGCTCTTCGGAAAGGTCAATCGCTGCGACGACCGCGGATTCTACGGACCGTGCGATGCCGGCAAAGGGATGGCCATACCCGGAGGAGAATTGCCGCCGCCGGATCTGATCATCCAGGACGAACTTCACCTCATCTCAGGCCCCCTCGGAACGATCGCAGGTCTGTACGAGACCGTGATCGATGAGCTTTCATCACGGAAGGACCGCGAGACCGTCATCCGACCCAAGATCATCGCCAGCACCGCAACGGTTCGTCGGGCAGATAGTCAGATTCGCGCTCTCTTCGGTCGACGGATGGTCACCGTATTCCCGTCACCCGGTCCGGACAGGAAGGATTCCTTCTTTTCAAGAACGATCTCCGCGACTGACAGTCCTGCTCGCCTCTACGTCGGTGTTGCCGCGCAGGGTAAGAGTTTGAAGGTCCTCCTGCTCCGCGCCTCGCTCGCACTCCTCAGCGCCGGTCAGACCGCGTGGGAGGCAGGCGGCGGAAAGCGCGCCGAGAAGAACGCCGCTGATCCGTACATGACACTTCTGAGCTACTTCAACTCCCTCCGCGAACTCGGCGGCAGTCGCCGCATATTCGAGGACGAGGTTGGAACAAGGCTCAGGGAATACGGACGCCGGCGTCGCCGGGATCCCGAGGACAGGCTCTTCCGGAAGCGCGAGATCTCGTATGACCCGCTGGAACTGACTTCGCGTGTCCAGACCAATGATGTTGCTGTCGCCAAGCGAAGGCTCGCGCTTTCCTTCAAAGAGGACGAGCACGTCGATGTCGCTCTCGCCACAAACATGATCTCGGTGGGCTTGGACATTGGTCGTCTCGGTCTCATGGTCGTTCTCGGCCAGCCCAAGGGTAGTTCGGAGTACATCCAAGCGACGAGCCGCGTCGGCCGTATTCCCGACCGGCCCGGTCTCATCGTGACCCTTCTGAACATTCACAAGCCCCGAGACCGCTCCCACTACGAGCGTTTCTCGACGTATCACTCTTCCTTCTACCGAAGTGTCGAGGCCACCAGCGTCACGCCCTTTTCCCCGCGCGCGATGGACCGCGCCTTGGCGGCGACACTTGCGGCGCTGTGTCGGCTTGGAGATCCGGCCATGACCCCTCCTGGCGGCGCACACGAGATCGTGTCGAAGCGAAACGAGCTTGAGGCCATGATCGCGGTCATCGCGGAGCGCGCGCGCAACCACAAGGAGATGTCGGACGCTGAGCAGAAGGAGCTGTACGCCGTCGTCCTGCACCGATGCGGAAAGCTGCTCGACTCGTGGCTGAAGATCGCAAAGAAGGCGGAGGAAGAAGGCTCGGCCATTCAGTATCAGCGAGAAACGCCGGCGCCCCCCAGACGACTGCTGTATGAATACCTCCATCCGGACTTGCCCAATCTCCATCCTATTCAGCGGCAGTTCCGAGCGAATCGATCCATGCGAGACGTAGAGCCATCGGTAGAGGTCTTCATCAAGAACCTGAACGATTGGAGCGAGCGCCATGAGTAAACCGTCGATACGTCAAAGCCAGCTCATCATGACCTTCGGCCCCGGCGCCATTGTCGATTTTCCGGCGGACGCGGCCATCATCTCCGGCACGGATTCCGATTCGTGGCGATACAGCAAGACAGCGCCCATTCCAGTAGTGTCCGAGTCGCGACTTCAGCAGAAGGTCGGTGAACTTCTCGGCAAGCCCGGAACTACTCTGCGCAAGCCGCCTCCTTCGGTCGAGGAGAATGGGTTCACTCCGGATATCGCCGCGTATCGCTTTCCGGAGTGGTTCATCGTTCAGCACCTGGAGGAATCAAAGCAGGGGTATCGGTCCCGACGCCTGGTGCACAGAAACGACCTCGAGAACGGTCGCTTTCGCGGCGAGGGAGGCCGCAAGTACCAAGTAGTGCCGGTGCGCTTCGTCCGCGCCTGCCCGCGCGGCCACATCGGCGACATCGATTGGATCGCTTTCGTCCACGGTGCGGGATCCGCATGTCGGCGCGAGTTGTTCCTCGAGGAGCGGGGCACGAGCGGCGATCTCGACTCGGTCTGGGTGCGATGCTCCTGCGGCCAAACGCGCGTCATGAGCCAGGCGGCGCGCATGGAACTACGGGCTCTGGGGTCCTGCGACGGCGCAAGGCCGTGGCTGGGACCACGCACAAAGGAGGCGTGCGGGAATCCCAATCGCTTGCTGATTCGGAGCGCCAGCAACGCTTACTTCCCGCAGCTCTTGGCCGTGATCTCGATTCCGGACGCGCTCGATGAGTTAGATAAGGCGGTGCGCGGACTCTGGGAGCAGTTCCTCTCCAATGTCACAACCCGCGCGGAGTTGGATTTCGTTCTCAAGATGCCGGCCGTCAATCAACAGCTCGAGGAGTTCACGCCTGATGCGGTCTGGACCTCCGTCCAGCGACTCCGCAGCGGTAGCGCCGCGGATACCCGCCCGGTCAAACTCGCCGAATACGAAGCCCTTTCTGACGCGAAGGAGGAAATGGGTTCTGACGAGCCCGGCGGAGATTTTTACGCTCGTGCGTTGCCCTCGGTCCATTGGAAAGCGCCATGGATGGACTCGATCGAGCGTGTCGTCCTGGTGCATCGCCTGCGTGAGGTGATCGCTCAGGTCGGATTCACCCGCTTTGAGGCCGCAGGGCCCGACATCCAGGGCGAGCTCGACATCGCCGTCGAACGCGCCCCTCTTGGTATCGAGTCGACATGGGTGCCTGCCATCGAGAATCGTGGGGAGGGAATATTTCTTCAATTCAAGCCATCCTCAATCGACGCGTGGCTTGCGAGGAAGGAAGTCAAGGCGCGCGACACAGCCCTGCAGGTTGGATTTCAGCAATGGCTGGCGGAGCACGAAGGGAGTCGGCGCAAGTATCCCGGCCTGCCGTTCTATCTGCTCCACTCTCTCTCGCACATGCTTCTGACCGCCATCTCCCTCGACTGCGGATATCCGGCTTCGTCGATCAGAGAGCGCATTTACGCCATGCCCGGGCAATATGGAATCCTGCTACTTACCGGATCGTCGGATGCCGAGGGCACGCTCGGTGGTCTGATTGCTGAGGGGCGAAGAATCAAGCATCACTTTGAACGTGCCTTGGAGTTGGCCCGCCTCTGCTCCAACGATCCCGTCTGTTCCTTCCACGTGCCGGGTCCGCCTGATCAACAGCCGCTCCTCGGAAGCGCCTGCCACGGATGCCTGCTGATATCGGAAACCTCGTGCGAACAGCGCAACGACTTTCTGGACCGTGCGTTGGTTGTCCCGACCGTCGAGAACCTCGGCGTCGAGTTCTTCAAGTAACGGCATGTTCACGCCCCTGCATGCTCTCAGCACGGACGCGCTCAACACCCTGAGTTCGATGTTGAAGGACAACGCGAACGCGGCGGAGATCAGTCAGCGATCGCTCCAGATGGCTGTCGGCATTACCGCGTCCACCGATGTTGCCGCTATGCTCGAACGGTGTGCGGCCGAAGGCTGGACACCGGCACACGTAGCCAGCATCGCCGCTGAAATCGCCCGAGCGAGGAAGAACGCCACAAGCCCCGAACACCTCTTCGATCTCGTCCTCTCCGGCCCGGAGATCCCCGGCGTTCCCACGAGAGACACCGCCGCCGTGACGCATGAGCTGTTCGAGCAGGCCGAGGAGGAAGTGATCCTCGTCGGGTACGTAGTCTACCACGGCAAGAAGCTGTTCGAGCGCCTGTATCAGAAGATGATCGAGAATCCCAGGCTCCGTGTCTGGTTCTGCATGCACATCGAACGGAAGTGGAAGGACACAACACACGACTTCGAACTCGTCAGGAAGTTCGCCGACAAGTTCACTCGAGAGGATTGGCCGTGGGAACCCCGGCCGCATGTCTACTACGACCCCAGATGCCTCTCGATGGATAGCACCAAGCGCACGAGCCTCCACGCCAAGTGCGTGATCGTCGACCGCCGCGTCGCCCTCGTGACCTCCGCCAACTTCACCGAGGCCGCTCAGGCCCGCAACATCGAGGCCGGCATCGTCATCAAGCACCCTCCCTTCGTCGAGCGCCTCGCCGAACACTTCGAAGGGTTGCGCGAAAGCTGCCTCAAGCCGGTCGAGGGTATCGGTCCGCTTGTCGGAGGGGCTTGAGTGAGATGCGACACTTCGTCTGCGGCGCGGTCTGCTCTATCAACTATTATATGAGCATTGAGACGTAATCTGTTAGCATAGCGGCTTCTCCATCGCCTCACAGATTAATATGGTCCTTCGGCTATCAATTCGCCCATTTATGAAAATAGTCACTCGCCCTGTCTTCCGCCATAATCCCCCCAACGGAGGGAACTCATGAAGAACGTCGAAATGCAGGTCGAGGGGAACATCCTGACGGTGAAGGTGGATCTCTCGAAGTCGTTCGGGCCGTCGTCGTCGGGGAAGACGATCATCATCGCCTCGACGGAGGGCAACGTTGCGTTGCCGGACAGGGAAGAGAAGATCGGGCTCAACGTCTACCGGAAGAAGTAGGCGCGCAGGGCGAGAGGTGGGCTGCATGACGCGGCAACCTGTATATCGCGTGAGGCTCCCATGCCTCTGACCCGCGTTGCGCTCGGGCGCGGGCCGGCCCTGCGGGCGGCCGCGGCCTGGCTGCGCGAGCGGCACGGGCGGGCCCGGCGGCTCGACCTCCGCTCGCTCGTCGTTGCCACGCCCGGGGCGCGGGCCGGGCGGCGGCTCGCCGAGCTCCTCGCCGAGGGCGGGGGCTTCGTCGCGCTCCCCACGCCCACCACGCCGGGTGGACTGCCCGAGAAGCTCCTCGTCATCGAGCGCGCCACGGCCGGCGATCTCGCCGCGACGCTCGCGCGCGTGGCCGCCCTGCGCGCGGCGCCCAAGAAGGACTTTGCGGCGGTCTTCGCCTCCTTCGCCTCCGGCACCCGCGCCGATGGGGACTGGTTCCAGCTCGGGCACGAGATCCAGGAGCTCCACGCCACCCTCTCCGCCGCCTGCCTCACCTTCGCCGGGGTCGCGGAGACGGCGCGCGGGATCGCCGACCCCGCGCCCTGGCGGCTCCTCGCGCGCGTCCAGGCCGAGTACGAACGCCTCCTCGCCGCGTGCGGTCTCGTCGACCGCCACGCCGCGCGCCTCGAGGCGCTCGCGGTCGGGCGCTTTCGCTCCGGCTTCGACCTCGTCCTCGTTGCGACCGCCGACCTCGCCCCGCTCGCGCGCCGCGCCATCGAGGGATTCTCGGCCTCGGCCCGCGTGACCGCGCTCGTCCACGCCGACGAGGGCGAGCTCGACCTCTTCGACGCCCTCGGTTGTTTCATCCCCGCCCGGTGGCTCGAAAAACGCGTCGTCGTCCCGGACGATTCGCTCCTCGTCGCGGAGCGCCCGCGCGACCAGGCCGCCGCGCTCATCCGCCGCCTCGCCTCCCTCGGCGCCGTCCCGCCCGACTCCATCACCGTCGGCGTCGGGAACGAATCGGACATGGCGCTCATCGAGCGCGAGCTGACCGTCGCCGGCGCGGCGGCGCGGCCCGCGACCGGCCGCCCCCTCGACCTCTCGCGGCCCGGCCTCCTCCTCGCGGCCTTCGAGGATCTCCTCGTCGAGCGCTCCTTCGAGTCGCTCTCCGCGCTCGTCCGGCACCCGGATGTCGAGGCCTTCCTCGCGCGCGCCTCCTCCGGCTCACCCGCCGCGCTCCTCGATGAATACCGCCTCCTCGTCCTGCCTCGCTCCTTCTCCGAGCCCTGGGTCGATCCGCCCGGCAAGGGCGGGGGAAAGAACCCGGTCGGCACGCGGCTCAGGAAGATGCTCGAACCGCTCCTCGGGCTCGTCCCCGCGGACGCGGAGAAGAAGAGGCCGCTTGGCCGCTGGACCGACGCGATCCTCGAGATCCTCCGCGCGATCTACGCGCCCCTCTCCCTCGACCCCGAGACGGCGGAGAGCCTCGAGTCGGTCATCGCCCTCGCGCGCGAACCGGCCGCCGCGTCCGGATCCGCGCCCGAGTTCGCCGCCGACCTCCGCACCGCCCTCGCGATCCTCCTCGACCGCGCCCGGCGCCTCGAGACGCCGCGGCCCGCCGGGGGCGCCGCGATCGAGCTCTTGAACTGGCTCGAACTGCCGCTCGACGACGCCGAGCATCTCGTCATCACCGGCTTCAACGAGAACTCCATACCGGCCCGCGCGCCCGAGGACCCCTTCCTCTCCGTCCCGCTCCGCTCCGCGCTCGGCCTCCCGGGCCGCGAGGAACGCCTCGCGCGCGACGTGATGATCCTCCACGCGATCCTCTCGAGCCGCGCCCGCGTCACGATCATCGCCGGCCGGCGCACCGAGGAGGGCGAGCCGCTCGCGCCGAGCCGCCTCCTTCTCCTCGACGACGACGCGACGCCCGCCCGGCTCGACCGCTTCTTCGCCCGCTCCGAGCCTCCGGCCGCGCCGCTCTTCGCGCCGCGGCCGATCATGGCTCTCGAGATCCCCTTGCCCGCGCCCCGGCCCGAACCCCGCGACGAGGCCGTGAGCCGGCTCCACGTCACGGCCTTCAAGCGGTTCCTCGCCTGTCCCTACACCTTCCACCTCGAGCACGTCCTGAAGCTCGCGGCCGCGCCGGAGCCCGGGGCCGAGATCGATCACCGCGACTTCGGGATCCTCATCCACGAGATCCTCGCGCGCTTCGGCCGCGACGAGGCGGCCCGGCGGCTCGAGGACCCGGGGGCGATCGAGCGGTACCTCGCGGGCGAACTCGAGCGGGAGATGAGGGCGCGGTTCGGGCGGACGCCGCGCGCCACGCTCCGCCTGCAGGCCGCGATGATCCGCCGCCGCCTCGCGGGCTTCGCGCGGTGGCAGGCCGATGAGACGCGGGCCGGGTGGCGCATCGAGGCGGTCGAGAAGGATCTCGAGGTCGAGCGCGTCGTCGACGGGACGCCGTTCCTCGTCTTCGGCCGCATCGACCGGATCGAGCGGCGGGGCGCGGAGGTGCGCGTCCTCGACTACAAGACCTTCACGTCGCCGAAGACGCCGGAGCAGACGCACGTGGAGAAGCGACCCGACGGCGGCCTCCGCTGGGTCGATCTCCAGCTGCCGCTCTATCGGCACCTCGCGGCGAAGGAGTGGAAGGAAGCGGAGATCGGTCTCGGGTTCGTCGTCCTCCCGAGCCAGGGCTCGGAGACCGGCGCCCGGATGGCGCACTGGAGCGAGGAGGACCTGGCGACGGCGGACGCGGCGGCGGACGAGGTGATCCGCGACGTGCGGGCGGGACGCTTCTGGCCGCCGAGCGCGGTCGAGAAGGTCGAGGCGGAGAAGATGGACGCCTTCGGCCGGATCCGGATGGATGCCTACATCGATCGCGCGGGCGTGATCGCGCGGGGGGTCGGACCGGCGTCGGGAAAGAGAAAGAACCCGTCATGACGAGGCTTCCGCGCTACAGCATCATCAAGGCCTCGGCCGGGTCGGGCAAGACCTACCGCCTGAGCGGGCAGTACATCCGCCTGCTCGCCGAGGGCGCGGCGCCGGAGACGATCCTCGCCACGACCTTCACGCGCATGGCCGCGGCCGAGATCCTCGACCGGATCCTGAAGCGCCTCGCGCGCGGCGCGCTGGACGAGGCGAGCGCGCGGAAGCTCGGCGCGGAGATCGGGCTCGAGAGCTTCCCGTGCTCCGCCGCCCGCTCGATCCTCGCGCGCCTCTGCCGCTCCCTCGACCTTGTCCAGGTCGCGACCCTCGACAGCTTCTTCGGCCGGCTCGCGCGGCCCCTGCGCCACGTCATCGGCCTCCCGCGCGAACCGCGGATGACGGACGACCGGTCGAGCGAGGCGGTGCGGCTGCGGGGGCGCGCCTTCGAGGAGGCGCTGGAGCGCGAGGACCCGGCGCGCGCCGAGAGCCTGCTCGCGGAGCTCTTCGGTTCGAAGGCCCACGCGCTCGTCTCGGAGCTTTCCGGCGAGGCGCTGGGCGAGGCCTACGAGCTCTTCCGCGAGACGGAGGCCCGGGCGTGGAGCGTGCCGGTGCCCGCGACGCGGCTCGAGCCGGCGCGCTTCGACGCGCTCGTCGCGAAGCTGCGCGCGGCGGCACTCGCGCAGGAGTCGAAGAGCCACGCGAAGGCGATGGCCGACGACGCGGATCGGCTCGCGGCAGGCGACTGGGGCCCGGCGCTCGAGAAGGGGCTCGTGAAGGTCGTGGCCGCGGGCGGCACGCAGTACCAGAAGCGGGAGATCGATCCGGCGATCCGCGAGGAGATCTACAAGCCGCTCGTCGGGCACGTGCGCGCCTCGGTGGCCGCCGCGCTCCACGCCCGCGTCACCGCGGCGCGGCAGCTCCTCGAGGCGCTCCACGAGGTCTTCCTGCGGATGAGAGGGGAGGCGGGGGTCGCCTTCTACTCCGACATCCCGCACGCGCTCCGCGCGGTGATCTCGGCGCGGCCCGAGGTGCTTCTCGATCACTTCGGCGCGGTGACCCACGTCCTCTTCGACGAGTTCCAGGACGTGAGCGGGCCGCAGTACCGGATCCTGGGGCCGCTCGCGAAGCGCGCGCGCGCGGAGGCGGAGATGGAGCGCGGCTCGCTCTTCGCCGTCGGCGACGTGAAGCAGAGCATCTACGGCTGGCGCGGCGGCCTGCCGCGCATCTTCGAGCACCTCGCGACGGATCTCTCGATCCCGGCGGACGCGATCACCGGCGAGGCGGTCAACTACCGCTCGGCGCCGGTGGTCCTGGCGGCGGTGAACCGGCTCTTCGCGCGGCTCGCTTCGAATCCCGCGCTCGCCCAGGCGGGGGAGGCGGCCGCGCGGTGGGGCGCGCGTTTCAAGGCGCACGAGGCCTGCGAGGAGAACCGGTCGCTGGGCGGATACGTCTCTCTCGCCACGGCGCCGGCCGAGGCGGGCGACGAGGAGGGCGAGGAAGGAGAGGGCGGCGACGAGTCCGGCGCGAGCACGCTCCTCCGCGCCGCGGCCCGGCTCGTCGAGGAGACGCTCGCGCGGGATCCGGCCCGCGAGATCGCGGTGATCTGCCGGACGAACGAATCCTGCCGGACGGTGGCGACGCTCCTGAAGAACCGCGGCATCGTCGCGACGAACGAGAAGGGGATCATGCTGGGCGACGACCCGGTCGTGGGACTGGTCCTCTCCGCGCTGGAGCTGGCGGACCACCCGCGCTCGACCGCCGCGGCCTTCCATCTCCTCCACTCCCCGCTCGCCCGGCCGCTCGGGCTCGATTCGCTCGAGCCGGCGCGGTGCGGCGAGGTCTCGCTGGCCCTGCGCCGCCGCTTCGCGTCGGAGGGCTACGCGGCCGCGTTGAAGGGCTTCGCCGAGGTGCTCGCGGAGTCCTGCGACGCGGGGAGCGTCGCGAGGCTCGAGCGGCTCCTGCGGCTGGCGGAGACCGCGGGCGCGGAGGAGCTGCTGCGGCCCATGCTCTTCGCGGAGCGGATCCGCACGACGACGGTGCCGGTCTCGGAGAGCTCGGCCGTGGTCGTGACGACGATCCACGGCGCGAAGGGGCGCGAGTACGAGATGGTGATCTACCCGGCGCGGGCGAACGAGCTGATCGGCTCGGTCTCGCGCCGCGCCTTCATCCTCGGGCGCAACCCCGCCACCGACGAGATCGAGGCGGTGTACCCGCGGCCGACGATGAAGCAGAGGCCGGCGCTGCCGGAGCTGGACGCGGCCTGCATCGAGGAGGAGACGCGGCAGGCGGAGGAGGATCTCTGCACGGTCTACGTCGCGATGACGCGCGCGAAGCGGGAGCTGAGGATCCTGGTGCCGGCACTTGTCATGGGGAAGGAGAAGCCGAGCACGAAGGGACTCTCCAACCCCTCGGTCGCGACGCTCTTGCGGAGCGGATTGAAGGACGAGGGATGCGACGAGGGATACAAGGGCGGAGAGGTTCTCCACGCGGCGGGCTCGGAGGATTGGTGGAAGCGCCGGGCGCGCGCGGCGGCGCCCGGGGTGGGCGCGCCCGTGAGGCTGGATGCGCTCAAGGGCAGCGCAGCCGCGGGCAGCACAGCCGCAGGCGGCTCAGCCGCGGGCAGCGCAGCCGCTGGCGGCGCGGCGCCGACGCGGATGCGGCCGAGGATCTCGCCCTCGCGCCTGCACGGCCCGGGCTCGGTGGAGGCGGCGCGGCTCTTCGACGCGGCGAGCTCGGCCGCGGCCCTGCGCGGCACCGTGCTCCACGAGTGGTTCTCGCGGATCGAGTGGCTCTCGGGCGAGGAGCCGGCGCCGGGCGGCGGCGAGAGGGCGGCGATCGCGCGGCAGGTGGAGCCGTCGCTCTCGGACGAGGCGATCGCGGAGATGGAGAAGGCCTTCCGGGCGGCGCTCGGGCGCGCGGAGGTGAAGGCGATCCTGGCGCGGCCCGGCGGCGAGGTGGAGGTCCTGCCGGAACTCCCGTTCGCGGTGACGCTCGGTGAGCGCTTCGTCTCGGGGCGGTTCGACCGGGTGGTGATCGAGGGAAGCCTCGACGCGCCGCGCTCGGCGACGATCTACGACTACAAGACCGACGACGTCTCGGGCGAGGCCATCGGGAAGCGCGCCGCGGATTACCGGCCCCAGGTGGAGGAGTATCGGCGGGCTCTCGCGGCGATCCTGGGCCTGGCGCCGGAGCGGATCAAGGCGGCGCTGGTCTTCACGACCCCGGGCCGAGTGGTGGAGGTGGGATAGGGCCGGTGTCAGGCAGCTACATCCCTACATCTGCGGAGGGAGAAGCGGTGTCAGGCAATTACATACGTACAGCTGCACACGGAAAAATCGTCACGGCTTGAACCCCTGCATAATGGGTCATTCGGTATCCGATGTCCCAATGTAAGCATGTAATTGCCTGACACCGGTGCTTCTCCCGGTGTATGATGGTTTCTCCGCACCGCACTCATCCTGCCGTTCGGCCGGGAGTCTCTCCTCATAGGAACCGGCTCTCAAATTCAACAGGGAGTAATCAAACTCAATGGGATTCACCGTTTTCAAGTTTCACCCGCGCATTGCCGAGGGCATTCGGGCCCTCGGTTTCACCACGCCGACACCGATCCAGGAGAAGGGCATACCGCCCGTCCTCGCCGGTCGCGACATCCTCGGCCTCGCCCAGACCGGCACCGGCAAGACCGCCGCCTTCGTCCTGCCCATCCTCGAGCGCCTGCTCAAGGGCTCGCACCGGACCCTCCGCTGCCTCGTCCTCGCCCCGACGCGCGAGCTGGCCGAGCAGATCCACGAGGTCATCCGCTCGCTGACGCCCCACACCGGCATCCGCAGCATGACCGTGTACGGCGGCGTCGGGATGCAGCCGCAGATCGACAAGCTCCGCGGCGGGCACGACATCGTCGTCGCCTGCCCGGGACGGCTCCTCGACCACTTCGAGCGCCGGACCGTGAACATCTCGAAGCTCGAGGTCCTCGTCATCGACGAGGCCGACCGCATGTTCGACATGGGATTCCTCCCCGACATCCGCCGGGTCATCGCGAAATTGCCGAAGGAACGCCAGACGCTCCTCTACTCCGCGACCATGCCGCCCGACGTCCACAAGCTCGTCTCCGATGTTCTTCGCGACCCGGTCACCGTCAAGATCGGCCACGCCGCGCCGGCCGTGACGGTCGAGCACGCCCTCTACCCCGTCTCCCAGCACCTCAAGACCCCGCTCCTCCTCGAGCTTCTCAAGCGGACCGCGACCGGGTCCGTGCTCGTCTTCACCCGCACCAAGCATCGCGCCAAGAAGGTCGCGCACGTCCTCAACAAGATGGGCTACGACGCCGCGGAGCTGCAGGGGAACCTCTCGCAGAACCGCCGCCAGCAGGCGCTCGACGGCTTCCGCGACGGCAAGTACAGCATCCTCGTCGCGACCGACATCGCCGCCCGCGGCATCGACGTCTCCACCATCTCCCACGTCATCAACTACGACATTCCCGACACCACCGACGCCTACACGCATCGCATCGGGCGCACCGGCCGGATGGAGAAGACGGGCGACGCCTTCACCTTCGTGACGGGCGAGGACGAGGAGACGGTCCGGGCGATCGAGAAGGTGCTGAAATACAAGATCGAGCGGCGCAAGCTCGAGGGCTTCGATTACAAGGCCGCGCCGCCGCCGCGGGAATCCCACGGTCGCGGCCCGCGTCCGCCGCAGGGCGAGGACCGTCGTCCCGGCGGGAGCCAGGGTGACGGCTTCCGGACTCCGCGGAGGGACGAGCGTCGCCACGGCGATCATTCCCAGGGGGCGGCCCCGCGCCGCTCCGATGCGGAACCGCGCCCGCGCCGCTCGACCGGGCCGGACTGGAATGCCCTCGGCCTCCAGCCCGATCGCGGCTACGGCTACCAGCGGGCCCACGAAGAGAGGGAGGCTCCGCAAGGCGGGGCGAAGTCGAGTGAGCCGGCCGGAGGGCGCCCCGCCGCCCCGCGCCGCGGACGCCGGTCGTCGCCCCGTGGACGCCGCCGCTGGTAATCCGCCGCGGGCCGATCGCGGGCCCGGGAAGGCCCTGACGGTCTACGTCGACGCCGACGCCTGCCCCGTCAAGGAGGAGGTCTACCGCGTCGCCCGCCGCTGCCATCTGACGGTGAAGCTCGTCGCGAACCAGGTGATGCGGACGCCGGAGGAGCCCTGGCTCGAGCTGGTCGTCGTCGGCGGCCGCTTCGACGCCTCCGACGACTGGATCGTGGAGCACGCGGGGCCGGGCGACATCGTCGTCACGGCCGACATCCCGCTCGCGTCGCGGTGCCTGAAGAAGGGCGCGGCGGTCCTGGGGCACAAGGGCCGCGAGTTCACGGAGGACAACATCGGCGCGGCCCTGACGACCCGCGAGATCCTCTCGGGCCTGCGCGACATCGGCGAGATCCGCAGGGGCCCGCCGCCGTTTGAGAAGAAGGACCGCTCGGCCTTCCTCCAGCAGCTCGACACCATCGTCCAGCGGATTCGCCGCGGGGTCGTGCGCGAGCTGGACTGAGGGCGCCGGCCGCGCCGGCCGCCTCGCCTACTCCCGGATCGCGCAGGTCACCGCGCCGAGCCGGAGCTGGGTGCGGAGAGCCTCGACGGAGAGCGCCGGCGCGTCGAAGACGTTGCGGCAGCGGCCGATGTCACGGAGCGCGTGGGCGTCGGAGTCGGCGAGCAGGGGATACTCGCGCGGGGCCTCCTCGATCGGCGCAAGGCACGCGGTCGTGAACTCGAGGGCGTCATAGGGCGCCCCGGAGGGGACGAGGCCGAAGCGCGAGACGAGGCTGGCGAAGGAGCGCGAGAAGTGGGCGGGGACGAAGAGCCCCTCGTTCTCGTGCACGAGCGCGGCCAGGTCGTCCATCCCGAGCGAGGAGGGGGAACCGAGGTACTTGCCGGTGAAGTCCGCGTGGTCGTCGTCGCGGCCGACGACGGCCTGGTCCTGGACGGGCGGCGATCCGGCGCGCAGCGGCTCCAGGGCCTCCTCCGCGGCCTTCCCGACCCTCGCCGCCTGCTCGCGGCGGTCGAAGAGGCCGATGACGTGGACCTCCTCCCTCGTCGTCACCTCGATCCCGAAGAGACACGCGATCCCCTCGACCCGGCAGGCCTCCTCCATCGCGGCGTGGTTGCGCGCGCTGTTGTGGTCGGAGATCGCGATGGCGTTGAGACCGGCCTGGCGCGCGTGGCGCGCGATGTTGCGCGGCGTCATGTCGCGCAGGGCGCAGGGGGA
>CAZWVM010000011.1:0-16312 GCA_964637705.1 uncultured bacterium
TCGGCCTCGAGGAGCCGCAGGGCGATCCACCGGCTGTTCGCCAGTTCCGGCGCGATCTCCTTCACCAGCCCCTCGGCCTCCGAAACGACGCCCTCCGTCGCGGACGGCAGGTTGCGCGCCCGTCGCGGACGGCAGGCGATCGTTCCGCCCGACACGCCGGCAATCGTCTCGAGAAGGCGGTCGATCCCCCTCCCGCGCAGGGCCGACGTCATGACGACCGGGACTCCGAGCTCCCCGGCCAACGCTTCGCCGTCCACCTTGATGCCGCGGCGCTCCGCCTCGTCGACCAGGTTCAGGCAGACGACGGCGCGATCCGTGATCTCCAGCACCTGCAGGGCGAGATTGAGGTGGCGCTCCAGGGCGCCCGCGTCCAGGACGATCACCGTGACGTCGGGCCGCGCGAAGAGGATGAAGTCGCGGGCGATCTCCTCGTCGGTGCTCGACGAGAGGAGCGAGTAGGTGCCGGGCAGGTCGACGATCCGATAGCGCTTCTTCCGGTAGAGGAAGCCGCCCTCGGCGCGCGCCACCGTCTTGCCCGGCCAGTTGCCCGTGTGCTGTCTCAACCCGGTGAGGCGATTGAAGACCGTGCTCTTGCCCGTGTTCGGGTTGCCGGCCAGGGCGATCGTGTAGTCCGTCTTCTCGAGCGCCTCGCCGAGCGGGCGAAGCGTGGAAAGACCCTGGGCGGGGCAGTCGTCGCAGGAGGAGTGCGCGGTCACGAGGCGACCCGCCCGTCACGCGTTCGCGTGATACCGATCAGGGCCGCCTGCTCGCTTCGGAGAGCGATCGTCGTTCCCCTCACGCGGTAGGCCGTCGGATCCCCGAGCGTGCTGCGGTAGGCCACCCGGACGGATGTGCCCGGGATGAGGCCGAGATCGAGAAGCCGGCGCCGGTCCGCGCCGCGGAACTGCGGCGAGAGGAAATGCACCACGCCCTCTTCGCCGTCGCCGAGATCCGCCAGCGTCTCGGTCGCGTAATCCTCCTCGTCCGCCGCGGTGCGCGAGACGCCGACCGCCGCCGACTCCGCCGCGCTCAACCGGTGCTCGCCCGCGTCCGTCCGGATGCGCACGCCCCCGTCCTCCGTCGCCACGACGCCGACGTGCATGCCGGGACCGAGCCCGAGCGCGGTGAGGTGGGCATGCAGGGGAGCCGGTTCGTCCTCGATGTGACGGATCACGGCGGTCTCGCCCTCGGCAAGAGCCGAAAGAGGCCGCGTGAGCGCGGGAGCCATCGTGCCGTCCGAGGAGGGAATCGGGTCCCCGTGCGGATCCCAGAGCGGCTGGCCGAGTCTCCGCGCCAGTTCCTCGGCTTCCTCCGCCGATGTCGCGTGCTCGGCGTCGTGAGCGCGGCGATGCCATTCCTCCGCGGGCAGGCTCGTCTCGGAGGCGAAATACTGTTCCCAGAGCCGGTGCACGCGGACGATCCGGAGCGCGTAGGCGCGCCCCTCGTCCGTGAGTTCGACCCCCTGCCGGCCGGAACGGACCAGCCCGCGCGCGGCGAGGCGCTCCAGGAGCGCCTCCGCCTCGGCCCGCGTCACCCCGATCTCCTCGGCGAGCCGGCCGGCCTCCTCGCCCCTCCCCTCCTCGCACGTGTCGAAGATCTTCTTCAGGGCGTCTTCCATGAGGATCCGGTCATCGCGACGGCGCGGTCGGGAGAGGGCGCGGCTGTAGCCGAAGCGCGGCAGGAGGAGAAGCCAGGCGCCGACCGCCCCGGCCACGACGAGAACCGCTGTGATCGCCTCGATCATGCGGCCATTATACACCGAATCGCGTCAGTCACCCACATTCGACCGCTAGGGGCGCACGACCCCCGGCGAGGCCATCAGCCTCTCGACGATCTCGTACATGTTCGATACGCGACCGACCGCGAGCTTCTCCTTCAGCCGGAAGAAATCGAGGCAGGTTCCGCAGACGAGGATCTCGGCGCCCGCGGCCTCGAGCTTCTTCAGGTGCTCCACCGCCTGAGGTTCCTCCGTGGCGAGCCGCACGCCCGCGTTCATGAGGATCACCTCCTCGGGCTTCTGCTCCGACTCCGTGAGGGTGAAGAGGAAGGCGAGCATGAGCTTGGCGCCGAGTTCATCGGAGCCCGCGCCGATCCGGTCCGCGGCGAGAAGGATCGTCTTCCCCGTCGCCTCGCCGCTCGAGGCGGCCGGGGCCGCCCCCGCCACCGCGGCCGGGACCGCGCCCGCCGCCGCGCCCTCACGCCTCAGGCGAATCCGGTACGCACCCGAGTCGATCCCGATCGCGTCGATAACCAGCTTGTTCGCGTCGGCGAAGCGAAGGACGTTCTCCTTCGAGGACTCGTTGTCGACGAGAACGTCGAACTCGGTCTTTCCCGAGTCCACCGCCTGCTTCACCTTGACGACCGGCTGGGGGCAGGCCAGTCCTCGGGCATCGATCGTCGCGCTCATCGTCACTCCTTCTCCCTCATCAGGATACCGACCACCAGGCAGAAGGCCAGTCCGGCGAAGACGGCGACCGGGGCGTTCGCCCCGGGACCCGCGGGCGACGAGGCGATATCGAAGTTGTGGGCCAGCGCCGCTCCCGCCATCATGCCGACCACGAAGACGCTCGCGTCACCGTCTCCTTCACCCGAGAGAACCAGTTGTCGCCCGGGACAGCCTCCGGCCAGGACGAACGCCAGGCCCGAAAGAGCCATTCCCAGGAAATTCCAGACATGGGACGTATGCGCGATCGGCTGCGCCTTGCCGGCCGCGATGACAAAGCCCGGGTGGAATTGTCCCAGGACGAGGTTGGCGGCGAACGCCGCCGCCAGCAGGGCCAGGACGCCGTAGAAGAGGTGCGCGTTGCGGATCAGGATCACGTCGCGGATCGCTCCGACCGTGCAGAAGCGCGAACGCTGGGCGAGAAAGCCGATCGCCAGGGCGGCGACGAGGGAAAGCCAGGCCGCGGCATGCTGGGAACCCGGTCCCTCGACGCTGGAGGCCAGGGCCGACGGTCTGAAGACCACGAGAGACAGGAGAATCAGGGCGATCAGCGGCATCATGGCGCCGGTTGCACGCCGCCCCGGGTAGGAGCGCCCCAGGGTGAATCCCGCGTTGAGGAAGCGGGCGCCCAACGCCGCGCCCGAGGCCAACCCGGCGAAGCCGATGAGGCCGTTCGCATCACCGCCGGCCATTCTCAAGAGCACGCGCCAGGGGCACCCGAGAAAGACGAGCGCCCCGGTCATGGCGAAGAAGCCGAGCATGAAGCGAACGGCCGGAGCCGACCCCGCACGGGCCCGGAACTCCTTGAACAGGACCGCCGAGAGCGTCCCTCCCAGGATGAATCCGATGATCTCCGGCCGCAGATACTGGGCCTTGGCGAACTGGTGAAGTTTCAACGCGCCCGCGATATCCCGTTCCATGCAGGCGACGCAGATGCCCATGTTCGGCGGGTTGCCCAACGCCTGCAACGCCACGGCGACGACGCCGATGACGGCGCCCACGAAGACCATGCCCCATCGAGAGGCGAAGAACTCCTTCATTCCGCTGATTCCTTTCTTTCCGTCACGATCGCCATGACCTCGTATCGCCGCTCGCGATCCCCGCCAGCGACCCTGTAGAGGGCCTCGATCCTGAGTTTTTCCCTTCCGACGAGAGCGGGAACCCCTTCGGCGTCCGCGCCCCGGATCCAGAGAGAGAATCCGCATTCGCTCGAGATCGTGCGCGGCGTGGGAACGATCCGGACGGTACGCTCATGCCGATGAAACCACCGCTCGGTGCTGAGCGCGTCGTGCGTGGTGTGAAACGTCACGACGAAATCCCCGTCGTTCACGGCTCGACCCGGATGAGGCCCGCTTGATCCATGCTCTCGCCGATGATCGCGGCGACGT
This sequence comes from uncultured bacterium, assembly GCA_964637705.1. Lineage (GTDB taxonomy): Bacteria > UBA8481 > UBA8481 > UBA8481 > UBA8481 > CAZWVM01. Next base: position 3,832 of record CAZWVM010000011.1, read on the forward strand.
GGCCGGCCGCTCGGAGTTTCTCGACCGCGCGCGAGGCGGCGGGCGGCGGGGCGGTAAAGAGGAGGCCGCCCGAGGTCTGGGGGTCGAAGAGGAGATCCCCGGCCTCGCGGGGCAGGGCGTCGAGCCCCCTCACGATCGACTGGCGGAACTCGCGGTTCCGGTAGGTGCCGGCGGGAACGAGGCCGTTGCGGGCGTGGTCGAGCACGTCGGGCAGGAGCGGAAGGGATCCGAAGCGGATCGCGAGCCCCGCACCGGCGCCCGTCACCATCTCCGCGGCGTGCCCGAGGAGACCGAAACCGGTGACGTCCGTGCAGGCCGACGCCCCGGCCTCCAGGGCGATCACGGCCGCCTCGCGGTTGAGCCGCGTCATGGACGCCACGGCGGCAGCGAAGGATGCATCGGAGACCATCCCGGCGCGCAGGGCGGCATTGACGAGCCCCGTGCCGAGCGGCTTGGTCAGGACGAGCGCCTCCCCGGCGCGGATCGTGTTGTTGCGGAGGATCCGGTCGGGGTGCACGAGCCCGGTGACGGCGAAGCCGAACTTGATCCCCTCGTCCTCGATCGAGTGCCCCCCGACGAGGACCGTTTCCGCCTCCCGGAGCGCGTCGAGCCCTCCCTGCATCATCGCGCGGAGCACCTCGATCTCCATCGCGTCCTTCGGGAAACAGACGACGGAGAGCGCGGTCACGGGCCGGGCGCCCATCGCGTAGATGTCCGAGAGGGCGTTCGCGGCGGCGATCCGCCCGAAGGTGCGCGGGTCGTCGACGATCGGGGGGAAGAAGTCGACGGTCTGCACGATCGCCTGGTCGGCTCCCGTCCGGTAGACCCCGGCGTCGTCCGAGGTCGCATAGCCGAGGATCAATTCCGGCGGCAGGGGCTGTTCCAGCCCGCAGAGCGCGCGGTCGAGGAGTCCCGGCCCCAGCTTGGCCCCGCAGCCCGAGAAGCGGGTGTTCTCGGTGAGTTTCGGCGCTTTCCTCGTGCCGTCCATGCCGATCATCTTACACGAGAATATCGAGATGTGCATCCGCGAAGAGCGATCTGAGGAGAACGTGCGGCGAACACGGGAGCCTTCGGCCGCTCCGGCCGGAACCGCAGCAAAGAACCCCTTGATTTTCGCCTATGAAAGCGGTTTCATTAGCCCATGGTGAGGATTCTCCCGGCCGTGAAAGCCGGCCGCCGCTTCCTGGCGACCGCCCTTCTCTCCGCTTTGCCTGCCTGCACATCGACACCCGCCGCGGGACCCGTTCCGCCCAAGTCCGCCTGGTCCGCCACGGCCTCGAGCCTGCAGGAGGACCTCTACCCCGCCGCCCGGGCCTGCGACGGCGACAGGGAGACGCGGTGGAGCAGCCTCGCCGAGGATCCCCAGTGGATCGAGATCGACCTGGGAAACGCAGCGACCGTGAGCGGGATCCTCCTTCACTGGGAAACGGCCTTCGCCAGCTCCTACGCGGTCGAGATCTTCGACGGCACGCGATGGAACCCGGTCTACGCGACCTCGCGCGGCGACGGCCGACTCGACGTCATCCGCTTCGATCCCCGGCCCGCGCGGCGCGTGCGGGTCCGGGGCGAGAAGCGCGGGACCGGGTGGGGATACTCTCTCTGGGAGATCGACGTCCTCGGGGAATCGGAGGCGATGAGGGCCTCGTGGAACGGCTCTCCCCTCGCCGGCGCCGGCGTGCTCGGGGACGGCTCCGAGTCCTCGGCGCTCGATCTCCCCGGAACCGGATCGCTCGTCTTCGACCTCGGAAGGCCCTTTGACCTGAGCGGCGCGCGGATCGACTGGGGCCCGAACCCGGCCGCGCGCGTAACCGCTTTTCTCTCCCCCGACGGCGTCACCTGGACGAAGACCGCCGAAGAGGCGACCGGCGGAACGTTCGACGTCCTGATGCACGGCGTCCAATCCGCCCGATACCTGCGTCTCGATCTCATCGCGACGGCGGATCAGGACGTCGTCAGCATCGGCGAGATCACCCTGCGCGGACCCGGGGAGGTTCTGACTCCCCTCGCCGCCTACGAACTCGCCGCCCTCAAGGCTCCGCCCGGGCGTTATCCCGAGTCGTTGCGCCGACGCCAGGTCTACTGGACGGTCGTCGGCATCCCGGGCGACTACCGCGAGAGTCTCTTCGACGAGTACGGCAACTGCGAGCCGAGGCAGGGCGGGCCGATCGTGATGCCCTACCTCCACTACGACGGCCGTCTCGTCGGCGCTCTCGACGCCCGCGTCTCCACCTCGATGGACGACTCCGCTCCGCTCCCCCGCGTGCGTTGGGATCTCGATCGCGCCCGACTCGATATCGAGGCCTCAGCCGCCGGAACACCCGGGCGATCGATGACGGCACTCCGCTATACACTCACGAACACCGGCCATCGGATTCTCGAGGGAGCGTTCTTCCTCTCCGTCCGCCCGGTCCAGATCAACCCCTCCTGGCAGTACGGCGGGCTGGCCACGATCGATTCGCTCCAGGTCGCCTCGACTTCCTCGGCGACGACCCTCGCGGGCCGGGACGGTCTTCTCCTCTCCCTCTTCGCCCCGGCCTCGGGCGGCGTCCGCCCCTTCGACCGCGGCGATGTCGCGCGCGAGATGGAGTCCGATACGGTTCCGGGTTCCGCCTCGCTCGAGAACGCCGGCGATCAGCTCTCCGGCGCCCTCCGCATGCCGTTCCGACTGGAGCCCGGCGAGAGCCGGACCTGGGTCGCGGCCGCCCCTCACGCCCGCCTCTCTCCATCGGCCCTCTCCGTCGCGCCCCGCACCTCCCTCGACTTCGATCGTCTCCTCGAGGCCGGTCGCGCCTCCTGGCGCCGACGCCTCGGCGAGGCACGCATCCTGCTCCCCGACCCCGCTCTCACCGATCTCCTCGCGCGCCAGATCCAGCACGCCCTCAGCAACATGGATAGTGTCGCGTTCCAGCCCGGTTCGCGGCAGTATAAGCGCTCCTGGATCCGCGACGGCGCGATGATCGCCACGATGTTCCACTACGCCGGTCTCCACGACCACGTCGCCTCCTACCTCGATTGGTACCGGAACTTCATCACGGATTCGGGGCTCGTGCCGCCCAGTTTCCGCGCCGACGACCCCCTCGACGCCGGGCCGGGCAGCGGCATCGAGTGGGACGGCCAGGGATGCTACGTCCACGCAGTCGTCGAGCACTACCGCTTCACGGGCGACCGCGCCTTCCTCGCCCGGCATTTCCCCTCGGTCCTCGCCTCGCTCCGCTTCCTCGTCTCGCTCAGGGAGCGGACCCTCGCGCCCGGCTACATGGCCGATGAACCCTCCCCCGAGCGTTTCCGGGGCATCCTCCCGAAGTCCTTCAGCCACGAGGGCTACTATCCCGAGATGCACAGCTACTGGGACGATTTCTGGGCGCTCCGGGGCTGGAAGGACGGCATCACAGCCGCCGAATCGCTGGGCCGCCGCGATCTCGTCCCCTGGATGAAGTCCCAGTACGACGCCCTGCGCGACTCGCTCGCCGTGTCGATCGAGGCGACACGCGCACTCAAGGGCATCGCCTACGTCCCCGGCTGCGCGGAGAAGGGCGACTTCGATCCCACCTCGACCTCCATCGCTCTACTCCCGTGCGACGAGGCGGGACTCATCGACGAGACCGCGTTGCGCGCGACGTACGACCGCTACTTCGCCGACATCGAGAAGCGGATGAATCCGGGGTGGGCCGGGGGCTTCACGCCCTACGAGGGCCGCAACATCGCGGCCCTCGCCCTCCTCGGCATGACGGACCGCGCCGCCGCCGTGCTCGGCGACATCGCGGGGCGCGCCTGGCCGCCGGGCTGGGGGATCCTCCCCGAGGTCATGCTCGGGGATCGCCGCGTCGGGAGCTACATCGGCGACATGCCGCACACCTGGTGCGGCGCCTCCGTCTTCAATGCCGTGCGGTTGATCCTGGTCCGCGAGAAGCCCGGCCGGATCCTGCTCCTCGACGGGACGCCGCCGGCGTGGCTGAGCGACTCGCGCGGCGTCTCGCTCGTCGCGCTTCCCACCTGGCAAGGCTCCCTGGACCTCACGGCGCGCACGGAGGGTGAGACCTTCGTCGTCGAGATCCGGGGCGGCGAACGCGGCGGCACGAGGCACCTCGCCTGGCCCGCCCTCGGCGGCGCCATGACCCCGCGGCGCGTTCTCGTCAACGGCCGGACTCTCCCGGCGATAGACCCGCGCGGCCTCGACCTGCCGCCCGGGCGCGTCCGCGTGGAAGCGTTCTACGGCCCCTGAAGCCATTTCATAAGAATCCTTCTTGATCCATCAGGGTATTTTTTGGCATGGATATTCAGGATGAACAGAATGATGACCTGCCATTCAAATCTTCGGAATCGAATCCTGCACATCCTGTGCATCCATGCTAAAGAAAACCGGAATCAATCAGAAAGCTTTTTGCGTGCGGCAGGCGCCGTCAGCGCCCTACGGGATCCACCCCGGCAGGGCGGCCGCCTCCTTCACCCAGGCGATCATCTCTTCCTCGTCGAATTCGTCCTCGTGGATGTCGATCCAGCGGGCGTCCCCGCTCTTCGGCGTCCCGCCGGGCGGAACGGGGCGGAGCGCGGCGCCGCGGAAGAAGGTCACCTTGACGTAGCGCGTGAAGACGTGCATCCCCAGGAACCATCCCTGCCCCTCGACGCCATAGAGCGGCGAGTTCCACTTCACGGCCTTCCGGACGCCAGGCACGATGCGCGCGACGAGCGCGTCGAGGCGCTCCCCGAGCCCGCGCTTCCACCCGGGCATCGCCGCGATGTAAGCCTGGACCGGGGCATCGCCGTCGGCCTTGGCGATCTGGGGGTTGCCTCCCGAGAGAAGGACGACGCCCGTTCCTTCACCCTTGCGCGCCGTCGTTCCGCTCGCCGCCCGCTTCGCCGGCCCGGCCGCCTTACCCTTTCCTGTCGTTCTCTTCGCCATGAGAGGAATTCTCCCGCCGACGTCCCGATCCGTCAACCGCCGCACGCGGCGTTTCCAGGGTTGAATCTCCCGGCCGGAGAAGCATAATCGGCTCATGCCGCGCCTGCTCGTCGATATCGTGATCATCTGCGCGCTCTCCGTCGTCGTCGTCTACCTCGCCTACCGGGTCCGCCTGCCCTCGATCGTAGGCTTCCTGCTGACCGGCGTCATCGCCGGTCCCCACGGGCTCGCGCTCGTTCACGCGGTGCACGAGGTCGAGATCCTGGCCGAGATCGGGGTCATCCTCCTGCTCTTCGTCATCGGCATCGAGTTCTCGCTCGAGCGTCTCTCCCGAATCCGCCGGGTCGCGGTGGGCGGCGGCGCGATCCAGGTCGTCCTCACCATCCTGGCCGGTTTCGGCCTCTGGCGCTTCGCGGGCGGATCCGCCTCCACGGCCTGGCTCGTCGGCTTCTGCCTCGCGATCAGTTCCACGGCCATCGTGCTCCCGGTCCTGGAATCGAGAGGCGAGTCGTCGAGTCCCCAGGGGCAGATCACCATCGGCATCAACATCTTCCAGGATCTCTCCACGATCCCCATGATGCTCCTGCTGCCGCTGCTCGCCGATCGCGGAGAGGGCGATCCGGTGCTGACGCTCCTCGCGGTCCTGGCGAAGGCCGCGCTCGTCGTCACGCTCGTCTTCGTCCTCGCGCGCCGCATCGTGCCGACGCTTTTACGATCGGTCGCCGCCGCGCGCAGCCGCGATCTCTTCCTCCTCACGATCCTCTTGATCGGCGCCGCCGTCGTGGGGATCTCCCAATGGCTCGGTCTCTCCCTCGCGCTCGGCGCCTTCCTCGCCGGGCTCATCATCTCGGAGACGGAATACAGCCACGAGGCCTTCGGATCGCTGCGCCCCTTGCGGGACGTCTTCACGTCTTTCTTCTTCGTCTCGATCGGAATGCTCCTCGACGTCCGCGTCTTCGCCGCCGCCCCCGTGGCGATCGCCGAGTCGGCCCTCGCGATCCTGGCCGCCAAGGCCCTCATCGCGGCGGCGGCCGTCCTGGCCCTCGGCTTCCCCCCGCGCATCGCGATCCTGGCGGGTTGCGCCCTCTCGCCGGTCAGCGAATTCTCCTTCATCCTGGCGGGAGCGGGACTGGATCTCGGCCTCATCGCCGGCTCCGATTACCAGCGCGCCCTCGCGGCGGCGATCCTCTCCATGGCCGCGGCCCCCCTGGCGATCGCCGCCTCGCCGCGCCTCGCCGACCTCGTCACCCGGCTCGGGCCCCTGGCGTCCTGGGAGTCGCGGCGCCGGGACCGCCTGCGGCCGGACGCGGGCCGCGAAGCTCTCTCCGACCACCTGCTCGTCGTCGGCTACGGTCTCAACGGCCGCAACGTGGCCCGCGCCGCCACCGCCGCCGGCATCCCCTTCGCGGTCATCGAGATGAATCCCGAGACGGTCGCGCGCGAAAGAAAGGAGGGCCTGCCGATCCACTACGGCGACGCCGCGCAGGAATCGCTCCTGGAAACCCTCCACGTGCGCGAGGCCCGCGTCGCGGTGATCGCCATCTCAGACCCGCAGGCGACCCTGCGCATCGTCGCCGCCATACGCCGCATCAATCCCGTCCTGCATCTCGTCGTCAGGACGCGCTACGTGAGCGAGGTCGAGGCGCTCGCTCGCGCGGGCGCCGACGAGGTGATCCCGGAGGAGTTCGAGACATCGATCGAGATCTTCACGCGGGTCCTCGCGCGCTACCTCGTGCCGCGGGAGACCGCGCGGAAGCTCGAGGAGGAGATCCGGTCCGGGGCCTACGAGATGCTCCGGGGCGCGGGTGCGCGCGGAGCCGCGCTCGCGGAACTCGGCCGCGTGCTTCCCGACGTCGAGATCGAGACCGTGACGGTCGAGGCGGGGTGCGAGGTCGAGGGGTGGACGATCGCGGAAGCGGATTTCCGGCGCGTGCACGCCGTGACGCTCCTCGCCATCCGCCGGGGCGAGACCGTCATCGCGAACCCGGCGGCCTCGGAGCGCATCCTCGCCGGTGACGTGCTCGTCCTTCTCGGGCACCCAGAGCGGATCTTCTCCGTCAGCGGGCTCCTTCTCAATCGGCCCGGCGCCGAGATCTGACCGGAGGTTCCCCGGCGAGCGCCCGCGCCGCCTCCTCGATCTCCTCTTCCGTCGTGAACCATCCGAAGCTCAGTCTCACCGTCCCGCCGGGAAACGTCCCCATCGTGCGGTGAGCCCCGGGGGCGCAGTGGAGGCCTCCCCTCGCGGCGATGCCCGCGCGATCGAGCCGCTCGATAAGGTCCGACGAGGAGAGTCCATTCACGGTAAGGGAGACGATCCCGTGCGACGACATGGGCCCGTGGATCCGGACGCCGGGAAGCGCGCCCAGGACCTCGCGCGCGCGGCGCGTCAGGGCCTCGATGCGAGCCTCGATGCGGTCCACGCCCGTCGCCCGGATGAATTCCAGGGCCGCGCGCAAGCCCGCGATCCCGCAGAGGTTCGGCGTGCCCGACTCCATCGCGTCCGGCCAGGATTCGGGCTGTCGCTCCTCGGATGACCGCGATCCCGTACCGCCGAAGAGAAGAGGCCTCACCGGCACGCCTTCGCGCACGTAGAGCAATCCCGATCCGGTCGGCCCGAGGAGCCCCTTGTGGCCCGAGGCGCAGAAACCGTCGACGATACCGGCCGAATCCGCGAGAGGCAGGGTGCCGGCCGCCTGGGCGGCGTCGAGGCAGAAGAGCGCACCGGCCTCGCGCGCCAGGCACGCCATCTCGGGCCACGGAAAAACCGTTCCCGTGACGTTCGAGACCGCGGTCGTCATGACCATTCTCGGCCTCTCGGCGAGCCGGGCGCGGTAATCGTCGAGGTCGGGCGCCAGGTCCGGGCCGCACCGGAATCGCGCCACGCGCACGCCTCGCTCCTCTTCCAGGAAGGATAACGGCCGCATCACCGAGTTGTGCTCGCAGGAGGAGACGAGGACGGAGTCGCCGGGCGCAAGCAGGCCCTGCAGCAGGATGTTGAGCGACTGAGTCGCACCGGAGGTGAAGACCACGCGCGACGTATCGACCACTCCGAGAAGGCTCGCCGCGAGGTTCCTCGTCTCGAAGAGAAGCCGGCTGGCCGCGATCGATCCGTCGTGCGAGGCCCGGTTCGCGTTGCCGGCCTCCTCCTCCAGGTGTCGCCGGACCGCCTCCGAGACCCCCGGCGCCTTGGGAAAGGAGGTGGCGGCGTTGTCGAGGTAGATCACGAGAGCCGCTCCAGGAGCCCGGAGCGCACGTCGCCGGCGACGACGCGCTCCACGCGCGGCGATCGCCCGATTCGCTCCGCCGTCTCGCGCACGCGATCGTCGAAGGCCTCCGGCATGACGCGGTTGAGGAGGACCGTCACGGAGGCGGACGAGGGCACGGCGCCCAGGTGGTCCTCGAGAATGACCCGAGCGACGAGCGACGGGTCGAGCAAGGTTCCCGAGGCAACGCTGAAGCGCGAGGCAAGAAGAGCGCCGCGATGAACGGTTTCGTCTCCGAGAGGCTCACCGATCACGTCGGCCCCGACGAGGACGATCACGCGGTCGGCCGACGGGCAGACCACGGGCTCGTGATCCGCGTGGGCCTTCAGCGGCCGCCCGGCACTTCCGTCCGCCTCGACGATGACGAGATCGGCGACCGCCGCGGCGCGAAGCGACTCCAGCTCTCCCGCGCCGAAACCGACCAGCTTCCCGGTCTCCGTCTCCCGGCCGCGCGCCACCGTGACGTGCCGGTGCGCTGCGAGCGCCCCGCGAACCCGCGCCGGGTCGATCTCCCCTTCCAGGATCGCCGGCGAATCACCGGACGACGGGGGCAGGATCCTCGTCGTCGTCGTCGTGACGACACGCCGCCCGGACGCGACGGCCTCTCGAGCCAGTGCGAACATCAGCGTCGTCTTTCCCCCGCCGCCGATCAGGTGAGGGAAAAGCGCGCCGGGTGCGAGGAGGTCAAGGAGGTTCACAGGCGCCCGGCGCGGCGGGCGAGAATGCACTCGAGGACTCCGCCCGAGATGGCGCGCGTCTTGTCCGTCAAAGTGAAGCAGTGGCTCCTCCGCGCGCGCGGATCGACGTCGCCGAGCTTGGTGCCGGCGGAGACGTCGAGCCCCGAGCGCAGGACGCCGCGCAGGATGCCGTCGATCGAGGCGACGACCTCCCGGCCCGCGACCGTCCCGATCGTCGCCCCGGCCTTCACCTCGTCGCCGATCCGACACGAGGCGTCGAAGCGGCCGTCGATCGGCGCGCGGATGACGCGCTCCGATGCGAAGCCCGCGATGAGACCCGGCGTTCCCGTGTCCGGTTCCGCCTCGCCCTCGGTGATCACGCGCCCCAGGTCGTGCCCGCGATTCGTTTCGACGACCGCGTGGCAGTGAATCCCGGCCCGGAATCCCGGCCCCAGCCCGATGACGAGGGGCGCGTCGGTGATCCTCGTCTCGATGTCGCGCTTCTTGAGGCGGGCATCGACGAGGACGCCGGGCGAAAGAGCGGCGCCCGCATGGCCGTCCGGATCGACGATGACGGGAATCCAGGATCCGTCCCAGTCACCGGGGACCGCATCGACCCGCCGAGCCGTGACTCCCTCGACTTCGGCGACCCCCTCATACACCGCCCGGGCGAAGGAGACGGCGAGGCGGACGGCGAGAGGCCGGGGAATCTCGGTCATGACGACGCGGAACCCCGCGCGGACGAGCCGGTGGGCGGTGCCGCTCGCGTGCTCACCCGCGCCGCGGACGAGCACCGGACCCTGAAAGGATGGCGCGTTCATACGTTATTCTCGCTCGAGTATATCGCCGAGAGGCCGCGCGATCCAATGCTTCCCCGATGCATGGGCGTGTCCGTGAACGCGGGTCGTTTCCCGGGGAAACGCCTCCGTGCCGCGAAACGCGCCGCGAGCGGGGCCTAGCTCTCCCGCGACCGGCTCGCCTTCAGGATCTCCCGGTGCAGGTCGTCGCGCTCCTGGATCGACATGTCGACCAGTTCGCCGTGAGTCCCCTTCGCGTCGGTTCTCAGGATCCGTGCCGCGTGCAGGATCTCGCGCCCGGGAAACATGAGTTTGAGGCGGTAGAAGGCTCCCTCGCTCAATGCCGGGTTCGACTCGGCGAGGAAACCACCGGCCGAGAGATCGAGGATCCTAAGGGCGACGGGCGCCGTTTCGCCGCCTCCGGTGCCGGCGAGAACCGCCTCGGCGCGAATCGTCAGGCTCTCGCGGTGGAACTCCCTCGCTTCGCGTCTCCTGAGACCGGGCGCGTGCTCGAGTTCCACGCGTACCACGCGATCCTTCGATATCGAACGCACGACAGTGTCGAAGTGATAGAACCCGTCCGTCTCCCGCCAGAAGGAGACGCGCACGGCCGCGCCACGGCCCAGGTCGCCGGCCGCGTCGTCCGGAGCCTTGACGACAATCCTCGTCTCGTCGATGTCGAGAATCCCGCACTTCCATACGCGGTTCGCGACCTCGATCGTCACATCCTGGCCGATCGCGCATTCCCGGGTGGACCTCAGCCTGTGCCCCGCGCTCGGACCGCGGAAGCCGCCCTTCTCGCGGATTCCCTTGAGAACCTCCGGTTTCACGCCCTCCTTGAGCATACGCTCGACGTGCGCTTCGAAGGCGTGCAACCCCGGGATCTCGCCCGACTCCAGGACCATCCGGCGCCAGACGCGTTCCTCCGACGGGTTCATCCCTCCCTCCTCGGAACGCTGTCGTGCGCGGGTGAGCAGGGCGGTGCGAACCTCTTTCCGGGCACGCCGCTCGTCCCACGCGGAGAGCATGAGGAGAAGGGTGAGAGGGACGAGAACCAGGAGAAGGGCGATCATCAGCTCCTGTTGAGTCAACTCCGGCCAGACGACCTGCATGATCGCTCACCTCCCCCGTCCCCCATTCTAGCAAAGATCAACGGCTTTTGCCCGGTCATGATCGGGATGAAAACCGGTCGAGACGGGCGACGCGAACGTGGGGCTAGCGCTTCGGGAAGCGCGCCAGCAGCCGCCGGACGGCATCCGCGGTCATGGTTCCCCAGGCGCGGTCGCGCAGGGCGATGAATTCGTCGAGCAGTTTACGCGCGACCGGCGTGAGTCTCGCTCCGCCCCGCGCGCGCCCCCCCTTCTCGCGGACGAGCGCCGGACGCTCAAGCGCTTTCTCCAGCGTCCGGATGATGCGCCACGCCTTGGAATAGGCCATGCCCATGCCCCGCGCGGCCTCCGCGATCGATCCCGTCTCGTCGATGCGCGCCAGCAGTTCCGCGATCCCGTCCCCGAAGACGCGGCTTCCCTTCTCATCGAGCACCCTCAGCGTGACAACGATTCTCATGGTGAGAGTCTCCCCAACGCGGGCGACGGTGGCAAGAGCGGATCGCTCCCCCTCGTCCCGGCCGCCGGGTGGGCGTCGAAGAGTTCCGTGAGCCGCGCCCGCACCTTCGAGGCGAAGCTCTTCGTCAGGACCACGCCGAGCCCCGCCGCCCTCATGGGGTCGGCCGCAAGATCGTAGTGGTTCAAGGCCGAGATCATATACGAATCGACATGAGGTGCGATCAGCTCGTGGTATCGCTCCGGATTCATGGGCAGGAGCGGCGCCACGAAGACCCACGTGGAGATGCCGGCCTCATGGAGCCGCGCCAGGGCCCCGATGCGCGACTCGATCGAAGGCGCGTTCGGCTCGATCCGGCGGCGCACGCGATCGTTCTCCGTCGGGATGCTCATTCCCACCGTGGCGCCCGCATCCCTGAGCAGCTCGAGGTCCCGGAGGACGAGCGGCGAGCGCGTGAGAATCCCGATCTCCCAGCCGTAGGCCGCCAGCGACTCCACGCACCGCCGCGTCAGCTCATGTCGCTTCTCCGCCGGCTGGTAGGGGTCGCAGACGCTGGAGAGCATGACGCTCCCGGGCGGCTTGCGCCGCCGTGACAATTCTCCCGCCAGGACCTCGACGAGGTTCTCCTTCACGAGGACGTAAGAACCCCACGGCTCCGCCAGCGTCCCGTCGCCGCGCCCCATGAGCGGCGCGTAGCAGTAGGCGCATCCGTGGGCGCAACCTCGGTAGGGGTTGACGACATATTCGACGCCGCCGATCCGCGACCGGGTGAGGGCGGTCTTCACCCGGACGATTCCCTCGCGCACGATTCCCATGACGGCAGTCTACACCGCGGCCCGCGACCTCACAGCCGACATCGCCCGAGGGCGAACGGCCCGGCAGCGTGCCCCGTGGAATCCCGGAGCCGTGCTATTTTCTCTGTGCCCTCCGTGATCTCTGTGGTTAAATACCGCCAGAGGTGAGCGACATGACGCAGGCGATTCTCATCAAGAACATCCAGTACCTGTTGACCATGACGGAGGACGCGAACGACAACCTTCGCGGCGCTTCGATCCTCGTCGAAGGGCCCGAAATCCGTCGGATCATCCCGAAGGGTTCTCCCCTGCCGCCCGAGGACGGGCTCACCGTCATCGACGCGAGCCGGCACCTCGTGATGCCCGGTCTCGTCAACTGCCACCACCACTTCTACCAGACGCTCACCCGCAACCTCCCCGGCTGCGCCGACGCCAAGCTCTTCGACTGGCTCATCTACCTCTACGACATCTGGGCGGAGATGAAGCC
>CAZWVM010000011.1:16412-33775 GCA_964637705.1 uncultured bacterium
CCAAGCTCTTCGACTGGCTCATCTACCTCTACGACATCTGGGCGGAGATGAAGCCCGAGGACCTGAAGGACGCCGCGGCCATCGCCGCGAGCGAGCTCATCCTCTCTGGCTGCACCACCGCGCTCGACCACTTCTACGTCTTCCCCCGGGGCGAGAACTCCTACTTCGACGCGGAGGTCGAGGGCGTGGCGCCGACCGGTCTGCGACTCCACCTGACCCGCGGCTCGATGAGCCGCTCCCGCAAGGACGGGGGGCTCCCGCCGGATTCCGTCGTCCAGACCGACAAGGAGATCATGGCCCATACCCAGGCCATGGTCGCGAAGTACCACAGGGCCGAGCGCTACGGGATGCTCCGCGTCGTTCCCGCACCCTGCTCGCCTTTCTCCGTCTCCACCGAGATCATGCGCGACACCGCCGACTACGCCCTCGCCGAGGGCCTCACCCTGCACACCCACCTCGCCGAGACGGAGGACGAGGAGGAGTTCTGCCTGAAGCTCTTCGGCAAGAGGCCGGTGGATTACATCGAGAGCGTGGGCTGGCTCGTCGAAGGTTCGATCTTCGCCCACTCGATCTGGGTGAACTCCGACGAGATACGGCGGTATGCGAAGCACAAGTGCGGCATCGCCCACTGCCCCACCTCGAACATGCGCCTCGGTTCCGGTATCGCGCCGATCGTCGAGATGCTCAAGGCCGGCGTGCGCGTCGGCATCGGAGTCGACGGCAGCGCGTCGAACGACTCCTCGCACATGATCCAGGAGATGCGGCAGTGCATGCTCCTGCAGAGGGTGAAGAACGGGGCCGACGCCATGACGGTCCGCGACGCGATCCGCGTGGCGACGAAGGGCGGCGCCGAGGTCCTTCGCCGCGACGACATCGCGCAGCTCGCGCCCGGTTTCGCCGCCGACCTCATCGGGATCGACCTCTCGAAGATCGGCTACGCGGGCGCCCAGAGCGACCCCCCCGGCGCGCTCTGCCTCTGCCACACCGACACCGTCGACTTCTCGGTCATCAACGGAATGCAGGTCGTCCGGAACGGCCAGTTGACCGGCGTGGATCTCCCCGCCCTCGTCGAGCGCCACAACCGGAACGCCGCGGCGCTGTACAAGAGGGCCGGAAAAGCCTGAGGCCGCACCCGGTCGCCCGACGTGTCTGATCCTCATTCTCCCGGCGGTGATGCGAAGCTCCTGGGGGAGCGCCTCGTCCTCGCCGCCGGCGTGTCCGTCGTCGCCCTCCTCGTCCTCGGCACGATCGCGACCGGGATCACTCACACGCCGGACCTCGTCTGTCACACCTACCTCTGGCTCCTGACTCACGCGAAGGTCTTCACGGTTCAACCGGATCTCGTGCACTTCATCTACCTCGAGAGGAGCATGCTGCCGCTCATGTATCTCCAGGGCTGGCTCGCCGACGCGCTCGCCCTGGCCCCGGACCAGCTCAAGTGGCTCGAGCTCTTCACGATCCCTCTGGCCGGCTGCCTGCTCGCCGCTCTCTGGGTGCTGACCGCGGGTGAACCGCGCCGGTCGCCGCGCGAGCGCCTGCCGCACCTCGTCCTCCTCGTCGGCGCCTTCCTCTTCTTCCCCCCCGTCTCCTCATCCTTCGCCTACATGATGGGGCGCTTCACCTTCACGGACTTCTCCATCGGCATCGTCGTGCAGGGACTGCTCTTCCTGGCCGCCGCCTTCTGGTTCGCGGGGCGCGCCCGCGCCGCCTGGATATCGATCTTCGTCCTCGCAACGGTCCACCCCTCCTATGCCGCGATCGGCGCGGCGGGAATCGCCGGCGCGGACGGCTGGCGCTGGCTCCGGGGCGAGGCCTACCTGCCCGAGTTTCTAAAGAGCGTCGCGGGCGCCGCTCTCGCCCTCACACCGCTGCTCGTCGGAGCGGCCTCGCCGTGGGCCCACCGCGAGGCGGTGCCGGAGCCCGACAACATCGTCGCGCTCCTCTCCTTCACCCACCGCCGGCATCTCTACCCGTGGCGATTCGCCATGAACCTCGCCCACTCACTCGCCATGGCGGCGGGCGCCGCGGCTCTGCTCTGGCATCCTCTCGCCGCGCGCCTCCACGGCTCCGCGCCCCTCTCGCGGCGGCGCGCGCTCTACGTCATCATCATGCTCTCGATGGTCGCCAACGCGATCCTGATGGAGGCCGGGATCTACTGGCTCGGAGGCGACAAGATCTTCGGCCGCGCCTTCGTGATCGTGGAATTCCTCTTCTGCATCGAGCTCGTGGCGCGGCTCGTCGGCTCCCTCCGCGACGCAGACCGTCCCCTCTCCCTCTTCCTCGCCGCGCTCTACATCCTCTTCGGCCTTCGCCTCTGGAACCCCTGGGCCGCGGGCGTGGCGGCCGCCGCCCTGGCCTCGCACGCTCTGCTCTCCCGCCCCGGTCGCCGCGCGCCCGCCATGCCGTGGTGCGCCGCATCGACCGCTCTCTTCGCCCTGGCCGCCCTCGCCGGGCGCGTCATCCCCGGCCTCGTCGTCTACCCGCCCATCTCGGGCTGCTATCACCCCGAGGTCGGCCTGCCGGCCCACGCCCTGCGCCTGGCGTTCCTCGCCGCGCTCGCCGGAATCCTCGTGCTGCGCCGCGCCGCGCGCCTCGAGGTCCGCCCGGCCTTCCACCTCGCCGCCGCGGTTCTCGTCGCGCTCAACATCCTCGTCAACACCTTCGCCTTCGACCGGGGCGGCCTCCGCATCCGCGGCCGGGACGACTGGGACTGGGACGGCGTCACGGAGTGGATCCATGCGAACACCCCGTCCGACGCCCTCTTCCTCACGCCCTTCGCCTTCACCGGCAACCTCGTGCCCGCCGCCCTCTGGCGCAACTCCATCCTCGATTTCCAGTCCTGGGACACCTTCAACTACCACCGCGAGGTCCTGCCCCGGTCCTTGAAGGCGATGAAGACGATCTACGGGATCGATCTCGACGCGCGGCTGCGCGAGAATCCCCGCGCCCAGCATGACGGATCCTTCCTCGAGGAACTGGACGCCATCTTCGACCGGTTGGACGAGACGGACGCCGCGCGCATCCGCGCGGAGTATCCCGCGCTGCGCTACATACTCTTCCGCCGCGACGGCAACGGCCCCGGGGAACTGCGATCGCGCTTCCCGCGCGGGAAGACGGTCTACGCCGACGAACGTTACGTGCTGCTGGAAGTGGCGGCGGACTCGTCCGCTACGCGATGACCCGCCGGGCGTATTCCCCGTAGAAGGCCGCGCGCTCCGCCGCGTCCGGTATCTCGCGCCGCGGGATCTCCACGACGTTCGGCCCGGCCGGCTTCGCGAAGGACTGCTCCACGAAGAGCTTCACGATCGGGGCCGGCACGGCGTAGAGGACGTCGTAGGGGTCCTGCTCGGCCTTCCCTTCCTTGATCGCCTTCGTCCGCTCGAGGGTCCGCCGCGTGTTGGTCTCGATGAGGTCCAGGATCCGGTTGACCCCGGCGCTCACCGCCGCGCGGTCGACCTTCTCCAGGGGCGTCGCCCAGAGGTTGATCCCCTTCAGCTCGGCCACCTCGCCGGCGTTCAGCCCGACCGGCGGCTCGAAGTACACGAGCTTCATCCGGTACGGAACGCCCGCGTACAGGGGATCGGGGTTCTCCATCGTGATCGGGGAGCGATACTCCATGTCCGTGTTGACGCCGTTGTAGAAGACGCTGTAGCCCCGCCCCAGGTAGAGATCCGCCATGCGGTTGACGACCCACCACGCGAGCGTGCTCTCCCAGGCCGCGAAGCAGGGGCCATGCTCCTTGAAGAGCATGTAGCGGATGTTGTCGCACGAGGCGTTCACCACGTTCGGAAGCTCCCGGTAGAAGGTCGACTTGCCGCACCCGGCGGCGCCGATCGGGATGACGAGAACGGGCGAGGCGCTCCTCAAGGTCTCCTTCTTCCAGTTCGGGTTGGTCGCCAGCGAGTGGGCGACGAGCGCCTCCATGTGCTTCTCGCCCCGCGCCGCCAGGTCGTCGAGCTCGTGACCCGTGACCTGCGCCACGAGGATCGCCATGAAGGTGTTGAGGACCTGGTAGGGACTCAGCTTGAAGCAGTAGTCGTGCAGGGCGAGGTCCTTCACGGCCTTGCCGATGTCCGGAGCGCGCTCGATCCGGTAGACCCCGGCCTGCGCGTTGACCGCGAAGACCGGCGCCTTGTACATGTTGCGCGCCTCCTTCAGGGCCTCCTTCACGTCCGCGCCGGACGACGCGGCCTGCGCGATGCCCTCCACGGTGACGGCGATGTCCTTGCCCCAGAGGATCGAGGCGTCATCCTCGACGATCCGTGCGAGGTTCTCCAGGCGGTAGGTCGAGGCGATCTCGCGGAAGACGGCGCGAGCCTTCTCCGGCACGGCCGGCGCGGCCGACGCGGCCGGCGTCACGACGCGATTCCCAGTTCGACGGCGCGCTTCTTCTCCTCGTCCGTCCAGGCGGCGCGCCGCTTCTCGAGTTCCAGCAGTTCCCTCAAGAGGGCGATGCCCTCGCAGAGCACCTCGCCGTGCGGCACGCCCGCGTTGCGCGTCCGGCACTCCCCGGCCCGGGGATGGCCGCCGCCGGAGATCTCCCGCGGGTTGTTGTAGACCTTGTTCAGCCGCGCCGCCGTCGCGGCGCAGATCTTCCCGACATGGATCTTCTCGCTCGTCCCGCGCAGGGAGAAGTGCGTCCCCAGCTTCCCCGCCGAGGTGATCTCCGTGTTGATCATGAAGATGATCCCGTCGCCGCCGCCGTTCTTCTTCAATTTGTCGGCCAGGGCGATGCCGCCCACCATCGGGATGAGAGGAAGGCGGTCGGAGACGAAGAGGTAGATCGAGGCGCCGTTCGCGTTCCCGATCGAGACCGCCGTCTCCATCCGCGTCGCGACGTCGACCCAGTCGCGCTTGAAGAGGTCGTAGGCCCGCTGCCAGGCCTCACGCTCCTCCAGGAGCGCCATGAACGATTCCAGGCTGTCGATCGTCTTCAGCTCGGCCGTCCGCTTCGCGACCTTCAGGTCCTCGCGCAGGCAGAGGAGCGGCTGGTTCAGTTTCCCCAGGATCGGGTCCTCCGGGTAGAAGTACTGGAACGCGCCGCCCGTGACCGCGAAGTAGACCTCGGTCACCAGGGAGAGAACCCCCGTCTTCTCGCGCTGGGACACGTCGAAGAGCGTCGACTTCCCGGGGATCTCCCGGAAGAGATTCTCCCAGCGGGGACGGATCTCCTCGATCCACGGCCTGACGAAGTCGGCGCCGCCGAGGTTGCCGGAGGGCGGGTCGATCGCGAAATCGGCCTTCAGCCCGACGAGCGCGTCGAACTCGTCCACCTCGGTCGCGCACCCGAGGAGCGTCGAGACGATGAGGCAGAGGAAGGAGCCCGAGCAGTAGGAGCGCTTGGTGATGAGCGAATTGAAGATCGTCGCCTTCTTGATCTCGCCCATCAGGAAGTGATGGTCGATGGCGACGACGTCGAGGCCCATCTCGACGATCCGGTCGAGGCCGTCCTTGGAACCCTTGTCGACGCAGACGAAGAGATCGAACGGCCCGTGCTTCGCTTCGGCCTCGATCTCGTGAGGAAAGACGTCGAATCCCTCGGGCAGGACCGTGTGGATCTTCGCGGCGCCCTTCTTCTCCAAAACGCGCGTGATGATGGCGGCGGAGGTGATGCCGTCGGGGTCGTCATGGCCGAAGAGCAGAACCTTCTTGCCGGCCACGTTCTCGAGTTTCTCGAGAACCTTTCTCAACCCCTCCGATTCCTGGCGTTCCCGTTCGCAGATTTCCTTGAAAGTCACGGAAATCCTTTCTCCTGCCCGTGCAACTTGCGCCGTCCCCCACGGCGGCAGGATAGGCCGGAGGACCCGGCCGGATAGGACAGGGCGCCAGAATAAGTGATCAAAATATAGCGCGCAAGAACAATCGAGAGTGGCTTCCTGTCGTGACATCTCCGAGAACTCCGTCACGGTCGTTCATGGCTCCTGTTCCTCACGCCTGCCCCTACTCATCCCTCGCCGCTCCCGTATAATCTCTCCATGGGTTTCGACCTTCGCAACGGGCTCAAGATCGAATGGCGCGAGGCCGATGGTTTCGGCTCCTTCGCCGCCGGCACGGCCACCGGAACCAACACGCGCCGCGAGCACGCCCTCCTCAGGCACAGGGATTCCGAGGGCCGCGATTGGGTGCTCGTAAATGCATTGGAGATTCACGTCGATGTGGCGGGACGGCGCGTCCCCCTCTCCTCGGGCGCCTATTCCGATACCAGCGCCCCGGGCCGCATCTTCATGCACCCGAAGGGATACCTTCACCTCCTCGACTTTCACCATCTCCCCTTTCCCCGCTGGTCCTTCGCCGATGAGGGGCTCCAGGTGGTCCAGACCCTGCGTCCCGTCAAGGACGCGGCCGGTTTTCTCCTCGAGTTCGCCTTTCTTCCCGGTCCCCCCCGGGATGCCACGTTGGTGATCCGCCCGCTCGTCTCCGGTCGCGCGGCCGAAGACCTTCATCTCGAGAACGCCGTCATTCGGAAGGAGGGGAAGATCGCTGAACGGTCGATCCGGCTCGCTCCCTACGACGGCGTTCCGCCCTTCACCATCGGATGGCCCGCTTACGCCACCTGCCGCGGCCGGCCCGAATGGTATCGCCGGGTCCGCCTGCCCGAAAGCGGCGCGGACGAAGAGGCGCTTCTGTCGCCCTGCGAGATATCGATCCCCCTGCCCGAATCGGGTTCGACCTGGATCCGTCTCGTCCCGGGCGACGCCCCGGCTTCCGAGTCGACCGATCCGCCGGTTTTCCTTCGCGAAGAGCACCGGGTCCCCCCCGAACTGGCCCACCGGCTGCGTCGATCCTATCATCGCCGGCCACGGACGGTCGGGCGGACCGAGACGGCCGGGTTCGTCGTCGATTCGCCTTCCGCCGGCGTCGATCCCGAGACGGCGCTCTGGTCGGTATTCTCGTTGATGGACATCCTGCCCGCCTCGACGTTCGCGGCGTTGCTGCGGGGCATCGAGCCCGACACCCTGCCTTTCCTCGACCAACGCCTCCTCTGGATCTCCCTCGTAGGCGAAGCTTCACGGCGTGGCATCGATGTGGAGGTCCTCGCCGAGCCGGCCCATGCCCTGCTCGCCGACCTCTCCGAGGGCAGGCACGCCGCCGCCGCCGTCACGCCCCAGGGGCTCCTGCGCGTCCGCGCGCCGGGCCATTCCTGGTGGGAGCGCCACGACGAGTTGAAGAGGCCCCGGCTCGGATACCCGATCGAGATCGAGGCGCTCTGGACGAATGCCCTCGCGGCCGGCGAGATGATCGCGGCCGCATTTCCCGGGCGCGAGCACCGGTCCTACGCCTCGCGTTTCCTCGCGGCGGCGGAGCACATCCGCAAGCTCTACTGGAATCCCGCCTCCTTCTACCTGCACGACATCATCGAGGTTCCCGGCGGGTCAGAGGAAGCCGATCCGGCCGTCCTCGCGCCCCGCGACCTTGTCTCGTCGGCGGCCCTCGTGGCTCACGCGTTGAGATTCGAGATCCTGCCGCCGTCGCGCGGGCGGGCACTCCTGGAGACCGCGCGGCGCGAGCTCTCGGACGCCGCCTCCCCGCACCCGCGCCCCGGGCTCAAGGCTTTCGCCGACAACGACAGGTTTCACCCTGAGCTCTCCATGCTCTGGTGGAGATGCGCTGAGCGTTCCGACTCGGACGCGGCGCGGCGGATCCCCCTGGAGATGCCCCGGTTCCCGGCCCTTTCGAGGGCCGAGGAATTACGTGCGCTCGCCGCCGCGGTCGCGGGTTATGCCGCCGAGAGCCGGATGCGCGAACGAACGGCGGACGAGCGAAGAGCGCGGCCATGATCGGCGGCCCCTATTTCTCGCTCGAGCGCGCCGAGCGCCTCCTGCCCCATGTTCGCCTCATTACGGCGGAATCCCGCGAGCGCATGGAACACCTCTGGTCCCTTCTCAGGGACGACGAGGATGCCGAGAGCATCCGTTCCACCTACGCCGCGATGAACCGCTGCCGGGACGAATGGTACGCGCGTCTCCGCGTGATCGGCGCCCACCCGAGGCGCCTCTGGGAGGTCGAGTTCGATTCCGGGGACGGCTACTACTACTCGTGGCGGCACGGCGAAGACCGAATCGGATTCATCCGGAGGGACCGGAGCGCCCGGTTCGCCGATCGTCACCCCCTGCGCACCGCCGGCTGACGCAGCCCCGAACATGACCACCGTCTCCTTCCTCGAATCCCCCCGGCGGCGCGTCGCCTTCCTCGCGCTCCTGCCCGCCCTGTGCGCGGCGCTTGTCTACGTTCAGGTCCTCGATTTCGCATTCATCAACATGGACGACGACCTCTTCGTCTACGACAACCCCTACGTCAAGCTCGGTCTCTCGCCGGTCTCGCTGCGCTGGGCGTGGGAGGCCGGCCTGGTTCACATCTCGCCCTACCTCGACTACTGGCAGCCCGTGACCGTTCTTTCACGCCTCGTCGACGCGCAGGTGTACGGTCTCAACCCCACGGGTCACCACTTCACGAATCTCCTTCTCCATGCCCTGAACACCTCCCTCTTCTTCCTCCTCCTCTTTCGCATGACCTCGGCGGCGGGCCCCAGTCTCCTCGCCGCGGCCCTCTTCGCGGTGCACCCGGCGCACGCGGAATCCGTGGCCTGGGTCAGCGAGCGCAAGGACGTTCTCTTCCTCTTCTTCGGGCTGCTCTCCCTCCATGCCCTCGTCACCTTCCTGCGTACGGGGCGGCTCGCCTGGGCGGTTCTCGGGACCCTCGCCCACACGGCGAGCCTCCTCTCCAAGCCCGGCATGGCGCCGCTCCCGTTCCTGCTTCTCTTCCTGGTTCACTGGCCCCTGGGCGGGTTCCGCTCCTTGTGGCGCCGCTGGCTCGCGGTCTCTCTCCCCCTCATGGCGCTTTCGACCGTCACGGTCCTCCTGATCGCCCGCCGCAGCCTCTCGGGTTCCTTCGGGCTTCCCGATCCGGTGTTCATCGTGGTCAACACCGTCCACACGCTCTCCGCTTTTGTCGAGCGATTCCTCGTCCCCGTCGCGATCCCGTTCGCCCAGCCGTGGGGCACGACGGAGATGAGCCACGGTCGTTTCGCCGCCGCGCTCTTCGTCGTATGCCTCGTCAGCGCCGTCTCGCTCCTCGAGGCGCGACGGCGGCCCTGGCTCGTCACGGGTTGGGCCTGGTTTCTCGCGGGCTGCTACATCATGCAGGGCATCCGCGAGGAGACGCCGAGCCGCCTCACGTACCTGCCCTACCTGGGGCTCAACATCATGGCAGCCTGGACGGCCCGCGAGGCCTGGGACCGGCTTCCGCGCCTCCGCCGATTCCTGCCGGCCGCCGCGCTGCTGATCGTCGCCGCCTACGGTTTCGCCGGGTGGCGTGAGGCATCCTATTGGAAGAACAGCGTCACGCGTTTCCAGAGGGCTCTCGAGGTCAACCCCAGGAACGGCGCCGCCTGGCGCGGGCTCGGTGTCGCGCTGCTCTTCGAGAAGCGCCACGCCGAGGCCCTGGCGGCCCTCGAACAGGGCCTCGCGGCCAACCCGACCGCCCTCTCGATCCTTCTCTGCCGCGGAGTCGTCCTGGACGAGATCGGGGACGAAGAGAATGCGCGGGCGACCTACCTCGAGGTTCTGAGATCCCGTCCTGACTACGATATCGCCCTCTACAACCTCGGGCTCATGGCCGCACGGCATCGACGATGGGACGAGGCGGCCCACTGGTTCTCGACCCTCCTGACCCACAGGCCGGACCACATCCTCGCGGTCCAGAACCTGGCCCCGGTGCAGGTCGCGCGCGGCGCCCACGGCGAGGCTTTGGCGCTCTACGAGCGCGTGCTGGCGTTCCATTCCGATCCGCGCCTGATCCGCAACAACCGGGCCATGATTCATTTTCTCGACGGCCGCTTCGACCTGATGCGCGTCGAGGCGGAGAGGGGCTACGATACCGCCGACGGCCTCGAGCGCTCCCTCCGCTATCTCATGTCCGCGATGCCCGGAGCGCGCGACACGGCGGTGCCGGCCCTGGCCTGGGCCCGCGCGGAGGGCGAGGGCGAGTTTGCCGAGGCCTTCCGCCGCGTCCTCGGGGATTCGAATCCGGCCGCGTCGACGAACTAGCGGATTTCGTACAGGCCGACCAGCCCCGCCGCCGTCTCCCGCGCGATCGCGCGGCAATACGTGTCGCTTTCCAGAAACGAGCGGAGCGTCTCCGTGTCGCGCGCGCAAAGGGGCGGGACTCGCCCCTCCTGGAGATGGGCCAGGTTGATCGGCATCTCGTTGTACAGGACGTGAGTGAACCCCCGCTCCGCGAGCCAGGCGCCCAGGGCCGCCGGATCGTGGTCGTCGTGGACGCGATCCAGCAATCGCCCCCGCTCCCAGTATCCGTCGAAAGCCACGACGCGGCGGAAGGGAAAGAGCCGCGTCTCTCCGACCGCCAGCACGCGCGCCCCGGGCGGAAGAAGCCGGCTGCCCACCGACTGCACGCGGTACGAGTTCAGGTGCTGCTCGAGATAGAGGTCCTCTCCCAGGGATCCCGCGTGGAGCATGAGAGGGCTCGAAACGCGCTGGGTCAGGGAGACGGACGCGCCAAGAGAGACGAGGATGCATGCGAGCATCGCCGCGCGGACGAAACGCGACGAACGCGCGATCGCGGCAAAGCCGGGGAGAGCCAGGACCATGAGCGCGGGCAGGAGGAAGCGAGCCTGGCCGCGCCCCAGCGGGAACCAGAGCAGGATGGCGGCGAATCCCGAGACCGCGATCCGACGGCCCGTCCGTGTCTCCTTCGCCCCGAAGGCCGCCGCGCAGACGCCCATGAGCAACGCCGCGCCGGAAGGCCCGTCGATGTTTTCCGGAATGGCCTCCATGAACGAAACCGCCAGGTGCCGCGCGCGCAGCACGAAAAGGGAGGCCCAGGACTCCCTGACCGCGCCGTAATCCGATCCCACGATCGGCGGCAGCGGCGTCCCCGCGAGAACCGTGCCGCGCAGGGCCCAGAGCGCCGGGAGGAACGCGAGGGCGAAAATCGGGAGAAGGGCTCTTCTCCCCTCCCGCCGGATCTCCCAGGCCTTCATCGCCGCCAGCGGGCCGGCGAGCAGAACCGACGTCGGTTTCACCGCGAGGGCCGCGCCGAGCAGGAGGCATCCCCACGCGATGCGGCGCGGCGACGTCGATCCCCTCTCCTCTGCGATGAACCAGGAAAGGGTCCCTGCGGCGAGGCACGAGGCCGCGAGCAGGTCGTCCTTCGTGTGTTGGAGGATGACATGCGCGAGCGGCGAGGCGGCGCAGGCAGCGAGCGCGATGAGAGCCGCCCGGCGGCCGCCCATCCGCCCGGCGATCCTGGCCGCCGCGCCGGCCAGGACCAGGAGAATGCCGAATCCCAGGAAATTCGCGGCGCGACCCGTGGGATCCAGCGCGATCCATGGGAGAACGACCAGGCCGAAGTGGTGCCAGTACAGGTCATACGCCGGGCCCTCGCCCAGGTTGAAGGTCCCGCGGAGCAGGTATTGAGCGGGCAGGGCGAGATGATACGTCAAGGCGTCCATGCCGGTCGGAGGCGCCGCGGCAAGTTGCGCGGCCCATCCCAGGGCGGCCGCGGCGACGACGACGAGCAGGCGCTCCTCGTGATCGCAATCCGCGAAGAGCCGCTGCGCCGATTCCATCGCCTCGCGCATCCTCGGAACGTCTCGGCGGATGCGGACCAGGAGAAGTCCGGGCAGGAAGAGGACGAGGACCGCGGGAACGGAAAGCAGTCCGAGGAAGCCGAGAATGAAAACCCCCAGCGAGATGGCGATGAGCCCCGCGAGAAAAACCTCTTCGGGCGCGGCCTCCCCCCGTCCCAGGAGGCGCTCGAGCACGGAGCGGCCCAGGGCTCCCGCGCAGAACATCGCGCAGAGGGACGCGACGAGCGGGAACAGGGTCGCCGCCGGGTCCGCCGGCAAACCGCAGCCGAGCGGCATCGCGATCGCGGCGGCAAGAATGGCGGCGGCGAACCCACCCGCGATGCGCGCCGTCATGGTTGGGGTCCTCCCGTATCCGGCGGAATCTCGTAGAGTCCCATCGGCGAATCGCGCTCCCGGATCAAGGGCGTCAGGCGCCCGAGCATCGCGACGACGGTCGACTCGTCGTTCTCGCAGTTCGGCAGGACGGCGGCACGCGCGAAGGCGGGCTCCATCGCCCCGGAAGGAACGAAGAGAACGTGGGTATAGCCGCGGGAACGTAATTCGGTCTCCAGTCGCTTCGGGTCGTGGTGAACATGGGCCCACACCAAGGCGCGGCTCGGTTCCCGGTATCCGTCGAAATCGGCCCGGCGGTGGAGATGGAAGGACCTGTACTCGTTCACGAGAAGGACGCGGGCATCGGGAGGCAGGTCCGCTGCCCCGACGCGCTGCACGAGATAGCTCTTCTGCCACTTCATGACGTAGCCGACTTCGTCGAGCCCCCCGGCGAGGTAGGTGAAGGTTCCATGGGTTCGCTCGAGGAAGCCGACACCGGTGGCGAGGGAGACGGCCAGCGCGATGTGAAGCGCAAGACGCAGCGGTGTCGGCCACGAGGTGAAACGGGAGGCCGAGACCGCCGCCAGGGCCACGGCGAGCGGCAGGAGAAGGCGCGCCTGACCCTGTCCGATGGCGAACCACAAGGCGATCGAGAAGGTCAAGGCCGTGATGATCGGGCGACGCCTGAGTGCTCCGCCGGAGACGAAGAGGCCGAGGGCCGGAAGGAGCAGCAAGAGCGGGCCCGCGGGAGCGTCCAAGGACGCCGATGGGACCCGAACGGCGCCATTCACGAGTTGATACAGGCTTTCCAGCGGTGACGATGCGGCGACATCGATCGCGGCGTTTGCGGTGAAGAAGGGCTCCCCCGATGCCCACCAGCCGCGAAGCCCCCAGAAGAGAGGAAGGGGCAGGGCGGCGAGCCAGAAGCGAAGCCTGGTGCGCGACACCGGCGGCGCGAAAGCGAGCCCGAAGGGAACGACCGTCAGGGCCGTCCCGGGATCGACGGCGACTGCGGCCCCGGCGAAGAAACCGCCCCACGCGGTCCTCAGTCTCTCCTCCCTGCCCGTCGAAAGGAGGGAGTGGATCGTCGCGACCACGCAGGCCGAGGCGAGGATGTCGGATTCGGACCGTGCCACCAGGTAGAGGAGAAGCGGCGAGGATGCAACGACCGCGGCCGCGAAACGCCCCGATTCACGGTCTCCCGCGGAAGCGGCCATCGAAGCCGCCCCGCCCGCGAGCGCGGCGAAAAAGAACCAGGCGTAGAGGTGCGCACCCATGCCGCCCGGATCGATCCCGAGTGTCGGCATGAGGGCCATCGTATGCTGAAGCCAGTCCAGGTGATCGGAGCCGGTGTCGAGCGGGCGAATCGAGCCGCGTATGAGGTATTGGTCGGCGAGCCCCAGGTCAAACGCGGAAGCGCCGATCCCGGTGACCGGGCTCCATGCTGAGAACCATGCGACACCCAGGGACAGGGCCAAAACGAGAAACGTGAAAAGACCGGGGCGGCCGGCGGACGCGAGGTTCGGAACGTACCGTCTCCACCCGCCTCGGGCGAAGAGGATATACAGCACGGGAAGGAAGAGCGGCAGGAGCACGGCCGTGCGTGAAAGAAGTCCGACGAATCCGAGGAGAAGGGGCCAGATCGAGAGCGCGATCGCACCGATCAGAAAACGCTCCCAGGGACGGGAGTCCGGCAGTTCCCTCGCGAGCCCGCCGCCGATAAGGAACGCGGAGCCGGCGGAGAGGCAGGCGGCCAGGAGGGCGATGGCATGGGACAGGGGGGCGGCCGGCAGGCCGGAATCGAACTGGAGAACGAGAGCGGCGGCCCAGCCGAGGAGCGCGACGAGGAATAGTGGGAATGGCGTCTTCACGAAATCGCGGACAGTCTATCGCGCCGTGGAGACAAAAGAAAAGCGCTCATGCCCGAAGGCATGAGCGCCTTTTAAGACAACGCTAACCGATCGCGGGAGCCTCGGCTCCGTGAGATCGTTTCTTACAGGGTCGTGGCGGAAGCGGCTCCCACGACGCCGTTGGAGCTGCTGTAATACTGGTAGTTGTCCGCCGTGGTCGCAACGCCGTCGCAACCGTTGCCGTTGTTCACGGTCACCTGGAGAGTGTAGACCGTTCCGTCACCCTTGTAATTGTAGGTGCCGTTCCAGGGCGTGGAAGGAACCGTGGTCATATACGTGGTCTGCAGGTAGGTCGACGCCGTCGTCCCGTTCGCCGCAGTGAAGGTCGGATACATCTTGTTGTCGGCGAAATACATCGTGAGGGCTCCGTTGAGAGACCCGAAAATGCCCTGGACCTGCCCGACCTTCGACGTGCAGATCGCGTTGAAGAGCTTCGGCAGCGCGATGGCCGCCAGAATCCCGATGATTGCCACAACGACGAGAAGTTCGATCAGTGTGAAACCACGCTTCCTCATGCCCTGAACCTCCAATAGTTTTTGATTTCTATCACCAATTGTTTGCAAAGCTTGTGCCAACTTCAAACAAAGATCCGTCTTTGGTTTTATTGTTGTTGCATTCACTTGGTGTTACTAAACGTAATATTACCGACTCTGAAGCGTCATACTTTTGACTCATGCTCGTGTCGCTTTGGATGAGGAGAAAACCCGAAGGATCGATCAGCAGGGATCGTCCACGGACTGGAAGACGGTCCCGTTCGCACTTCCGTAGAAGATGTAGTTGTCGTTCGTGCCGGCGTTTCCATCACACCCGAGGGCATTGTTCACCGTCACGCAGATGGAATAGGTCGTGCCGTCTCCGGTGTAGCGGTACGTGCCGCCCCAGGGATTCTGCGGCACGCCCGCCATGTAGGTCGTCACCAGGTAACCCGAAATATCCGCGTTCGAACCGGACGGGTAGACCTTGATCTCGGCGATATACATGCTCAGGGCGCCGTTGAGGGAGCCGAAAGTTCCCTGCGCCTGCCCGACCTTCGAGGTACACACGGCGGCGAAGAGCTTGGGAAGCGCGATGGCGGCCAGGATACCGATGATCGCGACGACGACGAGAAGCTCGATGAGAGTGAATCCGCGGTTCTTCATGCCGGCGACACCTCGCGAATTGATCTTGTGCGGCTCATCCCCCGGATTCCGCTCAGCAATGCTCATGCCGAATTGAGAGTACAGGAGTTGAGAGCGGCGCGCAAGCGCGGAAAATGAAAAAACGGCGCTCCGGCGTCAAAAAACCGGCCCCGCTCGGCTTGGTGAGCGGAGACCGGGCGGCGCCGGAACGCCGTCGAAACCTGTTGCGCTACTTCCTCTTGCCCTTCTTCGAGAGCTTCTTCTCGGCCTCGACCTGTCCGGCCGCGAGACGCGCGATCGGAACGCGGTAGGGCGAGCAGGAGACGTAGTTCATGCCGACCTTCGCGCAGAACTTCACGCTCTTGCCTTCACCGCCGTGCTCGCCGCAGATGCCGATCTTGATCTTCTTGTTGGTCTTGCGGCCGAGCTCGATTCCGAGCTTCACGAGTTTCCCCACGCCGTTCTGGTCGAGGGACTGGAACGGGTCGTCGGAGAAGACGCCGGCCTTCTTGTCGTCCACGTAATCCGGCAGGAACTTGCCGGCATCATCGCGCGAGAGCGCCATGGTGAACTGGGTGAGATCGTTCGTGCCGAAGGAGAAGAACTCCGCGACCTCCGCGATCTCGTCCGCCAGCAGGGCGGCCCGCGGCACCTCGATCATCGTGCCGACCATGTAGTTGACCTTGATTTTCTTCTCCTCGAAGACCTGCTTCGCCACGGCGTGCGTGCGGTCGACCAGGATCCTCAGTTCCTTCTTGTCGAGAACCAGCGGATGCATGATCTCCGGCAGGACCTTGATCTTCTTCGCCGCGCAGTTGCAGGCGGCCTCGATGATCGCACGGATCTGCATCTCGAGGATCTCGGGGTAGGAGATGCAGAGGCGACAGCCGCGGTGCCCGAGCATCGGGTTGGCCTCCTTCAGGCTCTCCACGCGGTGAGCGACCTTCTCGACCGGCACGCCGCACTGCCGCGCCACGGCCTCCTGGCCCTCCCGGTCATGCGGGACGAACTCATGGAGAGGCGGATCGATCAGGCGAACCGTGACGGGCAGTCCGTCCATCGCCTCGAAGATCCCCTCGAAGTCCGCGCGCTGGAACGGAAGCAACCTGCCCAGCGCCTCCTTGCGGGCCTCCGTCGTGTCCGCCACGATCATCTGCTGGATGGCCAGGCGACGCTCCTCGGTGTCGAAGAACATATGCTCGGTGCGGCAGAGCCCGATTCCCTCGGCCCCGAAGTCGCGGGCCTTCTTCGCGTCGTAGGGCGTGTCGGCGTTCGTGCGCACGTTGATCGCGCGGAAAGCGTCCGCCCACTTCATGATCGTGTAATACTCCTGGGGCGGTTCGGGCCGGTCCAGGGGCAGTTCGCCGTCGTAGACCTCGCCGGTGTTGCCGTCGAGCGTCAACTGGGCGCCCTCGTAGAACTCGCGCCCGTTGACGACCAGCTTGCGATTGTGCTCGTCGATCTGCAGGGCTTCGCAGCCCACGATGCAGCACTTGCCCCAGCCGCGGGCCACGACGGCCGCGTGGGAGGTCTTCCCGCCGGTCGCGGTGAGGATGCCCGAGGAGGCATGCATGCCGCCGACGTCCTCGGGGCTGGTCTCGCGGCGGACGAGGATCACGCTCTTGCCGTCCTTGTGCCACCCCTCGGCCGCTTCCGCCGTGAAGACGATCTGGCCCGTGGCCGCGCCGGGCACCGCGTTGATGCCCGTCGCGATCCTGCGCTGGGCCAGATCGCCCTTCGGAGTCTTCTCGCTGATGACCGGGTAGAAGAGCCGCTCGATGTCCTCGGGGGTGATCCTGAGGATCGCCTCGCCCTTGGAGATCAGGTTCTCCTTCACCATGTCCGCGGCAATGCGGAAGGTGGCGCGAGGGCTGCGCTTGCCCGTGCGGCACTGCAGCATGTAGAGCTTCTCGTCCTCGATCGTGAACTCGAGGTCCTGCATCTCCTTGTAATACTTCTCGAGGGTCTGGCGGACGCCGCAGAGCTGCTTGTAGGCCTTCGGCATCACCTTCTTCAGTTCGATCAGGCGCAGGGGCGTCCGGATGCCCGCCACCACGTCCTCGCCCTGGGCGTTGATCAGCAGGTCGCCGTAGAACTCGTTCACGCCCGAGTTGGGATCGCGCGTGAAGCAGACGCCCGTGCCCGAGCGGTCATTCTTGTTGCCGAAGACCATCTGGACGATGTTGACCGCCGTGCCCTTGAGGTCGGTGATCTTCTCGACCTTGCGATACGTGACCGACTTCTCGGCCTCCCAGGAGCCGAAGACAGCCTTGATCGCTCCCCAGAGCTGGACCATCGGGTCCTGCGGGAAGTCCTCTCCTTTCTTCTCCTTGTAGAAGGCCTTGAAGCGCTCGCAGAGCTCCTTCAGCTTCTCGGCGGGAATCTCGGGGTCGTTCTTGATCCCGAGCTGGTTCT
>CAZWVM010000012.1:0-32973 GCA_964637705.1 uncultured bacterium
CCACGAACTGGGCGCGCGCCGTGTCGCGGGTCGTCGTGATGCTGATCGACGCCGCATACGTGTCGCCACCCTGGGCCGTCTGGGCCACGCCGCGGAGTTCGATCGTCGAATCGTTCGGCAGAATCGTCGTCTCGAAGAGGATCGAGTAGAAGACGTTGCCGAGATCGTCGTAGGTCGAGTCCGTGGCCGTGCCTGCGGCATGCCAGGGCCCGCCGGCGATCTTCCGCCACTGGAAGTTGACGCCGGTGACGATCGAAGGCGTACCGCTCGTCAGCTTGGAGACGAGTTGAATGAAGCGAGCTCCGACCGTCGTGTCGTAGTAGACATGGTCACCGGCCGAGGGCTGGTAGATAGAAACGCCCGCCGCCGCGGCAGGAGCCGAGAGCGCACGGAAGGCCGCGGAAACGACCGCGGTCGCGTCGCCCTGGTTGCCCGACTGATCCTGCGACTTCACCATGAACCGATACTCGCGATCCGGGATGAGATTCGGGATCGAGAAACTGTAGTCCGTCTGCTGGCCCGTGACGTGAGCCACCGCCGCCAGGATCGTGTCCGGATATCCCAGGAGCCCTGAATCCCAGTAGATGTTGTACTGGCCGTTGACCATCTGCGTGTCGCCGCTCGGGGACGGCCCGAAGGTGACGAGCAGGCTGCCCGCGTTCACCGTCAGCATGATGTTGTTCGGCGGGAGCGGCGGGTTGGTGTCCGGCACGATGACGTTGTAGCTCTCGTACTGGACGACGGCCGCGTTCGGCTCCGTGAAGGGACCGTCCGCGCCACCGATCGGGATGCGGCAACGGACCGACGGGGCTGACGTGTCGGAGATGCGCACCACAATCAGGTACTGAGAGGTCTCACGGTTGGCTGACAAGTAGGACGTTTCCTGGTTCACCGTGTCCGTTGGGGTCTGCAGGGGCAGGCCGTTCAGGTTGATCGACCACGTCTCGCCGGCAACCCAGGCGAACTGACCGACGATGGAGTCGGACGGGGACGTGTCCCACTTCTGGTTCTGGTTCCAGTCCCTGACGAGGTAGACGTGAGTGAACTTGTTATTGGCCGGGCCGGACAGGTTGATGGAGAGGGCGTGAATCGTGTCCGCCTCCACCGTGTCGCTGATCTGCGCCCGGAACCACATGATTTCCTTCGTATCGTTGACCTGGATCGCGCTCGGGAAGCCGATGTTCCTCGGCATGGTGATCGGCGTCAAGTAGCCGCGCCGCCAGGTGAAGGTGTTGCCGGAAGACGCGGCCGCGACGGGTCCGTGGACCTGCTCGCGGAAGACCGTCGTCAGGCCGTTGATGGGGATCGCCGCCTGCAGGGTCGCACTCTGGTTCACCCACTCGCTCATCCAGACGCGCACGCGGAAGGTGTCCGACGTGACGTCCGGCGCCTTGAAGGCGTGCTGGAGGGTGTTGATGTACCAGCTGTCGCCGAGCTTGGTGAGGTTGTGCGCCGACTCGGTCGGACCGATGACGAGCGAACAGCCCGTGACCGAGTCCTTCGCGGTGCCGGAGAAGACGATCGAGAAGAAGACAAGCGTATCGCCGGTCGCGCCGAGGGTCTCTCCCTGGATCACGCCCGAAATGACGGTGCAGGGATTGTTTCTCTGTGTGAAGACCGGGTGCAAGGTGTCGGAGGCGATTGTGTCGGTGAGGACAGCCGCCTGCGCGACGGCGAACGTCACGGTGCGACCGGATGTCGCGGCCGATGACGTGTCATCGAGATACAGCGTGTGGAAGGTATCGGGACCCACGGTCGCCGTCAGCGTGCCGTTGAGAACGACGGATTCATGGACCGTCACGGTGACGTAGAAGGTCTCCGTGTTGTTCGCGCCCGAGAGCTTCGTGTCGCCGATCCATTGCCAGACGCTCGTCTGCCCGTTGCGCACGAGCGAAACCGTGTCCGATCCCGCGAACGTGATCTTGGCGGCCGTCACCGAGTCAGCGGCGCCACCGCCGAAGGTGATGGCGATCTGGCGGAGGGAGTCGCCAGCCGTGAGACGATAGAGCTGGCCGTAGACCTTGCCGGCGATGATCGTGAAGGGATTCTGCCCGAGATCCGTGTCCGGGTGGACCGTGATCGAGAGCATCGTGTCCAGGGTCAGGCGCGTCGTGTCCGGATAGAAGAAGCGGACGATGCGCTGCGAGGAGGTCTCGCCGACCGTGCCTTTCGTGAGGTGCGTGAAGACGGAGTCCTTCGCGATGCGGCCGAAGAAGAGGTCGCCTTCGAAGACTCGCGTGAAGTACGGGGTGAAGGTGTCGGCCAGGGTGACGTAGATGAGGAACACCTGCGTTTCCGGCAAAACCGTCTCACCCGGGGCCTTCCACAACAGGGACGGGTTGGAGGTGTCCTTGATGAGCGGTACCGTCTCGCCCGCCAGGCGAGCCGCGCTCGGCAGCAAGTGGACGTTGATCTCCTTGATGGCGTCGTAGGTGCGGATGTCGGTGGAGACCGTGTCGAAGACGATGCCGAATCGCGAGAGCGTGTCGGTCGTCACGTTCATCGAGGCGCCATTCAGGCTCAGGACGCCCGAGCAGAGAAGCACGGGGTTGGATCCGAGCTGGGCGAACATCGGGATCAGCGTATCGCCGAGCGCCGTCATGTTGACCGAGAGCGTCGGTTTCTCGAAGGTCGCCGTGCGGGACGCCGTGAAGAGCGTGGTGTCCGCGCAGTAGAAGAAGCTGATGGAGTCCGGGTTCACGGTCGCGCGCAGGGTCGAGCCCAGCGCCACCGTCTCCGCGATCCTCACGTAGAGACTGCAGGAGACGAGGTTGTTGTAGGCGACCTGTGAATCGAGGGCGGCGGAGATCCAGGCCGCGCTCTCTCCCTTGACGAGGTTCAACGTGTCCGTCGCGCCCGCGCCGACCTTCACGGCCAGCTGGACCGCGACGATGCTGTCGGAGGCCGTGCCGGTGAAGCGCACGCCGAGCCTCTGCAGGGTGTCGGCGAGCCCGGTGCGGGAAATCTGCCCGCGGAGCGCGCCTTCCCAGGCGAGGAACGGATTCTGCCTGAGCCGCGAGTCGGGGTGAACGAAGGTGTCCAGATGGCTGACATTGGTGATGAGCACCGTGTCCATGTAATTGTAATAGACGGTGCGCGAGCAGGAGATGTTGCCCTGCGGGCCGGCCGCCAACGAGGCCGTCGCAGAATCGTGGCCGATGATCGCCGTGATGTTGCGACCCTTCAAGCCCAGGACCGGCGACTCGAAAGGCGCGGTGTCCGTATTGACGACGAAGATCGAGAAGGTCTGACCTGTCTCGATCGTGACGCGGCCCTGCAAGCGATACTCGAGCGTGTCGGAGCCGACCGCGTTCACGTATATCATCTGCGTCTCCCCGCCCGGCGTGTGAATGCCGGAGTCGAGGCGGGCGATGACGACGAAGGAGTCGCGGCGCAGGCCGGTCGTCCCGGTGATGCGGATGCCAAAGGTCACGAGCGAATCCACCGGGTCCTTGCAGGCGGCGAAGCGGCCCGCGAAGACGAGCGTGGAATCGTTTTGGGCGCGGAACATCGATACCGCGGTGTCGGAGAGCTGCTGGGCGGAGATGACGAAGGAGACCTTCGTGAAGGTGACGATCCTCTGTCCCATGATGATCTGCGAAGCGAGCGAATCGCCCATGAAGAAGGTCTGGACCGAGTCGGCGTGCATGAAGGCACGGACGCGGCTGTTGGCGCCCAGGGCCACCGTCTCGTAGACCCAGCCGCGTACGACGAAGGTCTCGGAGTTCGTTGCCGTGTCGCTCATCAGGCGGTTCAGGCGCGTGGCCGTGAAGAAGGGCTTGACCCGTGCGCCGAAGGCGTCGGTGTAGCTGGGACCGGCGGTGAGAGCAAAGGACTCCTCGCCCGGCCCGAAGTAGACGGAGGCCGCGACGATCGAGTCGGCGACGGTCACGTCCGAGGTGGCCGCGCTGTAGAAGGCTATGGAGAAGTAGGTGACGCTGTCGCGGGCGGCCGCGTAGTACTGCTGGCCGCTGTCTCCCAGGACGCCCGTATAGCGCGAGCCGTTCCGGCCATTGATGCGGCCCCGGAAGATGGTGAAGGGCACGTCGCCGGAGGTCGAATCGGGGTTGACGTTGGTGTCGGTGAGCGTGATGTCCTGCTTGATGTCCAGGGTGTCCGGGTAGAAGAAGTTCACCGTGCGACCCGAGGAGGTCTCGCCGGCGAGGCCGGAGGTGAAGATCGTGTTGACCGAATCCTTCGGGATACGGACGAAGAAGCTGTCGCCGATGATGATCCGGCTGTCACGGAAGTAAGACTTCACCGTAACCCAGATCTCGAAGCCCTGCGTCTCGCTCATGAGCACGCGGCTGTCGTTGATCGGATGGAGTTTCCAGAGGCCGTAGGAGACGGCGCTGTCCCTGACGAGATAACGCGTGTCGCCGGACGGGCGGATCGGGCTCGGCGTGAGATACAGCGCCACGGTCTCGATCGCGTCGTTGACGATGATGTCG
The DNA here is from genome assembly GCA_964637705.1 of uncultured bacterium. GTDB lineage: Bacteria > UBA8481 > UBA8481 > UBA8481 > UBA8481 > CAZWVM01. The sequence goes on from CAZWVM010000012.1 coordinate 4,452, forward strand.
TTGGTCTTGGTGTCGAAGTTCAGGCCGAAGTTCGTCAGCGTGTCGTACGGGAGCATCGGCGTCGGGCCGATGTTGATGAACATGTGGCCCGTGCAGACCTTGATCGGGTTGGAGAGGAGCATATTCCACGGCGGGATCGTCGTGTCGGATAGCTGATCCATGACGATGACGATCGGATCGGCCGAAACCATGATGTCGGCGGAGGTGTCGCGGGCCGTTCCACGGACGCCGGGTCCGTTCGTCGAATAGGTCGCTGTGCAACCCTGCTGAACGAAGGAGCACCAGAAAAGGGTGCCGAGGGTCGCCGTGTCCGCGAAGTTGATGCGGAAGGCGAAGGTGTCGCCGGTGGCGACCTGGATGCTTAGAGCCGCATGAGCCCAACGGTAGCCGTTCGTCGTGTCCAACGTCAGGTTGTTCCAGGCTCCCGTCGCCTTCACGCTGAACTGCGCGTTGTAGACGCTGTCGCCGGCCGTGCCGCCGAACTGCGCGGTGATGCCGGTCAGGATGTCCGTGTCGCCGGGCAGGAGCGAAGTGTCGAGACCGATGACGCCGGAGCAGATGATGACCTTGTTGGAGATGGCATAGGCGGGCAGGATCGTGTCCTGGCCGTTCTGGCCGATGAGGTTCATGTGCAGGCGGAGGATCGGCTTGGTGCAGGTGAGGATCCGCCCGGAGGTTGCCACGGACTTCGGTCCGCTGTCGCGGAACTGCGTCACGATCGATTCCGGCTGGATGCGCGCCGTGATCGTCCCTCCCAGCGGCGTATTGTCATGCATGCGAACCCAGACCTGCAGGAACGCCGTATCCGTGATGGACTTGTTCACGGTCGCCTGCCAGGAATCGGCGGTTCCCACGCGCGTCAACGCGCGCGTATCGTTGTTGATGACGACCACCACCGACTCGAGGTGGGAAGCCGCGATGCCTCCCGTGAGAATCAGCGACACGCCGAACGACTGGATGACGTCGTTCGTGATACCCGAGAAACTGTCGCTCGTCAGAACGCCGCTGCAGACCAGCGTCCCGTGTGGGCCACCCCAGATCCGCGAGTCGGGGTGGTTCTGCGTGTCCGGCAAGGCCTCCATCGACAGGATCACGTCCTGCCGATCAAAAGTCACAGTCCTGTTCGAAGCAATCACGACCTTCGGACCCGGATCGCGGTATCTCAGGGTCACGGAATCGATCATGACGAGCGCGCTGCAGGTGGATCCGGAATTCACGGTGTTCCATGAGCGAACGTAAACGCGGTAATTCACCGTATCGGTTACACTCTTGGTGAAATTGATGAACCATGAATCACGCCCGGCCTCGCGGGTCATCGGCCTCGTATCCTCATTGAGAACGAGCGCCACGGATTCGACATGAGCGGACGTCATTCCGTTGAGTATCAGCGAGACACCGAAGGTCTCCATCACGTCGGCGGTCAACCCTGAGATCGTATCCTTCTCGATCGAGCCGCTGGCGACGAGGACGCCGATCACGCCTCCATTGACGCGGGAATCGGGGTGAACCGTGAGGTTGCCCAGAGAAGCCGGCAGGAACATCGGGTCCGGGGTGAAATACGTCACCGTGCAGGACGCGGGAAGCGTCGCGTTGGGGCCGCTGTCACGGAGTTCCGTCCAGATCGAATCCGTGATGAGGGCCACGGAGAGAGCGCCACTGTCCGGCGTGCTCTTGGCCGCCCTCACGTAGACGCGAACGTTGATCGTGTCGGTCACAAGCTTGTTGAGCCCCGCGAGAATCCAGGAGTCGGTTGTCCCGAGACGGGTGGCCACACGGGTGTCCCCGTTCACTTCGATGGCGACCGACTCGACGTTGTTCGCCGTCATGCCGCCGCTGAATATGAGAGCCACGCCAAGATACTGAATCGTATCATTGGTGATGGCGCTCTGCGTATCGGCCTCGATCTGTCCCGAGGCCACGAGCACACCCAGGGACTCTCCCATCGAACGCGAATCAGGGTTGAGGGTGACACTCGCCAGCGTTGTCAGCTTCAAGGAAACATCCTGACGATCGAGCGTGACGACGCGGCCGGAAGTCGCGGCGGCCTTCGGACCCGAATCGCGACGCAACGTGCCGATGGAGTCGTTCATGATCCAGGCGCGGATCGTCGCGCCGGAAACCGCCAGCGGATTGGTGCGCACATAGACACGATACTGCGCCGTATCTGTGATCGCCTTGGCCAGACGAACAAACCAGGAATCCCGAGCCGCCTCCTTGGTCATTGTCCTCGTATCGCCGTTCACCTCGAAAGAGACGGAGTCGATCGACGCGGCCGTGAGCCCCGTCAGGATCAGGGAAACACCCACCGTCTCCAACTGGTCCGCGGAGATACCCGAGAACGTGTCCGCCACGAGAACACCGCTGGTCATCAAGACGCCCACGGGACTCGTGCTGACGCGCGGATCGGGATGAATCGAGATATTCGCCAAGGCGTCGGGTGCGAGGATCACGTCCTGCTTGTCATACGTGATGATGCGACCCGAGGAGATCACGGCCGAGGGGGAAACGTCGCGGTATCGCAGTGCCACGGAATCCACCATAATCCGCGCCGTCAGGGTGCTGTTGGACGGCGTGTTGTCGTGCGCGCGCACGTAGACGCGGTAGTAGAGAGTGTCGGCGATCGTCTTCGCGAAGTTCGCGAACCAGGAGTCACGACCCGCTTCGCGCGCCATCGGACGCGTGTCCTCGTTGATGACAAGCGCCACGGATTCAATGTTCGCGGACGTCAAGCCCGCCAGGATGAGCGAAACCCCGAAGGTCTCGCTGATGTCGTTCGGCAGTCCCGAGATGGTATCCTTCGCGACGACGCCGCTGGCGACCAACGTTCCGATGACGCCGCCCGTCACCTGCGAATCCGGGTTGACCGTCAGGTTGCCCAGGACGTCGGCCGTGTATTCGGGCGTGGGGGTGATGCAGGTCACGACGCGGCCGGACGTGATTGCGTCCTTCGGACCCGGGTTGCGGAACGAAGTGACGATCGAGTCAACATTGATGCGCGCGGAAACGGTGCCATTGTCCGGCGTCGTCTTGCGGACGCGCACGTAGACCTTGAGGTAAGCCGTGTCCGTGATCGCCTTGGCGGGCGCGACAAACCAGCTGTCCAGCACTCCATCGCGCGCCATGATGCGTGTGTCGCCGTTGATTTCGATCGCCACCGACTCCACGTCGGCGGCTACCATGCCGCCGCCGAAGACAAGCGAGACGCCGAAGAGCGTGAGATTGTCGTTTGTAATGCCCGTGAAACTGTCGGCATTCAGGGACGCCGACAAGGCAAGAATCCCGAGAGATTCCCCCATCGCGCGGGAATCAGGGTTGATCGTCGCGGATGCCAGGGCGTCCGCGGTCAAAATCACGTTTTGCTTTTCAAACGTGATCGTGCGGTTCGACGTGATCACGCTCTTCGGACCCGGGTTGCGGTAATCGGTCGTGACCGAATCGGGCATCACGAGAATCGTGACGTTGCCGCCCGTGGGGGTGTTCGAATGAGCGCGGACGTAAACCCGGTATTCCGCCGTGTCCGTGATCCCCTTGGTGAGGGCGACGAACCATGAGTCCACGACATCCTTGGTCAGGATCCTCGTGTCGCCGTTGATCTCCACGGCCACCGAATCGACGTGAGCCGAGGTCATGCCGCCGCCGAAAACAAGAGAAACACCGAACTGGCGCACGTTGTCGGCCGTAATACCCGTGAAGGTGTCGGCCATGAGAACGCCACGAGCCGCGAGAATACCGAGTTTCCCGTAGGCGACCTGCGAATCGGGGTGGCTCGACGCATTGCCCAGGTTCACGGGATTCAAGATCACGTTCTGCTTCTCATAGGTCACGACGCGGCCCGAGAAGATCGGAACGCGCGGCCCGCTGTCGCGGAAGCGCGTGCCGAAGGAGTCCACGCTGATGAGCGCGACGAGAGTGCCGCCCGTGGGCGTATTCGAATGGGCACGAACGTAGATCTTGTAGTTCGCGGTATCCGTGATCGCCTTGTTCAGAAAGACTCCCCAGGAGTCAGTCGCGCCGACGCGCGCCATGAGGCGCGTGTCGCCGTCGATCTCGATCGCGACCGAGTCAATGTTCGCCGCCGTCATGCCGCCGCCGAAAACGAAACCGACGCCGGCCGCGCCGAGCACGTCTCCCGTGATGCGGGTCTGAGTGTCCTGGGCCAGGCTGCCGCTGGCCACGAGAATGCCGAGCTTGCCGTAAGCCACCAGCGAATCCGGGTGGCTCGAAGCGTTGCCGAGGGCGGTTGGCACGAGGAAGACATTGGGCTTCAGATACGTGATGGTGCGGCCGGGGAAGGCGATGGACTCCGGGCCGACGTTGCGGAACCTCGTGATCGTCGAATCCTGGCTGATCCGGATCTCGACCGTGCCGAGGCTGGGCGTATTGTCGTGGGCGCGCACGTAGACTTCATACGTCTCGCCGCCCCAGAAGTTCCTGTTCACGTTGGCGAACCACGTGTCCGTGGCTCCGTCGCGCACCATCGCGATCGTCTCGGCATTGAGCACGATCGCGACCGAGTCGACATGAGCGGCCGCCATGCCGCCGCCAAAGGCGAGGTTGACACCAACCGATACCATGCTGTCCACCGTGACGCCTGTGACCGTGTCCGCGAGGATCCGCCCCCGCGCCGCGAGAACGCCGCGCAACGCGTCGCCGGTCTGCGAGTCGGCATGGGCCCGGATCGCCCCGAGGTTCTCGATCGCGAGAATCAGGTCGGGGCGCGTATAGGTGATGAGACGGTTCGAGGTCGCGACGCTCTTGGGTCCGCCGCTCCGCATCGATGTCGTGATGGAGTCGGTCATGATAAGAGCCAGCACGGTGCCGTTGTTGGGCGTGTTGCCATGAACGCGGACGTAGATCTTGTAGGAAGCCGTGTCCGTGATGGCTTTATTGAGGATGACGCTCCATGAGTCCAGGGCGCCCACCTTCGTCATCGTGCGCGTATCGCCGTTGATCTCCACGGCCACCGATTCGATGTTCGCCGCGACCACGCCGCCCCCGAGGACCAGGGAGACGCCGAAGGCCTCGACGATGTCGTTCGTGATTCCGGTGAACGTGTCAGCCATGATCAGTCCGCTGGCCGCCAAGGTTCCCAGGGGGCCGTCCACCGCCTGCGAATCCGGATGCCGGGTCACCGGTCCCAGGTTCACGGTGTTCAGGATCACGTTCTGCTTGGTGATGGTGAATATGCCGCTGTTCCCCGCGTTCGCAACGGGACCCGCCGGGCGGATTTCAGTACGATAGGAGTCGCGGGGGGCGTAGGCCCAGATCGTCGAGGGGATGGCCGTGGTCTCCGCCATGCGCACCCTCACGATGAAGGTTTCGATGCCGTTCAGGGGCATCGAGGAGTCCACCCAGTTTGCGTTCCAGGAATCGGCCGCGACCTTGGTCAGGTTGATGGTATCGGCCGCGCGCCCCCCCAGGAGAATCCAGGCCTCGGCCACGCTATCGGACGCCGTTCCGCCGAAAGCGACGCCGACGTTGCGCAAACGATCCCTCATGAGACCCCGCGTCTCGCCGTGAATCGTTCCCGAGAAGATCGTGAAAGGATTGAGATTGGCGCGGCTGTCGGGGTGAATGAACCTATCCCCCAGATTGGTCACGGTGACGTTCGTCGTGTCGATACGGGCGCGGAATTCAAGAGAGGTCTGCGTTCCAAGGAGCAACGAAGGAATACCGACGACACCGTATCCGCCCGGTTGCAGGGCGTTCAGCACGCTCACACCGGGAAGACCATTGCGCTCGAAGATGAAGACAACCGTGTCCCCCGTCTGCATGCTCGAGTTGAAGTGGGGCACGGCGACGAACGAGTCGAGGCCGGTCAGCACGAAGTTGTTGCCGCCCTGCAGGCTCATCTGACTCGCGCCCGTGTCGGTGCCAGGCAGGTAGAACGCCACGGCATCAACGCCGGAATCGTATCCCCCGTTCTTGTTGACATCGCGATAGATCGTGATGGAGTCCATGAAGGCGTTGCCGCTGCGTTTCTTGATCGTGACCGTCAGCGATTGGATCGAGTCGCCGGCGGTCGAACGGATGGAGAACGCCACCGCCTGGTGATAAGTGCGGGCGACCGCCGTGTCGGCGCCTGGCAGGACCAGCGTGTCATCGAGGTGCTGGACCTTGTTCAATTCGGTGTCGGCCCATGCCGCCTGCGCGAAGGTCGCGCCCAATGCCATCACCATGAATCCAAAGAGGAAATACCGCGCCGCCTTCGTCATCACCCGATCACCCCGCCTTCCTGGAGGATTAGAGTCGTGAGAGAGGTAATGACGCGAGATCATGCTAGAGGACCGCTCCTTCGTAATACGGATACCGGTGCCGAGACCCACGCGACATCACCTCCAATGCCCCATGACCGGGGCCGGAAAGATCGCTCGAGGAGAATCCGAACGAAGACGCACGAAGAGAATCGAAAACATTCGCAAGAATGCTCCGCGACTCAAGAATTCGTCCGCAATGAACGGATTTTCCCCTAAGCATAGATTTCCACCCGAGCAGATTACGTAGCCGGCATCAGCGGGTCAACCTGAAAAACGTATTTTTTCTGTGTGCTCTTTTTTACGTTTTCGTTCAATCATTTTCGCGCGGGTTATCGGTCGCCCCCATGATCGTGTCTTTTTCCGTTCCCGAGTGCAGGAATGCTTCTCCTGTCGTACAATCCCACATCATGCTGCCGAGGTTCGCATTCATCCAGCGCGCGATCACCGTCGCGGGCGCCTGTGCCGCTTTCTTCATCGCCTGCCCGCCACTATCTCACGCCGTTCCTCCTCCTTCCGGAGGCCCTCCCTTGACTAACGACGCTTTCAAACCCCCACGACCCCCACGCGGCCTCGACCTGCCCTCAGGCGCCGCCCCCTCGGACAATACCGAGTTCATGCACGGGCGGGTCGGCGTCATCATCATCTTCCCTGAGTCGAACGGAGCCATCGACGCGAACGACTTCAACTGGACCCCGGAAATGATCTCGAACTGCCTCTCCGAGATCCAGAACGGCATGAACTGGTGGAAAACCATGGCGGGTGACACCGGAAAACTGGAGTTTCGGTATTTCGTCCACGATTCCGACGTCAATATCGCATACGAAACGATCGATCGTAACATGGGGAACGAGAGCGGCGATCAAGCCCTCGTGCTCGGAGCGATCCTGCAGGCGCTCGGACAGCCCGTCCTTCCCACCCCTTTCGAAGCCCTCAAAACCTACAACAATCTCATCCGCCGCCAGAACCCGGACCTCGACTGGGTCACCACCTGCATCGTGGTCAACGATGGCAACAACGCCTCCAAGCGTTTCAAGGACTCGAGTCTCTTCGCCTTCGCCTATTTCGGCGGCCCCTTTTTCATCCAGACCTACTCCAACGCCGGGTGGGGCATTTCCAACATGGACCTCGTCTCGGCCCATGAGTTCGGCCACATCTTCTACGCTCTCGACGAGTACTCCTCGGCCGGCATGGTCGCTTCGGAGACGAGCGGCTACATCCCGGAGCGAAACGAGAACACCCTGGCCGGGGGCGGCACGTACAACGAGGCGACCTGCATCATGAGAAGTTCCGGGTTCTCGATCGGCGGCCAGACCTGCTGCATGTATTCGCGGAACCAATGCGGTCTCACGGACTCCGATGCCGACTTCATTCCCGACGTCCTCGACCTCGATCCGGTCCTGCAGATTTCGACGTTACCGCCCTCCTCGACGGATTCGAGCGGATTCGTCATCGCGGGATCATGCTTCGCCGAGTCCCTCGTGAACCGCAACCCCTACGGGAACCGGAACAACATGACCCTCAACGAGGTCGATTCGGTCGAGTACCGGATCGACAGCGGGGCCTGGAGGGCGGCCGTGGCGGAGGACGGCGCCTTCGACACGCCCCTGGAGCGGTTCACGGCCCACGTGACGGGCTACTCGTGGGATACCCACGTCATCGAGATCCGCGGAACGGCGCTCGTCGGCCACGACACGACGCGTCTCAAGCGCACGCGCATCGCCTCGGCGACGTTCTATTCGAATTTCGGGGAGACTTCGATCGAGCCTTCCTCCCCCTCCAACGGCGTCTGCACCAACGCGACATCTCCCCTCCTCACCTGGCGCGGATGGAACCGGGCCGACGTCGCGCGCTACCGGGTGCAGTTCTCCGATTCCCCGGTCTTCTCCTCGATCGTCGCGACGTGCACGACGGTCGGCCCGGAGACCGCGCTGGCCTGTCCCTTGCCGATGGGGAACCACTATTGGCGCGCCATCGGCATCCACGCGACCGGAATGCTCGAGACCTCCGCCCCGCGCCGGATCTGGATCGATACGGCGCCTCCGAACCGTCCGACGGTCCTCTCTCCCCGCCCCGACTCCTCCTTCGCCAAACGCCAGCCGCGTGTCACGACCGGCGACGTCGCCGACACGGGTTGCGGCGTCGCCTCGGTCGTCGTCAGTCTCTCCTCGCATCCCGCCTTCGCCTCCGACACGGTCTGGATTCTCACGGAGACGAGCGCCCTCGTCATCTCCGCCGATTCGGGGCGCGTCTACGTGCGCGTCGCCCTGCGGGACAGCGCCACGAACCAGTCCGCCTGGAGCGATTCGGTATCGTTCCTCCTGGGAACGGTCGGCGACTTCAACGGCAACGCGGTCTTCGAAGCGGAGGACCTCTTCAGCTTCGCCCTGCGATTCGGCGAGACCGCCTCGGGGCTTCCGGCGGCGGACCTGGACGAGAACGGCACGATCGACGCGAGCGACGTGAGGATTCTCCTGGAGGACCGCCGTCGATAGTCGCACGAGCGACCAACGGCGCTATCGGGCGGGCCGCTCTCCGAAGATCGCCGTGCCGATCCGGACCATCGTCGAGCCCTCGCGGATCGCCGTCTCGAAGTCGCCCGACATGCCCATCGAGAGCCCGGAGAGGCCGTGGGCCTCTCCGAGTTTCCTGAGCGCCGCGAACCAGCGTGCGGGATCGTCGTCGTCCGGCGGCACCGTCATCAATCCCGCAATGCGCACGCGCTCGCAACGCGCCGCCGTTTCAAGGATCGCGGGAAGACTTTCCGGCAGGACGCCGTTCTTCCGCGGTTCGCGTCCGACATTGACCTCGACGTGGCACTCGATCGTCCCCGCGGCGCGCTTCTCGATCTCGACGAATTCCTCCGGTCGCGCCACCGAGAGGAATGAGGAGGCGTGGCCCAGGATCTCGCGGATCTTTCGACGCTGGACCGTGCCCTGGTAGTGCCAGGCCGCGCCGGGAAGCGCCGGGGCCTTCGCGGCCAGTTCCTGCAGGTAGTTCTCCCCGAACTCGTTCAGGCCGCACGCGGCCGCCGCGAGAACCGACTCGACCGGATGCCCCTTCGACACGGCAACGAGCCGGACGCTCCCGGGTTCGCGACCGGCCGCGCGGCAGGCGGCCTCGATCCGCTCCCGGACCTCGGCGACGCGGGCGGAGAGACGTTCCTCCACGGGCAGCCTCAGCCGCAGCGTGGCGCGGGATTCCCGAACCCCAGGCCGGAGCGGGTGGCGTAGAGCTTCTCCACGTCGCCCGGCGGCAGGGCCTTCGGCCCGCCCAGGACCATGGCGTTGAGGATGATGCGGGCGGCATGGTCCACCGCCTCCATGCGCAGGTAGGCCTCCTCGATCGTCCGGCCGAGCGTGAGAGCTCCGTGATTCTCCAGAAGGATTGCGTCGGAATTCGCGATGAAGCGTTCCACCGCGTCGGGGACCTCCTGGGTCGAGGGCGTCGCGTAGGGCGCGAGCGGCACGGCGCCGAGGGAGACGATGATCTCGGGAACGACGCACTGCGTCATGCCGAGCCCGGCCGCGGCGAAGGCCGTGGCGTGGGGCGGATGCGCGTGACAGACCGCCCCGATCTCCGGGCGCAACCGGTAGGCGACGAGGTGCATCTTGATCTCGCTCGATGGCTTGAACCGCGAGCGCGAAAGCACGCGCCCCTCGAGATCGAGCTCCACGAAGTGCTCCGCGGTCATCTCCCCCTTGGGCACGCCGGAGACCGTGGCGAGGATCCGGTTGCGGGGCAACCTCACGGAGAGGTTTCCGTCGGTGCCGGAGACGAGGCCGCGCATCCAGAGCTTGCGCCCCGTCTCGATGAGGACCCGGCTCTTCACAGGTATTCCTTCAAGTCGTCCGTCTTCAACTGGGCCAGGATCTCCCTGACGTTCTGCTCCATCCCGCGCCTGACGACGAGGACGACATCCCCCTGCCGGATGATCGCGAGATCCTCGACGCCGACGGCGGCGACGAGCCCCACGTCCGCGTCGACGATCAGGTGCTTCGTCTCGAAGCCGACGAAGCGGCCGCGCACCGAGTTGCCCGAGGAATCCTTGCCGAAGATCCGCGCCATGGCGCCCCAGTCGCCGACGTCATCCCACCGGAAGTCGCCGCGGACCGCGTAGGACTCCGTGCAGTTCTCCAGGATCCCGTGATCCACGGAGATCGACGGCGCCGACAGGAAGAGGTCGGTGCGGCCGGTGCGCTTGATCTCGTCGAGGACGCGGCCCAGGTCGGGGATGTAGCGGCGGATGAGGTCGAGGAGAACCCCGGCGCGCACGACGAAGATGCCTCCGTTCCAGAGCGCCCCCTCCTCGATGAGCCTCGCCGCTCTCTGGGCCGGCGGTTTCTCGACGAACGACGAGATCTCGAAGCCGGGGCCGTCGAGGGGATTGCCGAGCCGGATATAGCCGTAGCCCGTCTCGGGTCGCGTCGGGGCGATGCCGATGCAGACAATGCCGGGGCGGCGGGCCGCGACATCGGCGGCTGTCGCAATCACCTCGCGGAAGCGCTGGACATCGACGATGTGATGATCCGAGGGCAGGGCCACCATGATCTCGTCCTCGCCGCAACGCAAGGCCGCAAGACCGAGGGCCGGGGCAGTCGAGCGCGCCGCGGGTTCCTCGACGATCTCCACCGCCTTGCCGTATCCCGCCTCGTCGAGAACCCTCCGCGCCGCAGCGCTCATGGAGGATCCGGCGACGGCGAGAACGCGGCGCGCCAGGGGGAAGATGCGGTCGACGGACTCGTGGAGCATGGTCTTCTCGGAGACGATCGGCAGGAACTGCTTGGGCATACCGTGCCGCGAGCGCGGCCAGAAGCGCTCGCCGCGGCCCCCGATGAGGAGGACGGCGGCCAGGGAGTGCGGAGTGGTCATGGGCCGAGTCTACCGCCGCGCTCGGCCCTCATCAAGGCTCGGAGACTTCCAGCCAGCGCGCGTAGAGACGGTCGCGGGCCGTGCTGGAAAGCCGCGGTGTGAAACGGCGGCGTTCGGGGCGCGGGAGCGGGATGCCGGCCGCCTGGGCCGCACGCAGGGCCGCTCCGGTCGCGACCGCGCCCCACGTCTCGGTGCGGAAAAGCGTGAAGCCGGTGACGTCCGCGATGACGCTGAGAAGGGGCTCGTTGGAGGCGTCGCGGCCGGCCGCATACAGCTCGGTCACGGCCCCCTCGCCGGCGCGCTCCGCCGCCGTGTATCGAATCCACGCGGCGACGGATTCGAGGGCCGCGCGGGCGATCTGAGGCCGGCGCACACCCGGCTTCAGGCCGTGAACGGCGATCCCGTCGTAGCCGGATTCCGCGCGCCGCGGGGCGAAGCGGACGCCGGCCGAATCCTCGACGATACCCGCGTGGCTCTCGATCTCGTTCAGGTCGCCGAAGAGCCCGAGACGATCCAGCAGGACACGGATCGGTTCCATGATCTGGGGGCACGCGACGTGGACGATCCTCCGCTTTCTCCCCTGCTCGTCCACGGCTTCCAGGGCCGTCTTCGATTCCGCGTCCTCGCAGTAGAACCGGGCACGGTTGCCGAAAACGATCCAGGCGCGCTTGGGCGCCGGGCTGAAGTGCGCGAAGAGCGCGGCCACCTCGGAGCCGGCAAAGGTGACGGGCGCGCCCGAAACGAAGGGCAGGGCGCGATGTGCCGTGTTCGTCGAGGTGACGATGCGATCGAGAAGATCACCCGGGGGCGAGACCGAGACCCCCACGGCCTCGCACGGAGGAAGCCGGTCACCCAGCATCTCCAGGGCACGCTTCAAGCCGTCCTCGGCCGAGTTTGCCCAGTCCTCCTCGCTCCTCGGAAGCTCGTACTTGGCGTGCGCGGTCAAGCCCTTCTGGGGCGTGAAGGCGACGACGCGGACCCACTCGCCGATGTCGATGCCGACGACCGTCTTCACGTGACCGCGCCCCCGGCGCCCGCGGTCGCGGCCCGCTCGAGGCAGAAAGAGGAGTAGGGGCGGCCGGTGCGCAGGCAGTGGATCTCCCAGTCGCTTTTCGCCGGCAGTTCCACCGGATCGACGAGGCGAAAGCCGCCCGCGCCGGCGGCGACGTCGCGCATATCGCGGAAGAGGTCGAAGTGGTCGCTCTTGACGTGGACCCGCGCGCCGGGCGGCATGAGCGGCGCCAGTCGCGCGAGGAACCCGGTGGAAAGAGCCCGGCGCTTGTGGTGGCGCTTCTTCGGCCAGGGGTCGGGAAAGAGCAGGAAGACCTCGTCGATCCGGCCCGTCGGCGTGAACGCCTCCACGCGATCCGTCACGTTGCCCCAGATCACGTGGGCGTTCGCGAGGGACTCCGCGCGAATGCGGACGCGCAGTTCCTCGACGAGCGGCGCCCGGATCTCGGTGCCGAGGATATTCATCTCCGGCCGGCGACGCGCGTGTTCCAGGAGGAACTCGCCCTTGGAGGACCCGATCTCGAGGGCGAAAGGGCGCGCCGGATCGGAGAAGACCTCGGACCAGGCCGGGGACTCGAGCCCGGGAAATCTCCTCAGGGGATTCGCATGGGTTCTGACGCGCACGGTCACGCGCCCATGATCGCAAAAATGACGACGCGGCGCAATCGCGAGACGGCGAACGGATGCGCGACCGGGTCGAAAAAGCCCGAGGCGAGGCGAGCGCGATCCGCTATCATCGGTGCGCATGACGAGCACCGAAACCTTCCTGACCCCGGTCGAGCGCGCCGGCATCCTCGTGCGGGTGCTCCTCCTGACCCTTGCCGCCCCGATTCTTTTCGTTCGCGGCCCCGTCCGCGGGTTCACCCTGCTCGGACCGGTGCGCGTCAGGAGATCCCGCCGCCTGCCCGCGGCGATTCTCGTCGCCCTCGCCGATCGTGTCCTGCTCGCACGTCTCTTCGGTCGCCTCGTCTTCCGCACGCGCTGCCTGAAACGCGCCTTCGTCCTCCACCGCCTCCTGCGCGGCCACGGCCACGACGCGGTGGCCGTCATCGGGTTCTCCCGCGACGGAGAAGGCCTCTGCGGCCACGCCTGGATCACGCTCGATGGCCGGCGACTCGAGGACCCGGTCTTCGCGCCGCCCCGTGATTTCATCCCCTTCGTCGAAATCGGTTCCGAAGTCCGCAGGCTCGGGCATGCCGACCTCTGACTTTCTCGTCGCGGGACGGCGGATCCGGCTCGAAAGCGACCGCGGCGGCGAACCATACGCCGCCCTGACGCGCGACTGGAGCGCATGCGCCGCGAGCGCCGTCGGGGAACCGGACGCCGTCATCGTGATCCACGAGCGGCGCTGGGATGAGCCGTCACCCCTGAAGCTACCACCCGACGCGCGGCTCCTGCGCATGGGTGGGCGCAAGGTCTTCGCCCGCGGCGAATGCCTCTTCATCGATTTCCATGAGAGCGCCTTCTTCCGAATCGAAGCGACGAGAGCGGAGGGCGTCTGCTACACGTACCCGAAGTTCGATCCCCTCTTCTGGACGGAACTCAGCGTCAACCACGTCCTCGTCGTCCTCATGCGCCGGCTCCGGCGATTCTTCCTCCACGCCGGCGGCGCCGTCGCGCCGGACGGCACGGCTGTCCTCTTCACGGGCGCCGGCGGCAGCGGCAAGAGCACCTGCTCCCTCCGGCTCGCCGCGGAAGGCTGGCCCTTTCTCGGCGACGACACGGTCTTCTTCGACGACGAGGGCGTGTTTCACCCCTTCCCCAAGGAAGCCTCGGCTTCAGCCTGGAGCGTTGAGACGCTCGGCGTGGGCTCCTGGGTCCGGGGCGCGCGGCAGGGCGGAAAGCTCCTCCTGTCCCCCCCGCTCCTCGCCGGGGCCTCGAACCGTTTCCGCCTGCTCCACCCGATTCCCTCCGCGCGCGGGATCAACGGGTTCCGTTCCTGCCGGCCGGACGAGGCGAGGACGATGATCGCGTCGCAGGTTCGGGCCTGCGATTCGGACCGGCTCACCGGGGATCCCCTGCCGGACATCGAGCGGTTCTCTTCCCGCCTCGAGGAAATCCGCGTGGGGAATCTCGCGACTCTCCCGCGGGACCTTCTCGCTCAGGGCTGACGTTCGAAGAAGCGGGCCATGCGCTCGCGCGTCGGTGGCACCGAGAAGAACGTGGAGCGCCGTTCGCCCTCGCAGCCCCAGGTCCAGACCGCGTGGGGCGCGGTCGCATCGTAGGAGAGGGAGAAGGCCAGAGAGTCCCCGGGCGCCACGTGCCGGGGAGTCACGGGCAGGAGGATGCGGTACCAGTGCTGCTTCGGCCACGCGTCGTCCGGAGCGAAGGAGAGTTCAACGCCTTCGGCCAGGCGGGCGCGCCACCAGGCGAGAATCGCATTGACCTCCCCGGTCCCGTCGACGCGCAACGCGACGTCACCCGCGAAGCGATCCTCCGCGGCCCGGTGAAGGTCGATCTCGGAGAAGACCGACGCGGGTCCCATGCGCTTCGCGTCGCGGGCGTGATCCAGCAGGTAGCAGTTCTCGATGCATCCCGAGAGAGGCTCGAACGAGAATCCGTAGCGAGGTTCCCTCCAGAACGCGACGGCACGCGTGACGAGCGACGAAGCGGCCGCCGCCGCCTCGAATCGGACCGACTCCGGGATGAGCCTGCCCCCGGGCTTCAGGAACCGGCGGGCGGAAGCCATGACGGAGACGAGATCCTCGTCGAGAAGCGCGTTGCCGATCATCTCGCTGACGATCACGTCGAACGGCGGGATTTCATCCACCGCGACCTGCCGGATGTCGCGGTCGATGAAATCGACGCGCACGCCGTTGTGAGCGGCGAGGCAGCGTGCGTAATCGACCATTTCCGTCCGCTCGACCGCGGTGACGGAGGCGCCGAGGCGCGCCGCGGCGAGGGCCAGGATCCCCGTGCCGGTGCCCACGTCGAGCACGCGGCAGCCCGGCGTCACCGTCCGCTCCAGCGCCGTGATGAAAGAACTCGTCCGCGTCTCGTCCTCCAGGAGGATCCCGTGGTAGTCGAGCATGGTGAGGCCGTCCCCCGGAGCGGGCCCGGTCAGGGCAGGAGCCAGGGCGGGAGCGCGGCCGCGCCCTCGGCCCCGGAGCAGTCGTCCGGATTCGTGCACTTGATGGAAGCGGTCGCCGACGTCGACGCCTGGTATTCCCTCACGGCGCCATCGGACGGCCGGTAGCGGGTCAGAACCGGCGCGCTGTAAGGGCGGCGCTCGAGACCCGTCGATTCCCTCGTCTCCTTCATGCCACCGCCTCCCTCGTCTCCGCCGCGCCGTCCCATCCCATCCAGGCCGCCGTGATCTCGCAGTGATCGGGCGCGGGCCGATCATACCATCCCGTGGCCTGGTGGAAATGTCCCATGCAACGGAAACGACACGCCCCGAGCAGGCGGCAATCGCGACAGGCGGAGAGAGATTCACCTTTCCGCCGTCGCAGGCGGTTCAACGCCTCGGAATAACGCCAGAGTTCCCGGAAGGAGCGCCCCTTCAGGTTCCCCACGGATTCGACGACCTGGGAGCAGGGCGAGAGGTCGCCGCCCGGCCCCACGGCGAAGCGGTTCCAACCCATGTTGCAGAACCACGGTCCGTTCTCGTCCTCGCACGCCGAGAAGGGACGTCGATCGGTCCAGTTCGGGAAGCGGTTCTCGAACCACCTCACCTCCTCGGGCGTCAGACGCTCCGCGAGGAAACCGTCGTCGCCCGGCGCGAAACGGGGCAGGATGAAATAGGAGGGACCAAAGACGGCCCCCAGCGCGCGCGCCTCCTCCGCGACCCGGCCAGCCTCGTGGAGATTGTGACGAAACACGGACATCTTGACCACGACGGGGAGGCCGAGCCGCACGGCCGCAACGACCTGGGCGCGGGCGCGGCGAAAGGAACCGGGCAGGCCCGTGAAGCGGTCGTGGCCGGCTTCCATTCCGTGCACGGAGACGTGAAGTTGGCGGCAGCCGTGCGACAGGAGAAACTCGAGGTCGCGCGCGGCCGCCACGGTGCCGTTGGTCATGACCTCGTAGCGGAAGCGCCCCTCCCATGCCGCCTCGAGGATCTCGCGCCACTGCGGATGCAGAAACGGCTCTCCCCCGGAAAAGGTCAGGTCGAAGCAGCCCTCGGCCCGGAACTCCCCCATGAGCCGGATCCACTCGGAGGCGGGCATGAGGGCGTCGCGGGTCAATCCCGCGCGATAGCAGTGGCGGCAGGACTGGTTGCACTCCTCGGTGAGAGAGAGATGCCCGAGCACGGGCACGGCGTGGCTCTCGAAGAAACGGGAGAGTTCCTCCTCGGGTTCTTCCGCGATCAAGCGCGGGATTCCAGGACGAGTTCCTCCCGCGACAGGTCGGCGAACAGCTCGTCGAGGTCCGCCCGGGCGGTGGCGCGCTCGACCTCGAACTCGCCCACCACATCGTCGCAGATCTCGTCGCGCGTGCGCGGACCGGACTGGAGGCGGGTCCAGACGAAGGACCCGACGGGATCGAGGGAGTAGTAGGTCGTCGTCTTGATCTTCAGGATCACGACCTCGCCGTCGATGACGCGCCAAGCGAGGTCGGGATTGTGGCTGTAGCGGCTTTCCGTCATGTCGCCACGATTGTACTACGCGCGATGAAGTGGAATCAACGGGTAGCGTGTTGCGCCGGGGCGGGAGAAACGGGCTTCCCGGACGATCGTCCGGCCGCCCAGGCGGTCGCACGCGCGCGCACGAGCGGCGCGACCGCGGCGGCGACTCTCCGCGCTCCCTCCTCGGTCAGGTGCACGGGATCGTAGAAGCAACTCTCGTCGTGAGGCACGAGCGCGGAGAGGTCCACGCATTCCACGCCCTCCTCCGCGGCCACCTCGATCATGGCGCGATTGTAGGCGGCCAGGAAACGCGCGTGGGCGGCGGCGGAGTACCGGCCGGTTGTCTTCATCCAGTCGTATTCCGGCTCGATGCGCGTCCAGGGCTCGGTGTCGTCGTAAAGCATCGGCTGCGTGAGAAAGACGATATCGACACCGGCACCGCGGGCACGACGGGCCAGGAGCCCGAGATTCTGGCGGTATTCCGGCCACTGCGCCAACAGCGGCGTGACATCGGCGGGCGGCGTGTCCGGGTCCGAAATGAAACGAACGGGCGCCATCGCGTGGCCGGACCGGCGCACGACATGGGCGCGGTCCCAGAGGGCCTTCTTCCACGCGAAGAGCACCTGCAGGAGACGGTTCGAACCGAAGAGGCGATAGAGGGCCGAGGTGCCGTCGAGCGGATTGCCCCGCAACCGCCTCTCCTCGGAGAAGGACAAACCCATGTCGTTGATGCCGGCCATGAGAAGCACCAGTCGCGGGCGAACGCGGGGAATCACCTCCTCCATGAAGACGAGATGCCCGCGCGTCGTATGGCCGTCCAGTCCGGCGTTGCCGACCCAGGTGCCGGGGAGTTCCGCCTTCACCGACTCCTCCACCAGGGCCGGCCATGTCCTGGCGTCGTCGAGGTAATGGCACTGAGTCGTGCTGCCGCCGATCGCGACGACGGTGTAAGCCGAGTCCCAGTCGCGGGGCGGCTCGGCCCCGCGAAATCCCCACGAGTTCGTCGTGAAGCGCGAAGGGCTCGTGACCCCGCGCAGCGAGCTTTCGTTCTGGAAACGCTCGAACGGGCGCAGAGCGAGTCGCGGAGAAAAGGGATTCGGAGGAGAAAGGAATCGCACCAGGAGCTCGAGACAAATGACGCCGGTTCCGGCCGAGAGAGCGAGGGCCGCGATTCGAAACCATAGCCGACGATCCGGAAGCCGTTGTGCCATCTCCGGAGCCTACCGGCCGGCCGTGAATGTGCAAGGTGCGTCGCGTCGCCCCGGGCGCGTTCGTGGTTCGTGGGTCATGTAACTCACGATTCACGGACGCACACTCGCGCCTCTCCAATTTGACAATTCGCCGGGAGGACGGCAAAGTGATACCACGTCATGACCCCCCGGATGCTCCTTCTTCTTCTCCTGGCCGCCGGACTGATCATCGGAGCCCTTGCGATCCCGATGGTCCTTCCCCCGGCGTCAAACCACGCGGGGCCGATCGTCGTGGAGATTCCGAACGGCGCAACCCCCGACGAGGCCGGTCTCCTTCTCGAGCGGCACGGTGTCGTGGCCTCGGCGCGTGCCTTCGCCTGGGCCTCGCGCGCCCGGGGGCTCGCGGTGCGGCCGGGCCGCTATCAATTCAACGCCCCGGTCTACCCGTGGTACGCCGCGCGGATCCTCCACCGCGGCGTCGCGGCCGCTTCGGAAATCGAGGTGACGATTCCCGAGGGGCGGCGGCTCCCCGAGATCGCCCGGATCCTGGACCGGGCCGGCGTCGTGAAGGAAAGGGATTTCCTGGGGTTGTGCCGCGACCCGGCTCTCGTCAGGGAGTTGACCGGGCGCGACGTGGAAAGCCTCGAGGGCTACCTCTTTCCCGACACTTACAAGTTCCGGCCGGACGAGGGAGCGGAGAGGGTGATCCGCCGGATGCACGCGCGCCTCATGGACGTCCTCGGCCCGGCTCCTCCGCCCGCATTCGATACCCACCAGTGGCTGACGCTCGCTTCAATCGTCGAGCGGGAGGCGGCGGTCGAACGGGAGAGGCCGAGGATCGCCGCGGTCTTCCTGAACCGTCTGAAGCGCGGCATGCCACTCGCGGCCGATCCGACGATCCGCTACGCCCTCGACAAGTGGGGAACCGAACCGGTGCTCTTCTCCGACCTCGAGGTGGAATCACCCTACAACACCTACCGGCACACCGGTCTCCCGCCGGGCCCCATTTCGTCGATGGGCGCGGCGAGCCTGGAGGCGGTCCGTTCACCGCTGTCCACCAACGACCTCTTCTTCGTCGCGCGAGGCGACGGCGGCCACCTCTTCGCCTCCACCTTCGAGAACCACCGCGCGAACATCGCGTCGCTCGGGCGATGAAACCCGGAACTCTTTCCGTGGCGGCGGCCGCCGCTCTCCTCTCGACGGGCGGGTTCTTCGGCCAGAATGTCACGGGGATCCTGTCGGACCTGCTGCCCGGGATCATCGCCGGCGGACTGTTGCTGATCCCCCTCGCCACCCCGCCTCTCCTGCCTCCCCGCCGGGAGGCCATCGTCATGGTCGTCCTCCTCGCCCTCAGCCTCCGGTCGGGAATCTCCGATCCCATCGAATCAGCGAGCCTCGCCCTCTGCGCGATCGCCGTCCAGGCGGGCGCACGCGTCGGTCCCTCGCGGGCCGTGCGCAACGCGATTCTCGGCGCGACCGCCTTCATGATCGTCTATGCCCTGTTCCAGCGGTATGTGCTCTTCCCCGAGATCCTGAGGCGGGCCGAAGAATGGAACGTAACGGGGGAGGCCTACAGCCGTGTCGCCTCGGGGCGCGTCTTCGCCACGTACATCCTTCCCGGGCAATTCTCGGCGTTTCTCGCCGTCGTGCTCCCCCTCGCCCTCGCGGCCTCCCTCGCCGAACAGTCGCCGCTCCCGGCACGACTGCTCGCGATCGGCATCGCGTTCGCCTTCGCCCTGTCGCAATCGCTCTCGGGCATCGTCGCGGCCATGCCGTCGACGGCCTACCTCCTGGGACAGACACGGCGCGCCGCTGCGGTCCTGTGCGTGCTCGTCGCGATTGCCGGGTGCGCATCGCTGATCCGCACGGACGTGGCGGCCCTGAAGCCCCTTTCCCTGCGCGTCCACACCTGGAACGCCACGATTCGGGGGGCGCTCGACGCGCCCCTCCTCGGTCACGGCGCGGGCTCGTTCGAGCGGCTCTTCATGAAGCGCTACTTCCGTCCCGGCGCCGACGAAGTGCGTCACCCGCACTCCTGGCCCCTGAAAGTCCTCTTCGAGTCCGGAACGGCCGGCCTGGCCGCATGGCTCGTCCTCGCGGCGGGACTCTTTCGTCCCGTGAGCGACCGGTCCTTTCGCGCCGCCGCGCTCGCCTTCTTCTGCGCCAGTCTCCTCGACGTCGCCGACCATTCCGTGACCCTGCGCATGCTCGGTTGCCTCCTCCTGGGCGTCTCGATCGCCGCGACGAGCACGCGAGGTTCGACGGAGGCGCCGTGACGAAGCCCGGCGGCGCGCCCGACCCGCCGCCCGCGGTCGCGAGACGAACCCCCTTCGCGGCCCCCTTCGCGGCGCTCGCGGCGGGCATCGCCGCGACCGGTGTTCTGAGGGATCGTCCCGCTTCGCTGGCCGTGGCACTCGTCGTGCTCCTCGCGATCACCGTCCACGCGCGGCTCGACCGCCGCTGGCTGACCTCACTCGTCCTGGCCGCCGTCTTCGTTCTCGGCGTCGTGGCCGGCACGAGGATGGATTCCACCCCGTCGCCGTCCCCGGCGGACGATGCGCCGATCCTCGAACGGATCGACGAGACGATGAGCTGGCGGCTCTCGCGATTCGCCCGCTCGGCTCTCATGGATGACCGCCCCGCTCTCGATGACCGTGACCGGGTGAGCTTCCGAAGGGCGGGGGTCACCCATCTCCTCGCGATCTCGGGGCTTCATGTCGCGCTGATCGGCGGTCTGGCCTGGGGCCTCTTCGCCGCGGCGCTCGGGCCGCGGCCCCTGGCCGACGTCGCGGCCGCGGTCGTCACGATCACGTACGTCGCAGGAGTCGGCGCGCCGGCCTCGGCCCTCCGATCGGGGCTCATGGTCGCCGCGCTCCTGGCGGGGCGCGCCATGGGGCGCCCCGCCGACGCCTTGAACACGCTCTTCGGCGCCGCGTTCGTGACCGTTCTCTTCGATCCCCCCGCGCTCTTCGACGTCGGTTTCCAGCTCTCCTACGCCGCGGCGTACGGGCTCATCGCCTGGACCCGTCCCCTCGAATTCCTGCTCCGATTCCTCCCGGGTCCGGTCCGGGGCCTTTTCGCCGCGTCGCTCGCCGCCCAGGCCATGACCACGCCCCTGATGGTCTGGCATTTCCGGGAGTTCGCACCGATCGCGTTTCTCGCCAATATCCCCTCCATCCCGATCTTCTCCCTGCTTCTGACCCTGGTCGTTGCGGCTCTCGCGGGCGTGCCGGCGGCCGCGACGGCCGGCGACGCGTTATTGGGTGTCTTCCTGGAGATGATCGAGGTCTTCGCGCTGCTGCCCGGGGCCTCGTTCCTCGTCGACCGGATTCCTCTCGAGGCGCTCGCGGCCGTCGGCGGTTTCGCCGCCGTGCCCTTTGTCCCGGGCCTGCGCCGGCGAGCGACCCTGTCGGTTCTCCTCGGCGTCGTCATGGTCGCCTCCCTGGCCCTTCACCGACCGACCGACGGCGTCCTCGTCGTCATGGAAGCGCCCCGGAAGCTCGGCGTGCTCGTCGTCGAGAACGGCGAAGGCGTCATCCTCGACGACGGGTTGTCGCTCGCCGCCTGGCGCGACGCGATCACGCGCCGGGGATGCCGCTCCGTCACTTCCTTCCGCACGATCTCTCCCGCGGCGCTCGGGCCCTACGCCGGCCGTGGACTGGGGGCATGGTGCCGCGTCGACGAATGGATCGTGCCCGGACGCTGGATGGACGATCCGGAGAAACGGCGCGTGATCGACTCGATCGAATCCCAGGGCACCGTCGTGCGGACGCACGCGCGGCCCTGCGTATCGGCCGCGGCGAAAGGAGAAACCCTTCTCCTCGGCGACGTCAACGGCTCCCCGGAGGGACTTCTCCTCGTGCCGACGGGACCAGGAACATTCCGGGTCGAGAGGCGGGGCGCGGCGGACTGAAGGAAGCGGTCAGTCCGCGGGACGGAGCGGCTCGAAGAGCGAGGGCCGCGCTTTCCGGGCCGCCTCGACCTCTTCGTCCCGGAGCCTGTAAAGAATTTCCTGGCTGCGCATGAGCTTCTTGCGACCCGCGGAGGCGCGTTCGTAGCGGCCGTCAGCCAGGAGATTCCACGCCTTGGCCGTGTCTCCAAAGCAGGTCTTCAGCACATTGATGAGACGTCGACGCGAGGCGGCGTCTTCAATGGGCACCAGCAGTTCGACCCTGCGATCGAGGTTGCGCGGCATCCAGTCGGCGCTGGAGATGAAGAGGCTTTCCTGTCCGCCGTGGTGGAAGTAGAGGATGCGGGCGTGCTCGAGAAACCGGTCGACGATGGAGACGACGGTGATGTTTTCCGAAAGCCCGGGCACGCCGGGGCGGAGACAGCAGATTCCGCGGATGTTCAACTGGACCTTGACGCCCGCCTGCGAGGCCCGGTACAGGGCCTCGATGATCTCGTTGTCGACGAGGGAATTGAGCTTGGCCATGATCGCCGCCTTGTGGCCCTGCTTCTTCCGCTCCGTCTCGCCGTCGATGAGATCGCGGATGCGGCCGCGCAGGCCGAGGGGCGCGGCTTCGATCTTGCGGAAGGCCTGGGGCTGCGCGGCGCCGGTGATCGTGTTGAAGAAGACGGAGGCGTCGAAGCCGAGGTCCTCGTCGGCGGTGAGGTAGCTGATGTCGGAGTAAACCCGCGCCGTGTTCTCGTTGTAATTCCCCGTTCCGAAGTGCACGTAGCGCACGACGCCCTGCGGCTCGCGGCGCACGACGACGCAGACCTTGGAGTGGGTCTTCAAGCCCCGGATCCCGTAGATGACCTGGACGCCCGCGTCCTCGAGTCGACGGGCCCACTCGATGTTTCGCTCCTCGTCGAACCGCGCCTTCAGTTCCACGATGGCCGTGACGTACTTGCCCTTCTCCGCGGCGCGCTGCAGGGCGGTGACGATGGGGCTCTGGGGGCTCGTCCGGTAGAGGCACTGCTTGATGGCCAGGACGTCCGGATCGTCGGCCGCCTCCTCCAGGAAGCGCACCACGGGGTCGAAGGTCTCGTAGGGGTGGTTCAGGAGGAGCGGTCGGCGCGCGAGCGCGGCGAAAAGGCTCTCCTGGGGGTCGAGGTCCGGCACGGGCTGGGGCGGCCAGGCCTCGTATTTCAGCGCCTCGTAGCCGCCGAGCGAGGCGAGGGACATGAACGTGGAGAAGTCGAGAGGGCCGGGAAGCTGGTAGACGGACCGCTCCTCGGCCCTGAGCAGCCTTTGGAGCCACGACACGGTCGTCTTGGTGGCGGGAGCGGCGACCTCCAGCCGGATGCAGTCGCTGCGCTTGCGGGCCCTCAGGACCTCCTCCATGCGCGTCATCAGGTCGTCGTCGTCGTCGTCGCCGCGGGCGCTCACGTCGGCGTTGCGCGTGATCCGGAACGGAACGCACTCCGCCGGAGCGTCACCGGGGAAAAACTTGTCGATGAAGAAGGCGATCACGTCCTCGAGAAGCGCGTATTCGTACTGCTCCGAGGAGGGCAGCGTGACGATACGGTTCATCCGGCGTCCGAAGGGGATGACCGCGAACCGCGGCCGGTCGTCCGCGCCCTCGGCCGGGCGGAAGCGGACCGCCACGTGGAGGAGGCGGCTCGAGAAGAGCGGCGGATCCGTTTCGGGATCGATCGCCACCGGCGTCGCCACGGGATAGATCTCCTCCTGGAACAGCCGCTCCAGGTAGGAGACCTGGGGTTCCTTCCACTCGCCCGACCGGACGCGCCGGATCCCGGCGGCCGCGAGCTGCGGCTCGAGCCACTCGAGGTAGCAGGCGTATTGCTCGTTCACCATCGCGCGCACCCGCGCGGAGATCCGTTCGAGCTGTTCCTCGGGAACGAGCCCGCTCGGATCCGGACGCGTCACCTTCTCGGCTTTCAGAAGCGCGAGTCCCCCGACGCGCACCATGAAGAATTCGTCGAGGTTGGAGGCGGTGATGGCGAGGAACTTGAGCCGCTCAAGGAGCGGCACGCCCGTGTCCTTCGCCTCCTCCAGCACCCTCTGGTTGAATTCCAGCCAGCTCAGCTCGCGGTTGAAGAACCTCGGTTCCTTCACGCCTCGGCCTCCGGGCCGGCGCCGCGGCGCAGCGAGACGTTGAGCCCGTAGACCTCCTCGAACATCCCGGCCTTCTGCTTCATGCCGAGCTGCTCCAGCGCCAGGTCGTCGACGCCGTCGACGGTGATGACGAGGCGGCCGTCATCGACCTGGCAGCGGAAGTCCTGTATCCGCCGGCTGTGCGAGCGGTCCAGGGCGTCGGCCACCCGGAGCAGCGAAGCGAGCTTGGCGACGAGGATGCGGTCGTCGCGGTCGAGTTCGTTGTAGACCTCGTGGACGGGCTTGGGGGAGGCGCGGCGGTGATAGCGGGCGATGAGCCCGACGAGGCGATGATCGCGGCGGCCGAGCCCGAAGAGCTCGCTCGACATGATCAGGTACATCGAGTGCTTGTGATGGCTCCGGCTCGAGACGAAGTTGCCGATCTCGTGCAGGAGGGCGGCGAGGTAGAGAAGCAGGCCGGAGCGGGAATCGAGGCGATGCTCGGGCGCGAGGGCGTTGAAGAGCCGGAGGGCGAGGTCCGCCACGTGGCGCGCATGCCCCTCGTCGAACTGGTACTTGCGGCCCGTCTCGATGGCGGAACTGACGATCTGGGCCATGAGGTCCGCGCTCCAGGCCCCCGACTGGGCCATCTCGTGCAGGAGCCCGTCGCGCAGGGTGCAGGGGGCGACGAGGATCTGGCGGAGCCGGGAGGAGCGGGCGAGGCAGAGATAGGCGAGAAGCGCGGGGCCGAGCGTCTCCGCGTCGGTGAAGCTGATGCCGTAATTCCGGACGAGCGCGTCGGTCGTGGATGTGAGAACCTCGTCGACGAGCTTGGCGAAGGCGGGCACGGGAAGGCGAGCGAGACGGCCCGGCCGCGCCTCGGGAGCCAGCCGCGCCACCGCGAAACGCGCGTCGCCCCCCATGACGATGAACTGGAGCGATTCCTTCAATTCCACGTCCTGGCGGAGCTGCTCGATCGTGCGCTGGATCGTGCGTTCCATCATGTCCCTCACGCGGGCGGGAGAGGTGCGGGCCGCCTCGATCGTCTCCCGGAGGCGCAGGGCTCCCAGCGCGTAGGTGTGGGCGAAAACGACCTTGCCTCCCGCGAGGTGCAGCAGCTCGGTCGACCCGCCGCCGACCTCGACGACGCAGACGTCGGAGTCGGGGCCGAAGAGGGAGGTCTCTTCCGGAACGCTGTTCTGGAGGGCGAGGTACGTCAGCCGCGTCACCTCCGCCTCGTCGATCGGATCCACCTGCAGGCCCGTCGCGATGAAGACGCGATCGAGAAACGCCTCCCGGTTCGCCGCCTCCCTCACCGCGCTGGTCGCGACCACCCTCACGGCCTCGGCGGGGATCTGGTATTCCTCCAGGACGCGCCGGAATCCCCGCAGAATCTGCACGCACTCCTCGATGTTGGTCTTCTCGATGACCCCGTGGACGAAGGTGTTCTTACCGAGGGAGACGGGCTTCTGAAGGGACTCGACGATGGAGATTCCGCCCTCGCGTTTCTTCTGCGCGATCGCCACGCGGATCGCCGTGGAACCGACGTCGATGACGGCGAAAGGGGTCACCCGGTCGGCGGACGCATCGGCGCCGACCGGAAGGGGAACGTTTCCGGTATCCGTCGCGGACGCCACGGCCTACTCGATCGAGGCGCGGGCCCAGGCCGCCGCGCCCAGCGCCGTGGCGTCATCGCCGAGGCGCGCGACCTCGACGCGAAAGGCCTCGCGGTAGGCGCTCATCACGTGCGCACGCGCCCCCTTCTCGACCTCCTCGGCGTAGATCTTCGGCATCGCCTCGACCAGACCGCCGCCCAGGACGATCACGTCGGGTGCGATCAGGTTGACGACGGTGGCGCAGGCGCGGCCGATGAAAAAGGCCGCGCGCCGCACGATCCTCTCGATCGCGACCTCTCCCCTCTCGATCGACTCCGCGATCACGCCGCTGCGGATCTTCGCCAGGTCGGTGCCGGCCTCGGAAAGGAGCCACGGCGCCTCGCCGCGGTACGCCGCCGCCGCCGCGGCCTGGGCCACGGCCAGGCGCGAAGCCACGGCCTCCAGGCACCCCTTCTGGCCGCAGCCGCAGACCGGACCGTCGGGCATCACGCCGACATGCCCGATCTCCATGCACGAGGAGGTGCGGCCGCGCAGCAGCTTGCCCTCGTAGACGCAGCCGCCGCCGATGCCCGTGCCCGGGAATACGCCCACGACGCAGCGCGCCTTCTTTCCGGCGCCGAACAGGAATTCCCCGAACGTGCCCGCATCCACGTCGTTGGCGATGACCGCCGGGCACTTGAAGGCCTCCTCGAGCGTCTCGCGCACCGGGGCCTTTCTCCACCCCAGGTTCGGAGCCTCCAGGATCACGCCCTTCTCCAGGTCCAGGGGGCCGGCGCAACCCACGCCGATCCCGGCGATCTCCTTGCGCTCGACGCCCGTCTCATCCAGAAGCGTCCGGATCACCTCGACCATGCGCTCGAGGCCCGCGCGGGTCCCCTCGTGCCCCTTGGTCTTCTTGCGCACCGACCCCCGGGCCTTGAAATCCTCGTCGTACAGGACGGCCTGCATCTTCGTGCCGCCGAGATCGAAGCCGATCCAATGACTGCCGTGCTTGCCCATGACCTCGCCGTTCCTTCGGGAAAACTTGCCTGAGTCCGCGCCGCGCGGATCGAGAAACGGGGTCATCGTATCCGAGAGCCTCGAACTCCTTCAACGGGAAAGCAAGTCAGGAATCGGTGAATTCAAGGAGGAGAGCCCGTCCGCCTTCAAGACCTTTCAGACGGCTTCAAACCTCGCGTTCGAAAGCGCTACTGGGGCAGGGCGAACCGGTAGACGTCGTCGGCCGAGCCGGCGATGATCAGGGTATCCGATTCCATGAGCGGAATGTCCGGGTTCGGGAAGGTGTGCGTCTGCTCGGGAACGGACTTCTGGATGAGCAGCACCTGGATGCCGAAACGCTGGCGCAGGTCGAGCGACCGGAGCGTCGCTCCCTGGACGTGGTGAGGCACGGCGACCTCGGCGATGACGTAGCCCGGCGCGATCTCGAAGTAGTCGAGAAGATTGGCGGCGACGATCTGCTTGGCGAGACGGCCCGCGGATTCCTCCTCGGGAAAGATCACGTCGGTCGCCCCGATGCGTTCGAGAAGCCCGTAGTGGTCCCGGGAGACGGCCTTGGCGATGATCCGCGGCGAACCGAGTTCGCGGAGATGGAAGACGACGAGGGCCGAGGCCTCGATCGACTCGCCGAGAGAAACGATCGCGGCGTTGTAGGCGCCCACCGCCATCTCCTCCAGGACCTCCCGGTTCCGGCAGTCACCGACCACCGCCTTGGTGACTTCCTCCGAGATCTCCTCGATCGCATGCGGATCCTTGTCGATCGCCAGTACCTCGGCGCCCGCGCGTCCGAGTTCCCGGGCCACGCGGCTGCCGAACGAGCCGAGTCCCAGCACCGCGTAACGCTTCTTCTGCGTCATGAATCCGCTCCTTGGCGGCCCGCGGACCGCCGGGTCGCATTCTACATCCCTTTACCCGAGTCCGACATCCCCCTCGATGAACTTCACCGCCGACTTCCGCGGCTTTCCCCCGATTGCGAAGGCGAAGGTCAGGGGCCCGATGCGGCCGATGAACATGGCGACGATGAGCAGCCACTTGCCGGTCGCGGAGAGGAACGGAGTCACGCCCGTGGAGAGGCCCACGGTGCCGAGGGCGGAGACGAGTTCGAAGATGAGGCCCAGGGCGCCATGGGGATTTCGGCGCGCCGGAAGGCCTCCGTCCGAGACGAGGAGGGCCAGGGAGAGAATGCCGGCGATCACCAGGTAGAGGAGAATGATCCAGATCGCGCGGAAGATGATGTACTGGCCCAGCTCCCACCGGCCGTAGCGCACGTTCTCGCGGCCTGCCACGATCGAGAGGAACCTCATGAAGACGATCGCCAGGGGTGTCGTCTTGAATCCGCCTCCCGTGCCGCCCGGGGAGGCCCCGACGAGCATGAGACCGACGATGAAGAAGAGGGTGCTGGGGCGCAGAGCGGCGAGATCGAGGGTATTGAAGCCGGCCGTGCGGGGCGTGATGGAGAGGAAGAGGAGGTGCATGAGTCTCCCCCCCACGCCCGCGTCGCCCATGGCCTGTCCGTCCCACTCCAGGACCCCGAGGGCGAAGAACCCGCCCAGGATGAGCGCCACGGTCGTCAGGAGAACGAGCTGGGTATGGAGCGTGATTTTTTTCGGGCGCGCCGCGACCTCGGCCATCACGCCGTAACCGATGCCCCCGATCACGATGAGCGAGGCGATGGTGAGGCAGACGACGGCGTTGTCCGCGAAGGGAACGAGGTTGTCCGTCTGCAGGGAGAAGCCGGCGTTGCAGAAGGCGGAGACGGAGTGGAAGACGGCCCAGCCGACCGCCCTCCAGCCGGTCATCTCGTTCATGACGCCGAGATAGAGAATACCGGCCCCGACGGCCTCCACGAGAATCGTGCCCAGGGCGACCGAGAGGAGGATCGACCGGATGCGTCCCACGCTGCGCTCGCCGATGGCGAGCGTGGCGAGGTGATACGAGCTTCCGGTCAGCGCGCTGAAGGAGGAGAGGAAGAAGAGCCAGAGGGTGATGATGCCGATGCCGCCGGCCTGGAT
>CAZWVM010000013.1:0-32731 GCA_964637705.1 uncultured bacterium
CGGCGGGCCTGGAGGACATCCTCATCATCATCGGCCGCAACAAGCGCTCCATCGTCGACCACTTCGACCGCAACGAGAGCCTGGAAAGGTTCCTCTCGGATCACGGCAAGGCGGATCTCGCCGCCCAGGTCCGCCGCATCGCCGAACTCGCCCGCATCCACTACACCTACCAGGAGGAGCCGAAGGGGCTCGGGCACGCCGTCCTCATGGCCGAACCCTTCGTGGGGGATTCTCCCTTCGCCGTCTTCCTCGCCGACGACGTCATCGAGCCGCCGCCCGGCGGCCCGACCGCCATCGGCCAGATGCTCGACGTCTTCGAACGCACCGGCTCCTCGGTCATCGCCCTCGAGGCCGTGCCCTGGGAGAAGGTTCCGGGCTACGGCGTCGTCGGAGGCGAGCCCGCCGGCGAACGCCTGACGCACATCACGAAGGTCGTGGAGAAGCCGCCGCGCGAGGAAGCGCCGTCCAACCTCACCATCGTCGGCCGGTATCTCTTCACCCCGCGCATCTTCGAGTTCCTCCGGCAGACGAAGCCGGGCCGCAACGGCGAGATCCAGCTGACCGACGCCATCGCGCGCCTGGCCGCCGCCGAGACCGTGTACGGGTTGGAGTGCGAAGGGCGCCGCTACGACACCGGCGACCCGGCCGGATTCCTCGAGGCCACGATCGAGTACGCCCTCCGATCGGAGGACGGTCCCCAGATCAGGGACTACATCAGGAGACTGGCCGGAACGCTTTGATCGTCCCGGAAATACGGCTTTCTCGATGTTTTCCGATCCTGTAGGATGAGGCAACCAAATCGCGGAGGTTTCAGGATGGACAACAAGCGTGTCGTGGCGGGGATTTGCGGGATTCTTCTGGGATCGTTCGGAGTTCACAGGTTCGTGATCGGTGATGCGCAGGGCGGTATCATTCGCATCGTGATCTCGGTCGTGACCTGCGGCGCCGGCGGCCTGATCGGCCTGATCGAGGGGATCATCTACCTCACCAAGACCGACGAGGATTTCAACCAGACTTACATCGTGGGCAAGAAGGCCTGGTTCTAAGAGCCTTTTCTTCCCGGCGGTTTTTCATCGGGCCGGAATGACATGACGGCAGGCGCCGGCGTGTCATTCTGGCCCTTTTCTTTTCGTGTCCTTCCCTCGGGGCCCTTCCCGGTTTCCTGATTTCTCTCGACTTTTCAAGCCTCGCTTCGCCCGGGCACAGGCGTTGCTTTCTCGAATCGCGGACGCGATGTCCGAGCTTATCGCGTCGAGATCGGATGCAAGGAGGTCAGGCCATGTTCGACCATGATCCTTTGTTCGACAGGTTGCGCAGGGAGATGGATCGGACCTTCCGCGACGTGCTGGGCTACGACGCCGGCGGTCGCGCAAGGAACTCGTCGTTTCTCCCCCTGAACGTCTGGAGCGGCGAGGAGGAACTTCTCGTGACGGCGGAGGTGCCGGGCGTGGATCCCGAGAAGATCTCGATCTCCGTCGAGGGTGACGTGCTCTCGATCCAGGCCGAGCGGAACGAGCCGGGGATCGATCCTCGGAACGAGAAGGCCGCGGTGCTCCGGAGGGAGATCGAGGCGGGACAATTCACCCGGACATTCCAGCTCCCGTTCCGCGTCGATTCCGAGAAGGTCCGGGCGTCCCTGAAGAACGGCATTCTGTCCGTGACCCTGCCGCGCGCGGCCGAGGATCGCCCCCGGCGCATCGCGGTCAGCGGCCACTGAGCCCGTGCAGCGGGAGGAGGTTCGAGCCATGAAGAGGAACAAGGATCTTACGACGGACGTTTCGCGAGCGGGAGTTCCGGCGCCTTCCGGGGCCGAGCGAATCTCGCGGCGCCCGCTCTATGCGCCGCCGGCCAACATCGTGGAGGATCCCGAGAGCGTCAGGGTCTTCGTGGACATGCCGGGAGCCGATGAGTCGTCGCTCGACCTGACCGTCGAGAAGGACCGGCTCGTCATCCGCGCATCCGCGCCCGACGCGGAACCCGCAGGCAAGGGGCTCTACTACGCCGAGTATCGCCCCGGCGATTACGAGCGTGTCTTTCTCCTGACCCAGGAGATCGACCGGGATAAGATCGCGGCAGAGTTCAAGAACGGCGTCCTGGCGGTCACGCTTCCGAAGGGGGCCTACGCCCGGAGCCGGCGCATCGAGGTCACGACGCACTGAGGTGAACCGTGGGGGCGAGTCGGATTCTCGCCCCCACGTGCCGGTTGCATCGTTCTCCGGCCTCGACTACGTTCTCCGCATGATCGTCCCGGAAATGCCGCGCTGATGGCGCGCCCGATGCAGGATATCGGCCGTCGCTCCGCCGTGGGAATTCTGGGCGTGGCCTGCTTCGTCGCCTGTCTCTTCGGCCCCCCGATGCTGGCCCTGCTCCTCTTCGCCGCGATCATGGTCGCCGGGCTCTGGGAAGTGCGGGCTCTCGTGGCGC
Source organism: uncultured bacterium (assembly GCA_964637705.1). Classification (GTDB taxonomy): domain Bacteria; phylum UBA8481; class UBA8481; order UBA8481; family UBA8481; genus CAZWVM01. The sequence goes on from CAZWVM010000013.1 coordinate 2,425, forward strand.
CCCTCGATCCGCGCCTTCCGGCGCGTTCCCTGCTCGTCGCGGCGGCGGGCGTCCTTCCTTTCCTGCATCCCGGAGCCTCGCCGGCGCCCTCGACGGCCTTCGCGGTCCTGACGCTCGCGATGCTCGCGACCTTCGCGTCCGGCCGAGTCGTGGCATGGCTTTACGCCCTGCAGGTGGCGATGGGTTGCATCGCCGCGGTCTTCATCCGCCTCGATCACGGACCGCTTCCTCTGCTTGCCGTGCTCCTCGCGACCTGGGCGGCCGACGTCGGCGGCTACCTGGTCGGGATGCGCTTCGGAAAGACGCCGCTGGCCCCCGGGATTTCTCCCGCGAAAACGCGCGAAGGGGCCTTGGGAGGGCTTCTTCTCTCGTATGGGGCGCTCGCCCTCATGGGGTATCTCGTGGACCGGCTTCCCGCCGCCCTGGCGCTGGGTTTTGTGGCGGGAACCCTGGGGCAAATCGGTGATCTCGCCGAGTCACGCCTCAAGCGGATGTCGGGGATCAAGGATTCCGGGTCTCTCCTGCCGGGCCACGGCGGCATTCTCGACCGCTTCGACGCCTTCTTCGTGAACTCGGCGCTCGGCCTCTGGATCGTCGAGCGGCTCTGGAACTGACCTTCGCTAGAACTCCATCCGGGTCCGGATCCGCTCCACCGCCTCTTCGATACGTTTCCGCTCGCCAAAGGCGCTCAGGCGGAAATAGCCTTCACCCGAGGGGCCGAAGCCCGCTCCCGGCGTGCCGACGACGTGGGCCTCGGAGAGAAGGCGGTCGAAGAAGTCCCAGCTCTTCGCCCCGCCCGGGAGCCTGAGCCAGATGTAGGGCGCGTTGACGCCGCCGTGGACCTCGAAGCCGGCTTGCGAAAGACCCTGCCGGATGATCGCGGCGTTTCCCAGGTAATACTCGATCAGCCTCTTCACCTCGAGTCGCCCCGCGTCGGAGTACACCGCCTCCGCCGCGCGCTGCACGGGATAGGAGACGCCGTTGAACTTGGTGCAATGGCGGCGGTTCCAGAGGCCGTTGAGGGCGACGCGCCCGGAACCGGCGGCGGCGGTGACGGCCTTCGGCACGACCGTGAAGGCGCACCGTGTGCCCGTGAAACCGGCGTTCTTCGAGAAACTCCGGAACTCGATCGCCACCTCCTTCGCCCCCTCGATCTCGTAGATCGAGTGAGGGATCGCGGGATCGGTGATGTAGGACTCGTAGGCGGCGTCGAAGAGGATGACCGCGTCATGCCGCCGCGCGTAGTCGACCCAGCGCCCGAGGATCTCGCGGTCGAGGACGGCGCCGGTCGGGTTGTTCGGGGAGCAGAGGTAGACGATGTCGACGCGCTCCCCGGGCGGCTCGGGACGGAAGCCGTTCTCCGCTGTGCAGGGGAGATAGGAGAGACCCTCGTAGCGGCCGGAGTCGTCGCACGATCCCGTCCGCCCCGCCATCACGTTCGTATCGACGTAGACCGGGTAGACCGGATCCTGCACGAGAATGCGGTTATCGAGCGCGAAGAGCTCCTGGATGTTGCCCGTGTCGCACTTCGATCCGTCGGAGACGAAGACCTCGTCCGGAGCGATTTCGACTCCGCGCGCGCGGAAGTCGTGCTCGACGATCTTCTCGATCAGGAAGGAATACCCCTGTTCCGGCCCGTATCCGCGGAACGTCTCCTTCCGTCCCATCTCGTCGACCGCCGCATGGAAGGCCGCTACGAGAGAGGCGGGCAGGGGTTCGGTGACATCGCCGATCCCGAGACGGATGACATCCGCGCCCGGGTGGGTTTCACGGAATTTCACCGTTCGCCTGGCGATCTCGGGGAAGAGATAACCGGCCTTCAGCTTCAGGAAATGTTCGTTGATCCGAGCCATGGCAATGAACCTCGTTCGTGAAAGGATGAAGCGCTATTGGACGGGCTTCTCCCCCCCGGTGTCAAGGACGCCGCGCGTCCCTTGATCCCCGAAGGTTGAATCGCCACCGAGTCACGGAGACAAGGAGAAAGTCCTGCTACCTCTTCTCGAGGCGGGGTAAATGAAGTTTTCCACTTTCACCCACCGGTGAAAGCCGACTCCCGCAGTCAACGAGGATTTGACATGACCAGGAACCCGATCCGGCTTTACTTTGAACTCAATACGATTTCCATGATCTCTTGATCACAGATTGCGTTGATTCGATCCCTGTTCATCTCGGTGTTCTCCGTGCCTCGAGCCCGCCGGAGCGGACGCTTCGGCGGGCGGGTGGTGAATGAACACCTATTCCGGGGATTCAGGGCGTCGGGGCCGCTGGGCGACGAAACCCAGAATGCGCATCGGCTCGAGCACGAAGGGGCGTTCCCAGAGTCGCGGATGAGGCACGCGCAGGTCCGGCTCGATGACGACGACCGGGCCCGAGGAGTTCTCGAGGAAGAGAATGTCCAGGTCGAGCGTGCGGGGCAGGTAAAGCCCCTTCTCGGTGGGATCGCGTCCCGCCCGGGTCTCGAGTTGCTGCAGCGCGCGCAACAGGGAACGCGGAGTGCCAAGGTAGGATCCTCGCCCGACGGCGTTGAGGTAAGGCGGGATTTCCGGGGCGGGGCGTCCGGTCCTGTCCACCGCCGCGCTCTCGACGGGCGGAGTCGACACGAATCCCTCGAGAAGAAGAGAGAGATCGCCCGCGGCCTTCGCGAGGGTGGCGGCGCGGTCGCCGAGGTTGGAGCCGAGCCCGACCCAGGCGACGAGGGGAGAAGCCGGCGAGGGCCGGCCGGTCATCGTTCGCGCGAGACGGTGATGTCGGCGTGGCGCAGGGGATGGCGAAGGATCGGGCGGAGCTTCCGGACCGTCACCGTGGCGCGCGTCAGGAGGGGAAATTCGTCGAGGAGCGCCTCGGCGATGAGCGCGGCGAGGGGCTCGACGAGACGATAGCGGCGGGCGTGGAAGAGTTCGACGGCTCGATCCGCGATCGCGGCATAGTCGGGGCGCCCCTCGAGGGTATCGCGCCGGGCCTTCCTCGGCTCGGGATACGCCGCCTCGACCGTCAGTTCGAACGGTCCGCCCTCCTTCGCCTCCTTCGTCTCCAAACCGTGGTAGCCCCAGAGCGACAGCCCCTCGATGCGAATGACCGCGTCGCCCATGGCGGGGTCAGGCCGTTGCGCCGAAAAGGACATCGGCCATCGAGTAGCGGCCGGCGGGCTTGCCGGCGAGGAAGAGAGCGGCCCTCAGGGCGCCCCGGGCGAAGGTGTCGCGGGAGGTGGCGCGGTGCGTCAACTCGATCCGCTCGCCCGCGGTCGCATAGTAGACGGTGTGCTCTCCGACGATATCGCCGGCGCGCACGGCATGGACGCCGATCTCGCCCGCGACCCGCTTGGCGTCCGCGCCTTCGCGCCCGAAGATCGCCCTGTCGCGCGCGACCCCGCGCGCCTCCGCGACGACATCGAGGAGCCTGAGCGCGGTGCCGGAGGGGGCGTCCTTCTTCTTGTTGTGGTGAGCCTCCACGATTTCGATGTCGTAGCCCTCATCCAGGGCCTTCGCGATGAGGGGGGCGATGCGGAAGAGCAGGTTCACCCCGACGGACATGTTGGGGGCGCATATGAAGGGGATCTCTTTTGCAATTCGTTCCAGCTCCGCGTCCTCCGCAGCCGAGAGTCCGGTGGTTCCCACGACGAGAGCGAGGCCGCGGGCGGCCGCGAGCCGGGCGTGCGCCAGGGAGGCGTTCGGGAAGGTGAAGTCGATGAGGACGTCGGAGTTCTGGAGCGCGCGCTCCGCATCGGCGATGATCGGGACGTGCAGCTCCCCGCAACCGGCCGCGATGCCGGCGTCGCGGCCCACGGCCGGATGACCGGTGACCTCGAAGGCGCCCGTCAGCTTGAAGTTTTTCATCTCGGAGGCGAGGGCGATGATTCGGCCGCCCATGCGCCCGCCCGCGCCGGAGACGGCGAGTCGGATCGGATTGGTCATACGGCGAGTTTACGGCGTGCCGTCCCTTCGGGCAACCCGTCGGCTTCATGGCTCTTCCTCACGCTGGATCGGAATTGTAAAGCATGGAAAACCAGTCGATTCTGTATGAAAATACACCGTGATAGTCCTTGCGGCCACTTTCCGGCGTGAATTATGATTTCAGCGGATGAAGAAGCTTCGCCCATTTCTATTTTCTGGCCTTATGATTCCCATCCGGACGGGTCATTGCATGATCGAAACCAGAGGTGTCCTTCGTGTTCCTTCGGGGAACGGAAAGGGGTTGATGAGACCGTGAAGAGAATCCTGAATCGCAATGTGGCGGGGATGTTGGCCTTTGCCATGGTATTGACGCTGATCGCGCCGCCCGTGTGGGCCCAGGGGGCGAATGCCCAGGTGGTGGGGCGGCACAAGGCGATCGCGACGCAGGTTTCCGGCACGGTCGAGGTCAAGCCCGTGGGGCAGGAGCGATGGGTCGCGGTCGCGGTGAACCGGGAGTTGAAGACGGGAGACCGGGTCCGCACGGGCCCGAATTCCCGCTGCAAGATCAAGGTCGGCGACGTCGGCGAGGTCGATCTTCTTCCCTCGACCGAGGTTTCGGTCGGCAATCTCCAGCAGGTGCGCACCACGGCCCGCGCCTTCTTCATGTTCCAGCGCACGATCACGCGCGACGACGTCGCCGTGGACCAGAGAAGCGGCGACGTTCGCTGCAACTTCCGCCGTTCCGAGGGAAGGGTCGGCAACTACAACGTCTACACCCCGGTCGCGACCGCGGGCGTTCGCGGCACGAAGTTCGAGCTGGATCTCGAGGGCGGCCGGCCCTGGTACGAGCAGATGGAGGGAAACAAGGGCGACGGCGACGAGCAGAGCCTGAACACGACGGTTCTCGAGGGCGAGGTCGAACTTCTCGGCCCGAACTGGAGCCGCAGCGTCTCCGGCGGCCAGCAATTGCAGGTGCAGCAGGGTCAGACCCCGGGCCAGCCGAGCTCGGCCGATCCGGACAAGCTGAACGAGCTGCAGGGGGCCTTCTCCGGTTCGCAGGATCTCAAGGCGCCGACCTTCAGCGGCGCGCAATCGATCGAGCGTCTTTCGCCGACTTCCACCAAGGTCAGTTGGAACGCGGCCTCCGATGACAGTTCCGCGGTCTCCGCGATCGTCTACGACGTCTACGTCGCCACGACGTCCGGCGGCCAGGACTTCAGCACCCCGACGGCGACGACCGAGCCGGGCGCCCTTTCCTACACGCTGGACGGACTGACCGCGAACGTCGATCCCTTCGTGGTCGTGCGCGCCCGCGACGAGGCGGCCAACCGGGACGAGAACCGCAAGGAGGTCACGACCTCGAGCGCGCAGACGATGGACGACGAGGAACCGGACTTCGACGGCGCGGAGAAGGCGACGCGGGAGACACCGACATCGATCAAGGTCGAGTGGTATGCCGCGACGGACAACCGGAGCGACGCGGCGAAGATCGTCTACGACCTTTACCTCTCCGAGTACCCCTCGGGGCAGGACTTCGACGACCCCGACGCGACGGCGCCGGCCGGCGCCACGTCCTTCACGCTGACGAACCTCGTCGAGAACAAGGACTACTACATCGTCGTCCGGGCCCGCGACGAGGCCGGGAACAGCGACGAGAACGAGGAGGAGGTCACGACGTTCGTCTACGTGGCCGGAACCGTTTCCGACACGACGCAACGTTTGATCGATATCACGGACGAGCTCTTCAAGGCCTACGCGAACAGCAACGCGACGGGGTTCATGGATCTCGTCGATCCCTCCTTCGCCGGCACCAACAACGCCAACAACGCCCTGACCTATTCGACGCTCCTGGAGTCCCTGAACGGCGACTTCACGGCCCTGGAGAATTTCACGGTCGAATACACCTTCACCTCCGCGACCAATTACGGGGGCGGCAAGTACGGCGTCAGCCTCGGCTGGAACGGAACCTACAAGTTCGTCGGCGTGGCCGAGGAGAAGAAGCTGACCGGCCAGAGCATGAAGATGACGTGGGAATACGACGCCGAGGAGGACGAGTTCTTCCTGACGGGCTGGGAGGGCGCCTCGCCCTTCGGGCTGACGAAGCCCGAGGCGGCCGAGACGATCGAGGAATTCCTCGATGACTTCGACGAGATCTTCCCCGATGACGACGACGAGATCGACACGACGCTTCCCGCGCCCGTCATCTCCAACGTCCTGGGCCTCATCACGACCTTCAACATCACCGGCGACTACCAGGACTTCGGCCCCTACTCGGTGACGATCCAGGGCACCGGCTTCCAGTCCGGGTGCCAGGTCTTCGAGCGCGACGACGATGACGTTCTCTGGGAGGACATCGAGACTCCGGACGTCGACATGGAAGCCTCGGTCTACTTCATCAGCGAGACGGAGGTCCGCGTCGATATCACCAAGCAGATCATGCAGTATTTCCCGGATGACGATCCGATGCAGACGATCTATTTCAAGGTCGTGAATCCCGACGGGCAGGAGTCGGGTGAGTTCTCCTTCACGGTGACGGGGTCCCCGGGCAACCTTAGCCTGACCAGCGTCGCAACGGATCGTCCGGTGACGACGGCCACCGGAGAAAACTACCTCTTCACGGTGACCGGATACAACATGGTGACGCCGCTCTCGAATATCGAGATCGTCGACAACGATTATCTGGTCGTTCCCGACTTCACGGTGAACATGGGCATGCACAACGTCGGGGCGACGGACGAGGGACAACCCCTGACGCTCGTCTTTCCCGCCACGGTCTCCGGCACCAATCTCTCGGCCGGCACCTACTACGTGCGCGTGACGGACGCGCGGTCGCAGTCGCAGACCGCCTCCTTCTCCGTCACCGCGGCCGCGTCGAACAATTGGACGACCAACCAGACGCTCGCCTCCGACTACACGGTGACGAGCGGAACGACCCTGACGATCAGCGCGGGCGTGACGGTCTCCACCACGGCCGACGCGCGCATCATCGTCGACGGCACGCTCAACGCATCGGGCGCGACATTTGACGGCGTCGGGCTGACCTTCCAGCCCGGATCCATCGGCGTCATCGGCAACTCGACGATCCAGAATGTGAACTCGGGCGGGGGAGTCTTCGGCGGCGGTGCGGCGAGCGGTCCGACCACGGGCATCACGGTCGCGAGCGGCGACGTCGGACTCACCAGCGTCACGATCACCAACAGCGGCACGGGCGTGGAGGTCGTGGGGGGAACCCTGACGACGAGCGGCGGGAGCATCACGTCGAACACGAACGCCGGCATGGTCGTCTCCTCGGGCAACGCGACGATCTCGGGGACGATGATACAGACCAACGGGATGGGAGTGAGCGTGGAGGGGGCCGCGAACGTCTCGATCACCAACAGCACGATCTCCCAGAACACCTCGACCGGAGTTTCGGCCTCCGGCGGCGCCACGGTCGGGATCGCCTCGGCCTCGCAGATCATGGCCAACGGCACGGAGGGCGTCCTCGTATCCGACGCGAACTCCGTCTCGATCGCCTCCTCGACGATTTCCACGAACACCACGGGAGGCATTCACCTGGACGGATCCGCTTCGGGTGCGACGCTCTCGATGTCCAATACCCAGGTGGACGGGTCGCCCCGAGCGCTTTGGGCCGAGGCCGGGACGATCCAGTTGACGGGCAACAACACCCTGACGGGCACTTCAACGGCCGGCGTGGAACTCGGTGGTGGAGCGACCTTGACGACGACCGGATCGAATGTGATCGAGGGCAACGGAAACAGCACGGCGGCGCTCTCGTGTCCTTCCGGTTCGAGCGGTCTCGTGACGCTCGGTGACAACACCGTGATCCGCAACGCCATGGTAGGGTTGCTTCTGCGCGGCGGCGGAACGATCAATGGCGCCGGCTCGGGCCTGAGGATCGAGAACTGCGGCACCGGCATCGACATTGCCTCGAGTTCTTCGCCTCTGAATCTCGTGAGCGGCGTAAAGATCCAGAACAACTCGGGCTACGGCGTTCTCGCGGCCGATTGCGGCGGCGTGATCCTTGACGGCATCGACGTCCTCAATAACGGAAGCCACGGGGTGGCTCGTCCGTCCGCGAGCACCTACGCGGGCGCGGTATCCCTGAACAACGTCCTCCTGCAGGCGAACAACGGCGAGAGCGTGAACGACATGAACACCTCGCCGCCGACGTCAAACTCGACGCAGTACATCTACCTGGTCTACCCCCCCAACACGGTCTCCAATCCGCGTTAGCGACGAAGGGGTGAGTCCGGACCCGACCCGGAACCGGGGAAACCCGGTTCCGGGCGGAACGGACGGGGGCGAACCGCGGCGCCGACGCCGCCCATGACGGTGACGATCGCTTCGTTGTAGTATCCCTTCATGGTTGCCTCCCCCCGAATCGTCGCCGCCGATCCGCCCGGAATCGCCCGGGCGGCCGAACTCCTGTGCGCCGGGAAACTCGTGGCCTTCCCCACGGAAACCGTCTACGGTCTCGGAGCCGACGGTTTCTCGGCGGCGGCCGTCGAGAGGATCTTCCGGGCGAAAGGCCGCCCGGCCGCCAATCCCCTGATCCTGCACGTCGCTTCCCGCGAGATGGCGGCTTCCGTCTGCTCCGCGATCGACGAGGATGCGGCGCGGCTCATGGAGCGCTTCTGGCCGGGTCCTCTTTCGATCGTCCTGCCGCGCGCGCCCGGCGTGCCTGCCGTCGTCTCGGCCGGGCTCGCGACCGTCGCGGTCCGCATGCCGGCCCACGAGGTCGCGCTCTCCCTGGTCCGCGCCTGCGGCCGGCCGCTCGCGGCGCCGAGCGCCAACTCGTCCGGGCGACCGAGCCCGACCCTCGCGCGGCACGTCCTCGACGATCTCGGGGACCGCATCGACGCCATACTCGACGGAGGGCCCTGCCGGGTCGGAATCGAGTCGACGGTCCTGGACGCGACGCGGCGCCCCTTCCGCGTGTTGAGGCCCGGCGGTGCCACGGTCGAGGCGATCGAGGATGTTCTCGGCTATCGCCCCGAGCCGGCCGTCGACGGATCTCTCGCCTCGTCGCCCGGAACGCGTTTTCGGCATTACCGGCCCACCTGCCGGGTTCGGATCTTCGCACCGGGCGCGCCGCCCGCGCCGTCCGGCCGGGACGGCGTCGTCGTCATCGGCGCGCCGGCTCCGCCTTGCCGCTTAGCCGTGAGCCTCGCTTCGCCGGAGGAACTGGCTCGTCGTCTCTACGCCCTCTTTCGAGAGGCGGACGAGGCCGGAGTCGAGACACTCTACGTCGAGGCGCCCGGGGACGAGGGCATCGGCCGCGCGCTGAGGGACCGGCTGACCCGGGCCGCCTCGGAAGAGGACTGAGCGCTTTTCGCGGCGCCGCCGGGGCGCGGGCAAAGCAGAAAGCCCTTATCAGCGCCACGCGGGGCCGCTATCATGGCCGCGAGGGCCATGATCGAATTCCGGCACATCGCGGTCGAAGGCGTTCCCGGCTCGGGCAAGACCGCACTGGCTCAGGCCCTGGCCTCGCGCCTGGGCGCCCGGCTCTTGCTTGACGCCGACGACAATCCCTTTCTCGAGTCCTTCCACGCCGACATGTCCGCGCGCGCCTTCCAGGCCCAGCTCTTCTTCCTCCTTTCGCGCTATCGGAAGGAGGACCGGCTCCGCCAGCCGGAGCTCTTCGAATACAACGTCATCACCGATTACCTCTTCGACCGCGACGAGATCTACGCCTCGGTGACGTTGAACGAGGACGAGCGCGTGCTGTATGGACAACTTCACGCGCTTCTCGGTTCCCGTCGGACGCTTCCCGATCTCGTCGTCTTCCTCCAGCTCACGATGAAGGAGTCGGAACTGCGAGCGGACGGGATCGAGCCGGCCTTCATGAGGGTGCTGAACCAGGCGTACAACGATTACTTCTTCAGCTGGAGCCGGACGCCTCTGCTCGTGGTGCGCGCCGATTCCTTTCAGCCCGCGATCCACGAGGCCCAACTGGACGACCTGGTCGCCATGATCGAGAAGCACCCCGTGCAGGCCGGTGCGACAGGCACGGTCTACTACACGCCGCTCTCCGGCGCGGCCCGGAAGCCATGACGTCCCCGCGCGAAGGGCGGATCACGGTCCCGGTAATTCGCTCCTTGAAGGGGCGCCGCCGCATCGCCGCCCTCACGGCGGTCGACATGCCCACGGCGCGGTGGTGCGACGAGGCGGGTATCGACGTCGTCCTCGTTGGCGACTCGCTCGGCATGGTCTCTCTCGGCTTGCCCGACACCTCCGGCGTCACCATGGAACACCTGCTCACGGCGACCGCCGCGGCGCGGCGCGGGCTCGTTTCGCCCGCGCCGCCGCTCCTCGTCGCCGATCTTCCGTTGCGCGGATTCGACGCGCCGGTCGAGAATGCCCGCGCCCTGGTCGCGGCCGGCGCCGACGCGGTGAAGGTCGAGTGCCACGAGACGGGCGCCGGGGCCCTGGGCTCGATCGTCGCGGCCGGCGTCCCGGTCATGGCTCACGTCGGTCTCCTCCCCCAGACCGTTCGCGAGCGGAAGGGATACGCCCTGAAGGGGGTCGAGGCGGAAGAGGCCGCGGGCATCGAGAAGGTCGCGAAGAGGGCGGAGGAGGACGGCGCCTTCGCCTGCGTCATCGAGAAGGTGCCGCGTTCGCTCGGGCGCCGCCTCACGGGGGCGCTCGCGATTCCCACCATCGGCATCGGCGCCGGCGTCGACTGCGACGGCCAGATCCTCGTCATCTACGATCTCCTCGGCGTCTTCGACGACTTCAAGCCGCGTTTCGCGCGCCGCTACCTTGAGATCGGACGCGAGGCCCGCTCCGCCGTGGGCCGATACGTCGCGGATGTCCGCGAGGGCGTCTTTCCCTCCCCGGGCGAGTCCTTCGAATGAAACTCTCCGTCGTTGTTCCCGCCTACAACGAGTCGCGGACGATCCTGGAGATCCTCGGCCGCCTCGCGCGCGTCCCGGTCGTTTCCGAGATCGTCGTCGTCGACGACGGGTCCTCCGACGACACGTTCGAGAAGGCCCGTGCCTTCGAGGCGGAGCGCGAGAAGGCAGGCGGTCCGCGCGTGGTCTGCCTCCGTCACGAGAGGAATCAGGGCAAGGGCGCGGCGATCCGGACCGGGCTCGCGAAAGTCTCCGGCGACGTCGTCACGGTCCAGGACGGGGATCTCGAATACGATCCGGACGATTTCACGCCGATGATGGAGAGGATCGAGGCCGGTGCGAACGTGGTCTACGGATCCCGGATTCTCGGCGCCAACCGGTTCTCATACCGCCGGTTCTACTGGGGCGGTCGCCTTCTTTCTCTCCTCTCGAACCTCCTTTACGGGCTCTCGATCACGGATGAACCCACGTGCTATAAGATGGCCCGGATGAGCGTCATGCGGCGTCTCGATTTGAAATGCGAGCGTTTCGAGTTCTGCCCGGAGATGACGGCCAAGGTGGCCCGGCTGGGGGAGAGGATCGTGGAACTGCCCATTTCCTACCGTCCCCGGTCCATTGCCGAGGGGAAGAAGATCCGGTGGAGGGACGGCGTCGAGGCGGTCTGGACGCTCCTGCGTTACCGTTTGTGGAAGCCCACGGATTCCTGATACGGGGCTCTTGAACGAGGGGGGGACATTTGAGAGACTGACATGGAGATGACTTCACTCACACGACGGCTTGTCACGGGATCCTGCGCCCTTTTCGCGCTCGCTTCCGCCGCTTCGGCCCTCTCGGTGACATTTCCGATCGAGATGGGATCCGGCGAGGCGGAACCGCGGCAGATCGTCATGAGGGGGAGAAGCCTGAAGGAGCGCTTCGACCGGCTCGAGCTCCGATACGGCACCGACATCTACCGCTTCGGTCTCTACGGGGACCGCTCCCGCGCCTTCCGCCCCGACAAGACCTATTTCACCCACACCTTCGGCGGCCTCGTCGCCTCGCGGATGAAGAACGGCCTCGACTACGAGATCAAGATGAACCTGCGCACGGTCACCGACCCGACGCTCTCCTTCCGCGACGATCTTCACTTCACCGGCTTCTATGCGACCTACGGCCGCAAGAACGTCTGGAACCTGCGGGGGGGAGACCTCTTTCCCAACCTCTCGCGCTACACTCTCAACCGCTTTGTCAAAGGCCTGCAGGGCAACTACACCCGCCCGCTCGATTCGGTGAGGCTCAACTTCACGGGCGTCTTCGCCCGTGCCGAGCGCGCCCGTGAGGCCGCGACGCTGCGCCGCGTGGCCCTGGGAGCCTCGGCGACGGCCGAGAGCCTGAAGCTCGTCAGGTCCCTGCCGCTCTGGACCGCCGGCTACCGCTTCGCCTCGGCCTCCGACCAGCTCGGATCCGTCGATAACGTCCGCGCCCTGTCCGATCTCCAGGTGGACGTCCACTCCTTCGAATACGGCTACCGGTTTCCGGGCGGCTGGTCGCTGGCGGGCGAGAATGCCTGGAGCGGAGGAACGACGAACCGGAGGCTCTTGAGGGACCGCAACGGCTACGCGTGGAGGACCGACGTCAACTGGCTGCGCGCGAATCCCAAGCCCTACGAGGGGATTCTCCGGCTCATGCCCTTCGCCCTGCAGTTCAGCTGGGAGCTCAACGATCCCTATTTCCAGTCCCCGCTCGGCGTGGCGGCCCCGAACCAGATGCGTTGGAATGTCCGCACCGCCCATCGCTTCAGCCCGAATGCGGACTGGACGCTGAGCTATCTCCGCCTCGAGGACAACGTCCGCAACCAGCTCCTCCTGACCAACGCGACGAGGGTGACCAACGGGGTTCTCAACATGAAACCCTTCCTGCTCTTCGGATCGCCCAGCTGGACCGATCGCCTGCCCGAGTCCGTCCGCAACATCCGCTCCAAGCTCGAGTTCCGTTTCAGCGATCGCGACGCCTCGAACGGGAGCGTGAACAACAAGATCGAGGATTATCTCTACACCCTCCAATACGCCAACTGGGGCATGAACTTCACCGGGGAATACCAGTTCCAGATCACCGACGACGACGTGACGCCCCGTTCCGACCGGCGCCTCCAGGTCTACGGCCTGCGCGTCACCCGGCCCCTCCACTGGAAGGCCTTCGACATCCGCTTCTTCCCGCAGGCCGGCTACCAGGTCAGCCGGGACCGCTTCCGCCTGACGGGCGCGTCGTCGCGGCTCCAGACCACGACGCTCGGCATGGGCGTCAACTGGGAGGAACTGGGCGGGATGGTGAATTACACCATCCTCGACGCCGACCGTGCGCCTGGCAACTCCGACTACCTCCAGAACCGCGTCAACATGGCCCTGACCTACAAGCCTTATCTCTACCCGGGCTTCCAGGGCACGCTTTCCTACGGATACCTGGACAACGACGAGGAGGCGTTCAACCGGTCGTATCGCCAGACCGAGACGCGTCTCACTCTGAGCTATACGTTCTGAGAGGAGCGAGGACGATGGGAGCACAGTCTCGATGGGCCGGTCTGCTCGCGGGCTTCCTGCTCGCCCTCTCCCTCGTCGCCTGCCTGCCCGGCGTCCAGCAGACCACCGCTCCTCCGCCCGACACGCCCGCCGACGAGGTCTTCGTCGGGATGCTGCGCTCGATCGAGGAGAGAAAAGTCGAGCGCTTCATGGCCTCGGTCGACCCTTCCTGCGTCCCTCCCTCGGACAGGCTCTGGGGCGAGTTGAACGACTACCTCAATCGGGCCGAGCTGATCGAATACATCGTGACCGTCGAGCGCCGCGTCGCCCTGCAGAACGGCGGCGTCACGTATGTCTTCTCGTGGCAGCGGAAGCACGACAGCAAGGCCGACGGATCGACGGTGAACGCGGGAGGGCGCAGCGAGTGGACCTTCGCCCAGCGCCCCGGCGAACCCCCGATGCTCATCCAGGTGACGGGCCAGCCGCTCTTCTAGGCCGATCCCGATCCGCGTTTCGCGATTCCGAAGGTTCCCCGGGTCTGTCCGGGGTCAGTTGATGGCGGCGTGGATGTTGACGTGGGAGACTCGCTGGACGGCGTCCTTCTCCTCGGGCGGCGCGAGCCCCAGTTCCTCCAGGCTCATCCCCATCTCGTCGGCCGACTCCATGTAGAAGTGCACGATCTTCTTCAAGCGGTTCACGGCGACCTCCAGGGTCGGCCCGTAGGAGAAGATGTCGAGTTCGGGGCAGGAGGCGACGAAGGTTTCCGTGTCCTTGCGGTAGACGTCGATGGAGAAGTACATCCCTTCCTCCGGTTTTCGGCCGATGGCCGAGGGGGTTCGATGCGCTAGGAAGAGAATCGGATCGTGCGGGGTTACTCTGTAGACAAGATTGGATCTCCTTGAAAAAGAGTCTCTCCCGACAGTTGAACAAAGTTGTGCAAGCCTGAACGGGCCTGTGAATACCGGTGGAAAAGTGCGGGTTACTTGTAGTCCCGGTCCTGTGTCGTGATCAACCTCACGGAGACGATCTTCATTCCCGTCCCGGCCTCGATCCGTCCCGCGATGTATCGGGCGTATTCGTGGAAGTTGTTCTTGTTCAACTTGGAAAACCGTTCGGCGGGCCAGGCGGGATTCGATCCCGGCTTGCAGGTCGCGGCCGAGGGGTGGCCGCCGTCGCCCGGGCCGCCCACTTTCGAGGCGAGCGTCGAGAGATTGAGCTTCTGGTCCTCCTCGTTGAACCGGCGGGTGGAGAGAAGGCTCGAGCCCCAGGCGAAGAAGAAGTAATCGTAGCGATAGAAGCGCTTGGTGTAGTTCAAAGCGCTCGCGATGTTGATCCGGTGCTCCTGCCGTGACTGGAAGGGGGCGAGGGTCATGAAGATGCGGGAGACGAGCCGGGGGTCGCTGCCCTTGATGGAGGAGATCTCGAGGTCGATCTTGCCGAAGGTGATCGCCTTGACGAGCTTGCCGAGGGTTGCCATCAATCCGCCGCCGCCTCGTTTCGCCTCGACGTCCTTCGGATCCATGAACTCGATCATGGCCATGCACTGCTCGAGCTTCGGGCAGCTCTCCTCGAGAGCCTGCTCGTACTGGTCGACGATGGCGCGCCATCCCGACGCCTCCATGATGCCGCGCATCTCGGCGTAGGAGCGCACGAGCATGAGCCTCTGCACCATGTCGATGCGCGAGTACTTGGAACCGATGAGCTTGGAAAGGTCGATGGCGAGATAGTCGGGGTGCTCGCGGTCGTCGGGATCCTCGATGAAGTGGAGGTCCTGCTGGTGCGCGAGACGGCGCAGTTCCTCGAGCCCCGGGTTGTCGAAGGGCGTGCCCGCGAGCATCGCGCGGTGGACAAGGTCCGCCCCGCAGGTTCTCAGATCCTTCGGCTGTTCTTCGCCGCCCTTCAAGCCCCCGGACATCACGTAATCGCCGATCAGCCCCTCCTGCTTCAGGTGCTTCAGGAGCTCGAACTTCTCCGGCCCCATCGGGTGGTGGTCGTCGATGCGCACGAAGAAGCTGCCGACCGTGATGAGCGCGCGCGCGGCCTCCTCGAGGTCCGGGATCGCCTCCATCGGAAAGTCCGGGAGGTACACGTCGCAGTTCGCGTGACGCCCGAGATGAAGGAACGACTGGTGGTAGTTGACGAAGTCGAACTCGTAGTCGCGGCCGTAACGCGGGGGCGAGCCGTGCTTTGCCTGCCAGGCCTGGAGGATCCAGGCGCCGTAGAGGGCGTTGGAGCCGATCGTGTCGAGGTCGCCGCCGGCGTCGTTCAGGCGCTGGAACTCGATGAGCATCGCGATGAAGGCGTTCGCCTCGTCCGCGCGATCGCCGAAGAAGCCGCGGATCGCGTCCTGGTACTCGAACTCGAGATAGAGTCCGCCGTCAGGGGGCCTGAGCCGCGCGCGCAGGCCCGCGAGCGCCTCGCCGAGGGCGGGCTGGCTCGGGATCGGGACGTCCAGCATGCGGCCGGCGTCGGCCCAGATGGACTGGAAGAAACCGTCGCACCACTTGCGCTTCCCGGCGCCGGTGACGCCCGAGGGGACGGCGTAGGATTCCATCTTGTCCCCGACCTTGAACTCCGAGAGTTTCGTCCAGGAGGCGTCGGGCGTCCACTCCGAGGGCGGCGGGAAGAAGGGGCAGATCGCGAGTTTGCCGGCGATGATGCGATCGAAGAGAGCGGTCCAGGGATTCGCGTGGGAGGCGTAGACGAGGTAGCGGACGAAATTGGAGTTCTCGGCGTCGACGTAGTAGCTCCCCTGGTAGTAGCGAAGCTTGACGCGGACGAGGCCGAGCAGGCGCCCGAAGGCGTCGTCCATGGTGTTGCCGCGGCCGTGCAGGATGAAGATCTTCTTCTTCTCGGAGAAACCCGCGGCCGCCGGGGCCGCGACCGGCGCTGCGAGAGGTGTCGCGACCAGGCCGGGGGGAGGCAGCAGTTCCGGAACGGAACCGAGCTGCGTCCATTCCTCGGTGCCGGCCGCGCAGACCTGCGTTTCGGGCGGGAGGTTCATGGCGAGAAGGTCGGCGGCGCCGTAGGGGCCCGCGACTTCGCCGCCGCGATAGATGTAGAAGGAGCCGGAGCTCACTCGTCTTCTTCCGCGCTCTCGCCGGAGACCGGCCCGTCCCCCTCTTCCTCGTCGTCAGGACCCTCGGTGTTCCACTCGCTCAGCAGCTCGTCGTCGCTCTTCTCGTCGACGTCCGCCAGTTCGAAGGCGAAGTTGTTCATATCATCGTCGTCAAACGGTTTGACGCGGTCCATCAGTTCACCTCTCCGGAATGATAGCGTACGGGAAGGCCGAATGAAACTCCCTCGGGGGCGGCGCGGCGAGTTTCTCCCTCATTCACCCGGTCGGCGGAGCCGGACGATCGCGGCGCCGGGATAGTAGTGTTCCAGGATCGCACGGCAGGACTGGCCCGCCCGGGCGCGGCCGATGGAGCCCATCTGGCAGAGCCCCACGCCATGCCCCCACCCGCGCCCCTCCAGGCGGATCGCCTCCGTTTCCGGCACGACCTCGAAGACCGTGGAGCGGAGCATGCCGCCCTCGGGACGCCGGAGCGCCCGCCGGATCATGTCGCCCCGGGCTAATTCCTCGCTGTCGCCGCGCACGATCCTGACCGCGCGGTTGCGTCCCCAGGTGTCGCGCTCGACGACGGCGATGCCGATGCTCGGCGCGCCCGCGGCAAGCGCCTGGAGGGCGTTCCCGGTGTATCTCTCGGTCCAACGGAAATAGCGGGAGATCGCGCAGGCGAAGGTCTCGCCCAGCTCGTCGCCCACGCCCCGCAGGTACGGGCGATCGCCGCCCCAGGCGTCGCGTAGATCGGCCGTGTGCCCGCCGCAGGTCGAATGGAAATAGGCGTCGATGACCGTGCTCTCGTAGGCGAGAACCTCGCCCACCGTCGCGCGCACCGCTTCGTCCGCGATCGCGACCTCAGCATCGGCGCCGCCGTAGACCTGGTCGTCGGTCGTGGCGTGGAGGTCGAACCCGAGCGCCTGCCGCCTCCCCAGGTTGCGGATCGCGTAGGTGCGGGAGATCACCGCCTGGACTTTCAGGGCCTCGATGTTCTCGGGGCGCGTGAAACCCATTTCCCGCGGCACGACGCCGCGGAGATACTCCTCGAGAGGCACGACGTTCACCGCGGTCAGGACGGGCGTCTCGCGCCCGCCCGCCCGCGGGCTCGCGACGACCGTGAAGGCACCGCGGTAACGGCGGCCTTCCAGCACGGCGGAATCGCCCTCGAGCGGCTCGATCGTCCAGGACGATGAGACGGAACCGGGGACGTCGTCCAAAAGGAGCGTGATTCCTGCCGACCCCGCCTCGAAGGTCAAGCGTGAGACGGGGGCGAGATAGGTTCGGTTGTCCGCGTCGCGGAGGATGCCGCCGCCCGGGAGCACGAACCGGGCCGCGGGTTTCTCGACCACGATGCCGACGGCGAGCGTGTCGGGAGCCCGGAGCGGAACCGGCCGGGTTTCCGGCATCATCTCGAAGGTCTGCGCCGAGGCGCAGGAAACACCCGGGAAGACGAGGGCCAGGGCGAGAAAGAGCCTCAGTGATTTTCGGATTTCCATCATCTGCCGCTCATGTTATCACTAGGTAAGGATTCGACAATCCCGGAAAGGATTTGAAGGGGTCGATATGAGGAAAAACGCGACGTTCGACCCGTGGAAGAATCTCGCGACGGAGCGCGCCAATCGCCGTTCGCGCGATCTCGATCGAATGCCCGCGCGCGCGGTCGCGCGGTTGATCCTCGACGAGGACCGCGCCGCTCTTTCCGCCGCCCTTTCAGCGCTCCCCGCCGCGACACGCGTGGCGGAGGTCTTCGCGCGCGTGATCCTCGGTGGCGGCCGCGTCTATTACGTCGGCGCCGGCACGTCCGGGCGGCTGGGCGTCATCGACGCGGCGGAACTCGTTCCGACCTTCGGCATGCCCTTCGAGGGGCGCGGGAGCGTCCATGGGATCATGGCCGGCGGTTGGACCGCGTTGAGGAGAAGCGTCGAGGGTGCGGAGGACGACGCGGGGGCGGGACGCGCCGCCGCGACGAAGCGCCGCATCGGCGCGGGGGATCTTGTCATCGGCATCTCGGCCTCCTCTCTCGCCCCCTACGTGCGCGCGGCGCTCAAGGAGTCAAAGCGGCGAGGCGCCGCGACGGCTCTCCTCACCATGAACCGCGTGTCGCGACCGGCGTTCGTCGACACGCTCGTCGTGGCTGTGGCCGGGCCGGAAGTGATCGCGGGGTCGACGCGCATGAAGTCGGGGCTCGTGACAAAGGCGCTCCTTCACAACATTTCGACGACCGCCATGGTGCTCTGCGGAAAGGTGTATGGAAACCGGATGATCGATCTGCGCGCCTGGTGCACAAAGCTCGAGGCGCGCGGCGCGCGGTTGATCGAGGAGATCGGCGGCGTTTCGCGGCGTCGCGCCGCCGCGATCCTTGCGGCCTCCGGAGGCCGTGTGAAGACGGGCCTGGTGATGGCGCGCTTCGGCGTTGATCGGGCCGAGGCCGAGCGGAGACTCTCCGCGGTCCGGGGCGACTGCCGGGCGCTCCTCGATCGGGCGAGCTCGCGATGAAGTACGCTGTCGGCCTCCTGTCGGGCACGAGCGCGGACGGGATCGACGTCGCGCTCGTCGCCGGGTCGATTCGGAGGCCGCGCATCGTCGAGGCGATGACACGGCCTTTCGACCCGTCCACGCGGCGCCGGGTGCTCGAGGCCGGAACCCTCGACGCGGGCGGGATCGCGCGCCTGGACCGGGCGCTGGGCGAGGAGTTCGCGGCGGCGGTCCTGGCGCTTCTCCGCCGGGCGGGTGTCAAGCGGACCCGCGTGCGCATCATCGGCTCCCACGGCCAGACCGTCTTCCACGAACCGCGCGTGGCGACCTTGCAGCTCGGATCGCCCGCGATCATCGCCGAGCGGACCGGGATTCCGGTCGCGGGGGACTTCCGGCAGGAGGACGTGGCCGCGGGCGGCGAAGGGGCGCCCCTGATGCCGCTCCTCGACGCGATGCTCCTCGAACGCCGTTCGAGGAAGCGCCGCATCGCGAGCCTCAATCTCGGCGGCATCGCCAACGTCACGCTCGTGAAGTCGGGCCGCGTCATCGCCGCCTACGACATCGGTCCCGCGAACACCCTCATCGACCTCGCGGCGCGCCGCCGCCTGGGGCGTTCCTGTGATCGCGGGGGGAGAACGGCGCGGAAGGGGAGGGCGGACGAGGTGTGGCTCGCGAAGGCGCTCGATCATGATTTCTTCCGCCGCGCGGCGCCGAAGTCGACGGGACCCGAGCTTTTCGGCCCGGCCTGGCTCGAGGGAGAGTTGTCCGCTCCGACACGAAAAACCACCGACGTTCTCGCCACGCTCACGGAGTTCACCGCGCGCAGCGTCGCGCGGGATCTGCAGGCCCTGCGCGCGGAGGAGGTCTTCGTCTCGGGGGGGGGCGTGCGCAACGGATTCCTCCGTCGGAGGCTCGCGGCGCTCATCGCGCCCGTGCCACTGCGGTCCTGGGCCGCGCGCGACATAGCGCCGGACCACAAGGAGGCCCTGCTTTTCGCCTGGCTCGGCGAGATGCGGCGTCGCGGCGAACCCGTCGACCTGCGCGCGGTCACCGGCGCCCGGCGGCCGAAGGTCCTCGGAGGACTCTGGCTGCCCTGAGGGAAGGGGGCCTGACCGGGGTGCGTTCATGAGTCACCCACGATTGACGGACGCACACCCCGACCGGGCTCGCTGGACACTCTCGCGTCCCCGCAGGATAATCGTGACGTGAGCCAGATCGCCATCATCGACGACGACCCCCTCATCGTCCGCTACGTGACCGTGGCGCTGAAGCAGAAAGGCTACGCCGTCGAGGGCTTCGAAAAGCCCGGGGATTTCCTCGAGGCCTTTCGCGCACGGACGGTCCGCCCGGACGTGATCCTTCTCGATCTTCTCATGCCCGACGCGAACGGCATGGACGTGTTGGACCTCATCAAGAAAGCCGATGCCTCCGTGCCCGTCATCGTCTCGACCGGCTCGGAAAGCCAGGAGGACGTGATCGAGGCCCTGCGGCGCGGCGCGGAGGACTTCATCAAGAAACCCCTGCGTGACAGCATCCTTCTCGCGAGCGTCCGGCGCACGCTGGAGGGAGCCGAGGCCCGCCGGCGGAACGAGGAACTGCTCAGGCAGCTCAAGGAACAGAACGACGAACTGGCGCTCTACCGCCGCGAGATGGAGGGGGAACTGAAATTGGCGCGGCGCGTCCAGGACTGGCTCATGCGGGTCGACTTCGATCCGATGAAGCGCTTCTCCTTCCAACACCGGCACGTCGCGGCCTCCAACGTCACCGGTGACTTCGTCGACGTGATGAACTGGCGCGAACGGCAGTATCGCGGGATCATCTTCGTCGATATCGCCGGCCACGGCGTCTCCGCGGCGCTTCTCGCCCCGGTCTTTCGCTTCATGATGAGAAAATGCCTCCAGGTCAACCGCGACCCCGCCTCGGCGCTCAAGGAACTGACCCGCGAGAGTGCCTCGCTCTTCGACGATGGCCGCTACGCCTCGCTCCTCTACGTGCTCCTCGACGACGAGACCGGCACGGCGACCGTGGCGAAGGCCGGGCAGGAACCGGCGCTGCTGCTGAGGGCCGGCGGGACCGCGCTGGAGACCTTGAACCCGGAGGGCTTCCCGATCGGCATGAACGTCGCCGACCTCACCGGCCTGGAGCCGGAATACGAGGAGATCCAGGTGAAAATGGAGCCGGGCGACCGGATCCTGCTCTACACGGACGGGCTCGTGGAGGCGTCTCCGCCGGGCCGGCGCGACGAGATGTTCGGGCGCGAACCCCTCATGAAGCTCCTGAAGGAGACGGCGCGCCTGCCGGCCGTGACGGTCCTGGACATGCTTTTCAACGAGGTGCTCATGCACACCGGCACCGAGGGCTTCGCGGACGATTCGTCGTTCGCGATCGTGGAGGCCCTGGCTCCGCGCTGACGGGGTGGGGACGCCCGGCCGTCGCGGTTCGCTTCAGAGATCGACGACGAGCATCTCGTACAGCCGCAGGAGCCGCAGGACCTCCGCAATCCGGTCCGGCACGTCGCGCAGGAGCATGTACCGTCCCGAGGCCC
The DNA here is from genome assembly GCA_964637705.1 of uncultured bacterium. Classification (GTDB taxonomy): domain Bacteria; phylum UBA8481; class UBA8481; order UBA8481; family UBA8481; genus CAZWVM01. The sequence continues at coordinate 23,751 of CAZWVM010000013.1, forward strand.
GGAAGGCCTTCTTGGCCGAGATGAGGACGCCGATGCCGGCGGAGTCGAGGAGCGTGACGCGGGCGAAGGAGACGAGCGTCTGGCGCGGCCCCATCTCCGCCAGTTCGCCCAGTTGAGCCCTCAACAGCTCCGACGTATGCCGGTTGATTTCCCCGACGGGACTCAGGACACAGAGGTCCGGAGTCTCCTCGCGTCCGATCGACAGTTCCATCGCCTCTTTCGGTTCGCTCATGCATCCGCTCCCGCGGCGAAGACCGCCTCGTCGAACTCGATGCCCTCGCTCCGGAACTTCGCGACGCAGGCGGGCACGTGCCCGGTCGCGCGGTGCGCGCCGCGGGCGGAACCCCGCTCGTCCACGCCCGTCTGCTCGAAGACGAAGATGTCACGCATCAGGATCTGCTCGGTCGAAGCGTCGATGCCGGCGACCTCGGAGACGCAGGTGACGCGACGGCTGCCGTCGGAAAGGCGGTTCGCCTGGACGATCAGGTGGACGGCGGAGGCGATCTGCTCGCGGATCGCCGCGATCGGGAGGTCCACGCCGGACATCTTCACCATCGTCTCCAGCCGCCTCAGCATGTCCCGCGGCGTGTTGGCGTGCCCGGTCGTCAGGGATCCGTCGTGGCCGGTGTTCATGGCCTGGAGCATATCGAGCGCCTCGCCGCCGCGGCACTCGCCCACGACGATCCGGTCCGGCCTCATCCGCAGGGTGTTTCTCACGAGGTCGCGGATCGAGATCGTTCCGCGTCCCTCCATGTTGGCGGGCCGGGCCTCGAGTCTCACCACGTGGCCGTGGTGGGCCTTCACCTGCAGCTCCGCCGCATCTTCGATCGTCACGATCCGCTCGCCCCGGGGAATGAAACCGGCGAGTATGTTGAGCAAGGTCGTCTTACCGCTGCCCGTGCCGCCGGAGATGACGATGTTCTGGTGCGCCTCGACGCAGGCCTTGAGGAAGAGGGCCATGGAGCGGGTCAGCGACCCCTTCGCCACGAGATCCTCGATGCCGAGGGCGACGCGGGCGAACTTTCGGATGGTGAGGGATGAACCGTCGAGCGCGATGGGCGGGATGACGGCGTTGACGCGCGAGCCATCGGCCAACCGGGCGTCGACGACCGGGGAACTCTCGTCCACCCGCCGTCCGATGGGGGAGACGATGCGGTCGATGACGCGCCGCAAATGGGGGTCGTCGTCGAATCGGATCGGCGTCAGCTCCAACCGGCCCCGCCGCTCCGCAAAGACCTGGTCCGGCCCGTTCACCATGATCTCCGAGACCCCGTCGTCGCGGACGAGCTGTTCGATGGGGCCGAGGCCCAACACCTCGTCGATCGCGTCCTGGGTCAACGCGCGCTTCGCGTTCTGAGTGAGGACCGGACGCACGCGCTCCGTCTCGACCTCGACCAGCGCCTCGATCTTCCGGATCACCGACTTGCGCCTCTCGATCGAGTCCTTGATGTCGAGCATCTCGCCGAGGTCCTCGAGCGAGGAGAGGGTCTTGACGATGGACTGGCGGAGGCGCTTGAGCTGCTCCGTCTCCTGCGCCTTCTGCTCGAGGTACTCGTCGGTCTTCGGGCGGGTCAGCTTCAGGAAGCGGAGCGACGTCTCGATCTTCTCCAGCTCGCGCAGTTCGTCCGGGTGGAACTCTCCCGTCCTGGTCTCGGAACGCGTCGGAGGCCGGCTCGAGGCCAGAAGCGCTTGGAGGTCCATCGGCTAGCGGAGCGCGCCGACCGCCTCGTCGAGAGTCGCCGTGAGAGGGATGAATCGGTCGAGACGGATCATCTCAAAGGTGGTGCGGATCGCGGGCCTGAGGCCCGCGATGGCCATTCTTCCGCCGCGGGGCCGGAAATCCCGCAGGAGGGCGACGATCTTGCCGATCGCGGCCGAGTCGATGAACTGGAGCGCCGAACCGTCGATGACGATCTTCAGCGCGCCGCCATCGACGGCCTTCCTGGCCTCGACCTCGAAGACACCCGCCGAGAGCGTGTCGAGATCCCCTTCGACGGCGATCACGGTGACGTCATTCACCATGGATGTCCTGATCTGCATGACGGTACGTTACAGCAACGGGCCGCGGTATGCAACCGGGCTTCCGGGGAGGATCGAAACCTTCACGCCAGGCATCGTCCCGTGTGCGACCGGGGGCCGCGCGCGATCTCCGCCGGACGCCCCGCCGCGACAACCTCCCCGCCCGCGTCTCCACCCCCGGGACCGAGATCGATCACCCAGTCGGCCGCGCGGATGATCTCGAGATTGTGCTCCACGACGAGCACGGTGTGCCCCCGCTCGACCAGGCGGTCGAGCACCGCGAGCAATCGCTCGACGTCGTGCGGGTGCAGGCCGGTCGAGGGTTCGTCCAGGAGGTAGAGCGTGCGGCCGCGCGTGCGCGCGGCGAGTTCCTTCGAGAGCTTGATGCGCTGGGCCTCGCCGCCCGAGAGAGTGGTGGCGGACTGGCCGAGGCGCAGGTAGCCGAGCCCCACGTCGCGCATGAGCGCGAGCTTGCGCGCGACGGCCGGCACGTCCGCGAAATGGCCCGTCGCCTCGTCGATCGTCATCTCCAGGACCTCGGCGATGGTGCGCCCGCGGCGGGTCACGGCGAGCACCTCGGGCTTGAACCGGCCCCCGCGGCACGTGGGGCAGCGCACGTCGACCGAGGGCAGAAAGTGCATGTGCACCGGGAGGACGCCCGCGCCCTCGCAGTGCTCGCATCGACCGCCGGGCGTGTTGAAGGAGAAGTGACCTCCGGTGAGGCCCGCGGCCTTCGCTTCCGGCAACGCGGCGAAGACGGCCCGGATGCCGGAGAAGACGTCGGTATAGGTGGCGGCGTTGGAACGGGGAACTCGGCCGATCGGGGACGGGTCGATCGAGACGACGCGCTCGAGCGCCTCCCAACCCTCGATCCGATCGTGACGCCCCGGTTCCTCCGCGGGCTCACCGAATCGACGCCGCGCCGCGCGCTCCAGGATGTCGAAAGCCAGGGTCGACTTGCCGGATCCCGAGACGCCGGTCAGGGCGACGAGCATGCCCAGGGGGATCTCGACCTCGATCCCCTTCAGGTTGTGCTCGGAGGCGCCGTGGATGCGAAGGGAGGCGCCGCTGCCCGCACGACCCGCGCGCGGCGGAGGCGTCGGCGCGGAGAGGTGCCGGCCGGTCAGGCTCGCGGGGCATCGAGCGATCTCCATCGGCGTGCCGTAGGCCACGATCTCGCCGCCTCCCGTTCCCGCGCCCGGCCCGATATCGACGACCGCGTCGGCCTCGCGCACGACATCCGGGTCGTGTTCGATGACGAGAACCGTGTTGCCGGCGTCGCGCAGATCCTTGAGCAGGCGAACGAGACGGACGGTATCGCGCGGGTGAAGACCGATCGTCGGCTCGTCGAAGATATAGAGGACCCCGGTCAGGCCGCAGCCGAGGAGGGCGGCGAGGCGGAGACGCTGGGCTTCCCCGGCGGAGAGCGTGGGCGAGGACCGATCGAGGGAGAGGTAACCGACGCCGACGTCGAGCACGTGCCGGATGCGGCTCTCGAGGTCGGCGAAAACGGGGGCGGCGAGCGCCCGGGAGTCGCCGGTGAGAGGTCGGGCCGTCTCCGCGAGCCAGTCGGCGACCTCGGCGAGGGGCAGCCGCGAGACGGCGACGATGTCGAGACCGTTCACGGTGACGGCACGGGCCGCGACGCTCAGCCGCGCGCCGCCGCACTCCGCGCACGTCGTCGTGACGACCGCTCCGGCCCTCTTCGCGAGGTAATCGGGATCGTCCGCATGCTCGGCGTAGCGACGGAGCAGCGCCGTGGCGACGCCTTCGAATCGACCCCGGGCGGCGGTCGGCGGCGGTTCCGCACCGGGGAAGTGCCGGAGGAAGCGTTCGCCGAGGGCGCCGTGGACGAGGAGATCGTGCTGCCACTCCTCGAGGTCCCGGATGGGGCGGTGCACGTCGAAGGGGCGGCCGAAGTGTCGTCCCGCGGCCTCCAGCACGCGCGCATGGTAATCGGCCTCGGGGCGGCTCCAGCCCCTGACTCCTCCGTCGGCGACGGCGAGCCCGTCGTCGAAGAGCCGCGCGGCGTCGGCGCGGTGGATGACGCCGAGCCCGGTGCAGGAGGGGCAGGCGCCGGCGGGCTTGTTGAAGGAGAAGGAGGCCATCGTCAGTTCCGGGACGAGCGCTCCGCAGTGGGGGCAGGGGAGGGTTTCGACGTCGAACGGTTCGTCACCTCCGGCGCAAGACCCGCCGGCGCGGCCGACTTCGTGGGCGGGAGGAATCGCGCGGCCGCAGGCGGGACAGGGCCTGACGCCGAGCCGCGCGAAGAGGACGCGGAGATAGGTGTAGATTTCGGTGACGGTTCCGACGGTGGAGCGGGGGCTGCGGTTGGCGAGATGCTGGCCGATGCTGATGGAGGGACAGAGCCCGGTGATGGAGTCGACGAGAGGCCGGGAGAGGTTCCACGAAACCATGCCGAGGGCCTCCATGAACTGGCGCTGGGCCTCGCGCTGGAGGATGTCGAAGGCGATCGTGGACTTGCCGGACCCGGAGACGCCGGTGAGGACGACCAGTCGATCCCTGGGTATGGCGAGATCGATGTTCTTGAGATTGTGCTCCCGCGCTCCGCGGATGACGATCCGGTTCTCCATCGATCCGGCCGAGTCTATGCCCGTTCCGAAACGGGCACAATCCGCTAGCGGAAGAGGGGCCGTCATCCCGGCGGTCGAAATGGCGTTGACAGTCGCCGGGATCGAACCATCATGAAGCCATGACCGCACCGAAGAACAGCCTGGATGATTTTTCGGTCCTGTCGGCCGAAGCTCCCGCGGGCAAGAAAGACCGGAAGGAGGCCGTTGCCGCCGAGACGTCGTCCCGGACGAAAGAAACCGTGCTCGCTTCAGGACCGGCGGCCGTGCAGCCCCGCCGCCGCCGCGTTCTCGTCGTCGATGACGACATCGCCATCCTCCTCTTGGTCAAGAAGGTCCTCACCCAGGCCGGTTACGACGTCGAGACGGCGGAGAGCGGGATGGAGGGCATCGCCCGGTATCGCCGCACGCCCCCGGACCTCGTGCTCCTCGACGTGCAGTTGCCCGGCGAGACCGGCTTCCAGGTCTGCGCCCGGTTGAAGAAGGTGACGCGCGAGGAGATGCGCAAGTCGCTCGACGATTCGCGCCCCGATGCGGCCGGCGAGAAGGCGCCGCCCATCGTCTTTCTTACCGGGCGGAATACCGCCGAAGACGTCATGGAGGCCGTGCATTCCGGAGGGGACGGCTTCATCGTCAAACCCTTCGATCCCGGGGACCTCGTGGGACGGGTGGACTCTTTCTTGACGGCCGGCTGAGGCGTAAAACCCGGACGGGCCCGGGTAAGGTCAGATTCCGTCGAGCCCCGTCTGCGTCACGTCGTCGTGCCAGACCAGGTCTCCGGTCGCGCCCGACCGCGAGTAGCTGTTCATCGCCTTGACCGTCGAGACGATCTGATCGTTCGACCTCACCCCGTTCGTGAAGGTCTTGAGCACGATGGTGATGTCGAGGCGGAGATCGATCTCGGCCCCGGTGTCGCCGCGGAGCTGCGCCGCGAGAGAGACCCTGACGTTCGGATCCTTCACCTTGACGTGCGTGTCCGCGACGGCCTCGCGGAAGGACTTGAGAATCCGCAGCACGTCCTGCCGGGGGTCGACGTCGGCGAGAACGATGCAGAAGAGACCCGGGCCGGCCCCGGTCGCGGTGGAGACGGGCACGGCCTTGAGGAAGAGCCTCCGGATGAGCGAACCGGCCGCGAGCGTGACCGCGGCGGCGGCGGCGGCGCCGTGGCGCGCCTCGATCTCTCCGAAGCCTTCGACTCTCAGGGTCAGGACGGCCGCCGGGCCCTCGTGATCCTTCATGATCGCTCCGCATGTCTCCTCGAAGTAATCGGCGACATGCAGACCGGTCGCGGCGTCGAAGATTTTTCTCTCCGTCGCCTCCGCCTCCGCCATCACGTTGACGACCTTGTGGATCGAATCGATGAGGAGCGCGTCAAGCTCGGCGAGAAGCCGGTTCGGCTGAAGGGGCCTGGTGACGATGCGATCGAGATCGATCGTCTTTCGAAGAGCCTTATCCTCTCCCGGATCGCAGACGGCCAGGATCCGTCCCCCCGGCGCGTGCTGTCGCAGGGCCTGGCAGGCCTTCTCCATCAGGACGTCGCCCTTCTCGACGTTGATCGCCAGGACATCCGGGCGCAGCCGCATGATGGGCGTGATCGCGGCGGACGAGGACTCGTGCATGGAGACACGGTAGCCGGCGGCTTTCAACTGGCGTTCGAAGAGGGAACGCAGCGTCGACGTGCCGCAGACGAAGACGATAGAAAACGGTTCGCTCATGCCTTCACGATATCTTCATCGGCTTTTCATGCTTTGTCCATGAGCGAGAGAGCCAGGAGGGGGGACCGCGCGCGGATTTCTTCCCGGTTTCCCGTCGATCGCGGCGCGTGGTATCATGGAGGCCGGCTTCGGGGAGGAGCGGGCGGCGATGGAGACGACACCGGGGGCGGTGAGGCGGCGGATTCTCTGCTGCGACGACGATCCCTGGGCCCTGGAGATGGTTCGGCACGTCCTGAAGCCGCATTACGACGTCGATCTTCTCACCAGCGGCGACGGCCTGGTCGGGCGCTGCGTCTCCACGGGCGCCGATCTCGTGATTCTCGACGTCCAGATGCCCCATCCCGACGGGCTCTCTCTTCTCAAGGAGCTTCGCGCCGATCCGCGCACACGCCGTCTTCCCGTTCTCATGCTCACTTCCGACAGTTCCCCCTCGACCGTCATGGGCGCCCGCAAGCTCGGGGCCTCGGGGTATGTCCTCAAGCCCGTCAAGCCGATGGCGCTCGTCGAGAAGGTGGGCGCGCTGTTGGAGGAGACTGCAACCTCGGTGGTGTCGTCGCCGCCGCCGGCCCTGGCCGCCCCGGATGCGGGATTCACCCATGACGAGATCCTTTCGCTGACGCGCACGATCGAGTCCGATCTGTCACGCGAGGAGACGATGGAGGCTGGATACCGCCGGATCCTCTCGACTTTACTCTCCGGAGCGGGGCTCGCGGAGGGGGCGCTCTTCATCCTGAACGCCGGCACCGGCAAGCATCGTCTCGCCGCCTTCCAGGGACTCTCCGAACGCCTCTTGCACCAGATCCTCGAGACCTACTGGGACGAGATCATGAAGACGCTGAAGCTCTCGGTGAAGGAGACCTTCGAGTTCCGGGATCCCGAGGACAACGCCTCCTGGACGGTTTTGGGCCTGCGCGCGATGAACCAGATCCCGGCCGTCGTGCTCGCGCCGCGCTTCGTCCTGCCCGAAAGGATCGAGTCGAACCCGGGCCTGCGCGTCTTCCTTGCCGGGGCCGCGAACCTTCTCAACGCCGTCCAGTTCCGCGCCTCCTGGCGGAGCGCCCTCGTCTCCCTGGCGCAGGCCTTCAGTTCCTCCCTCGACGCCAAGGACGCCTATACGCGGGGGCACACCGAGCGCGTGACCCTCTACGCCCTCGCCATGAACGCGATGGCGGAGAGGAGCTTTCCCGAGTACCACATGCCCGAGAACGACCTGCGCCTCGCGGGCTTCCTGCACGACATCGGCAAGATCGGGATCCCGGACGCGATCCTGGGGAAGAAGGCGGGATTGTCGAAGGACGAGTTCGAGATCATGAAGACGCACGTGGAGATCGGGCGGCGGATGATGGAGCCGATTCCCGAACTGCGCTACGCGATCGGTGGCGTCTACCACCACGAGCGGTTCGACGGGACCGGGTATCCGGAGTCGCTCGCCGGGGACGAGATCCCGCTCGCCGCGCGCTACCTCGCGGTCGCCGACTCCTTCGACGCCATGACCTCCGACCGTCCCTACCGCAAGGGCCTGCCGATCGAGACGGCTCTCGCGGAGATCAAGAAGAACTCCGGGACGCAGTTCGATTCGGTGATGGCGGAGCTCTTCTACGAGGCTCACCACAACGGGATCGTCGCCTCGATCATGGGCATCGGCATCTCCTCGTCGGACGGAGCGGCGTCGGAATCGAGAGACGAGGCCTCGGACCGGCCGCGGGTGCCGGAGGAGATCACGCTGAAGAGGCGATGCGACGAGGTCTTCGCGCGGCTGGACGAGGTGAAGTTCGGCTCCATCCTCGGCGCGGAGCTTTCGTCCAAGCTCCAGGATCCCGACGCGACGATGAGGGAGATCGCGATGCTCATCGAGGCGGACGCGGGGCTGACGGCGAAGATCCTCCAGCTCGCGAACTCCGCCTTCTACGGGTTCTCCCGGAAGATCGCTTCCGTCGAGCAGGGTATCATCGTCCTCGGGCTGCGGGAGGTGAAGCACATCATCTACCTCCTGAGCATGATGGCCCTGGCGAAGGACGCGGGCCTGCCGAACTTCGATGTCGGGCGTTTCTGGAGGCATTCGCTCATCGTCGGCGTGCTTTCGCGCCACCTCGCGGCACGCTTCATGAACCGGAGGGTCGTGGAGGAGGCTTTCCTCGCCGGGCTCATGCACGACATCGCCAAGCTCGCGCTCATCCATCTTCACCCGGACCACTACGCCCGGGTCATCGAGAGAGTCTCGGGGGAGAGCGTGGGTTTCGCGGAAGCCGAGCAGAAGCAGTTCGGCCTGCGCCACGACCGCGCCAGCGCCTACCTCATCAACCGGTGGAACCTGCCGCTCTTCCTGACCGAGCCTCTGCTCTTCCATCACGAGGCGGAGATGACGGGCGAGGAGCACCGGATGAGCCGCATCGTGAGGTGCGCGAATCTCCTGAGCTACATGGGTTCGAATCCTCTCGTGGAATCCTATCCGCACCGGGGCTTCGAGGATCCGGCGTTTCGCGAACTGAAGATCCCTCCTTCCGGCGGCGGGCTCCTGGAGGAGGTCGCGAGCATCGTCGAGGCCGCGGAGGAGATGATGAAGGCGGATATGTCCGTCTAAGGGGCACCTGGCCGCCCTTAAAAACCAAGAGCCCGGATTTTCGCCCGGGCTCAGGGTTATGAATGAATATAAATA